>PMBT01000052.1 GCA_003153035.1 Opitutia bacterium
CCGGTCGTGGTGGCGATCGAGTAGCTGAGATAACCCTCGCCGCCCAGGCCCAAGCCGGCGACGCTCGGGCCGTTCTTGACGAACAACGTGGTGTCAAGCGTGCGGGCCATCCGCGTCATGCGGTCGACGTTCAGCGAGTGGATGATGGCGGAATGCTTGTAGCCGTGCTCGGAACGGAATGCGTAGTCGATTCCCTCCTCGACGCTCTTCACCCGCACGACGGGCAGCATGGGCATCATCTGCTCTTCCATCACAAACGGATGCTCGAGCCCGGTTTCGGCAAAAAGCATCGGTGTATTGGCGGGCACCGTGGCGCCGGCCTCCCGCGCGAGGACAGCGGCGTCCCGGCCGATCAGGGCGCGGTTGAGGACCGAGTGCGAGCAGCCGCCGGCGTCCTTCGACATAGTGAATGCGGCGGCCGATAACTTTTCCAGCTGCGAGCGGTTGAGCTGCACAGCGCCGGCCTTCTCGAGGCCGCGCATGAACGCACCGGCCATGTGGTCGAGGACGAAGACCTGCTTTTCACCAACGCAGAGGAGGTTGTTGTCGTAGGCGCCGCCCTGGATGACGTCGCGCGCGGCCTTGTCGGGATCCACCGTGTCATCGACCAGCACTGGCGGATTGCCCGGACCGGCGCAGATGGCGCGCTTGCCGGACTTCATGGCGGCCGCGACGACCGCGGGGCCGCCGGTGACGCAGATCAACCGAACCAATTCGTTCTTCGTCAGCGCGTCGAATGATTCCAGCGAAGGCTTTTCGATGGTGCAGATCAGATTCTCGATGCCGAGCGCGGCGTGGATGGCCTCGTTGTAGGCGCGCACTGCGAGGGTGGCCGAGCGCGCCCCGCCGGGGTGCGGGTTGAACACGACCGAGTTGCCGGCCGCGATGATGTTGATGATGTTGCCGCTGAGCGTGGGCACGGAATGCGTCACCGGGAGGATGGCGGCAACGACGCCGTACGGCGTGAATTCTTCCAGCGTAATGCCGTGGTCGCCACTGAGCGCGTAGGGCTTCAGCCACTCGACGCCCGGCACGAGTTTCACGATCTGGAGCTTCTCGATCTTGTGTTCCAGACGGCCGATCTTGGTCTCCTCGAATTCGAACTTGCCCCATTCCACCGCCTTGGCTGTCACGAGCTCCTTGATGATTTCGACGACCTTGGAGCGGCCTGCGATTCCCTTTTCCTTCAGTTGCAGGAAAGCATCCTGCGCGGCGGCACAGGCCTCCTTGGCATCCTCAAAAACGCCGAAATGCGGACCGCGGTGCGCGCCGGTCCGGGCGGATGCCGGGTGCATCGCGGTGGACACCGGCACCGGAGCAGCCGACTTGGTTCCGCCCGCGGCGGGCTGCTCGATTCTGCGCAACACGTCTTCGACCACCGCGCGGAGGGTCTTCTCGTCAAGTTGGATGTTGGCCATAGGAATAATTCGCCCGCAAGCAGGCTTCTACAGAGGCTACTTTTTCGCGGGATAGATCTTCTGGTTGAGGACATCGACGGTATCGACGATGCCGGTGACCACCGCATCGACCGGCAGCGACTTCATGCCGGTGGCCTGGCGGGCGGAACTGCCCTGGCAGAACAGGACCAGTTCGTCCATGCCGGCGCCGAGTGTGTCGATGGCGACGACGGTGTTGGCGCCCGGACGGAACTGGCCGGGATTGGCTTCGTCGACCAACAGGGGCCGCAGCAGCAGCATCTTGCGCCCCTTCATCGTCTCGTCCTTCTTGGTGGCGACAACCTGACCGATGACACGTGCGAGAAACATGGTGGCGGGGGCGCGACCAGACGCGGCACCCGGGCAATCCGGAAGCCGGCCGGGCTTGCGCACGACAGAGGTTATTTCTTGGGGGCGGCGGCCTTGGGCAGCACGATCTGGACGTCGTCGTGCGGGCGCGGGATGACCTGCACGCTGACGACTTCGCCGACGGTGCGCGCGGCCTGGGCGCCGGCGTCCGTGGCCGCCTTGACGGCGGCGACGTCGCCGGTCACGACCGCGGTCACGAGCGCGTTGCCGACCTGTTTCATGGGACCGACGAGCGTGACGTTGGCCGACTTGAGCATGGCGTCAGTGCCGGTGACGAGGGCGGTAAGGCCCCGGGTTTCGAGGAGTCCGATGGCTTTGGACATAGGATGATGGGAGTTGGAGTTTGTGGGTTGCTGTGAAATTCAATTGCGCGCCGCAATGCAACGGAGCGTCTCGCGCGCGACCACGAGTTCCTCGTTGGCGGGGATGACGAAAACCCGGACGCGCGAAGCCGGCGCGGAGATCTCGCCCTCGGCGCCCCGCAGCGCCTCGTTCTTCGCCGGATCGAGCACGAGGCCGAGCTGCCCGAGGTCGCGGAGGATGGCCGCGCGGAGATCGGGGTTGTTTTCGCCGATCCCGGCGGTGAAAACGATCGCCTCGCACCCGCCGAGTTCAAAATGGAACGCGCCGATCCAGTGCCGGGCGGAATGGGTGAACACCTCGAGGGCCAGCCGGGCCCGGGCGTTGCCCTGGGCGGCGGCCGCGCGGAGGTCGCGCAGGTCGTTGCCCACCCCGGAAAGGCCGAGCAGTCCGCTCTCCTGCACCAACTGGCGCTCAATCTCGGCCAGCGGCAGGCCGAGCGTCTTGAGCATGTAGGGCACCGCCGCGGAATCGAGGTCCCCGACACGATTGTTCTGCGGCAGGCCGGACTGCGGACTGAGCCCCATGCTGGTGCCGACGGCCAGCCCGTTGCGAATGCCGGTGATGGAGCTGCTGCCGCCGAGGTGGCAGGAAATCACCCGCAGCGGCGGGCCGGATTCTGGGCCGGGACCGTCCTGGTATAGCCCGCTGACGCGCCGGGCGATGTCGTCGCGGCCGAGCAGTTCGGCGGATCGTTCGGCAATGAATTTGTGGCTCGCGCCATGGAAGCCGTGGCGCCGCACGCCGGCCTGATACCAGGTTTCGGGCACGGCATAACGGGTCGCGGCCTCGGGCATCCACTGGTAGAAAGCGGTTTCGAAGAGCGCCACCAGCGGCACGCCGGGCAGTTTCTCCTGGAACCGTCGGATGCCCGCGGCGTAAGGCGGATTGTGCGCCGGGGCGATGTCCTTGAATCCCTCGAGCGCGGCGATCACCCGCTCATCGGCGGGCACACAGCCGGTGAGATTGCGGCCCAGCACCGTCTTGAAGCCGACGCCGTGCAGATCCGACGCGGACTGGACGTGGCCTGCGGCCTTGAGCTCCGCGAGGCAGTCGTCGATGGCCCGGCCGTGATCGGTCACCCGTTCATAGCCGCCCCTGGCCAGCAGCGCCGCTCCCGCTTCGTCAAAGCGGAAGAGACGGAACTTGAAGGAGGTCGAGCCGAGATTGGCGACAAGGATGTTCATGGACGGTGACAAGCGGCCGGCTGCACGCGGCCGCCCCGCAGAGGGCCGGCGCCCGCGCCGGACCGCGAATCTTCAGACCGCGGTGCCGGAGATCCAGCGACCGAGCAGCGCAAGTTCCTCGTGCGGACGGGGAATGACCTGCACACTGACGACTTCGCCAACCGAGCCGGCGGCCTCGGCGCCCGCGTCGACCGCGGCCTTCACGGCGGCGACGTCGCCGCGGAAAAACGCGGCCACATAGCCGCTGCCAACCGCTTCGTAGCCGGTCATGGTGACGTTGGCGGCCTTGAGGGCGGAGTCCGCGGCTTCGAGCAGCGCGCAGAGTCCCTTCGTTTCAATCATGCCTAATGCTTCCTGTGTCATGAGAAAAAGTGGATTTGAAGTTGAGGTGGGCGCCCGATCACATGCCGATCTGCTTGAGCAGCTCCGGATGCGGACGCGGGATGACGTGCGAGCAGACCAGCTCGCCGACGCGTTTGGCGGCTTCAGCGCCAGCCTCGACAGCGGCCTTGACGCTGCCAACGTCGCCTTTGACGACGACGGTCACAAAACCGCCGCCGATCTGGATCTGGCGGACGAGCGAGACACTCGCCGCCTTGACCATGGCGTCGCTGGCTTCGACGGAGCCAACATAGCCACGGGTTTCTATCATGCCGATGGAATCACTCATATTGATGGATGGATGAGGGTTGAGGTTATCATGAAATTCGGGGACGGATTACTTCAGAAGTTCGACGGGCGTGTCGGACTGGAGCGCGCAGGCGTTGCCTTCGTCGGTGTCGATGTGCACCTCCAGCCGGAAGTCGGCATGCACGCGCACCAGCAGGCGGTCGAAAGTGGTGCCGCAGGGGCCGCCGACGCGAAGTCTCAGGTAATCGCCCGGCTTCACGCCGTAGAACGCCGCATCATCGGGGCTCATGTGCACGTGAGGGGCGGCGCGAATGACGCCCTCCGGCAGCTCGAGAAATCCGTTCGGTCCCATGAGCATGCAGCCGGGGGTGCCGGCGATGCTGCCCGACTGGCGGATCGGAACCTCGAAGCCCAGCGCGATGGCGTCGGTGAGAGCGAGCTCGACCTGGTTGAGGTCACGGCAGGGGCCGAGGATGCGGAGGTTGGAAATCACCCGGCTGCGCGGGCCGATCAGGGTGACCGACTCCTGCGCCGCGTACTGACCCTTCTGATACAGCCATTTTATCGGCGTGAGCGTGCGCCCCTGGCCAAACAGCGTCTCGACCGCCTGCGGGGTCAGGTGGCCATGGCGCGCGCTTACATTCACCACGAGCGGATTGGGCGCGAGCGCCTCGCGTGGTGGCCTCCGCCCCAGCCGCTCGTAAAGAGCGCGGCGCACCAAGTGCTCGACCTGGGCGCGGTGGGGTAAGATAGAAGGCGAAAGCATAAGAGAAAATGGTAAGTTAAGATCAATTTCTGATAGAAATGTCTCAATTAGTCAAAGAAAAAGTTGCAATATCTCCCAAAATCTTTCAACCTCTTCCATCAAGATGCAGTCCGAGGAGCGCCAGTCGAGAATTGAAGCCTATCTACAGGAGGCTGAATTCGCGTCGCTCGATGAACTTGCGCGGCGGGTCGGAACATCGGTGTCGACCGTCAGGCGCGATCTTTCTCAACTTGAGCGGGCCGGGAAAGCGAGGCGCACCCATGGTGGAGCACGGACGCTTCAGCCAAGGACGGACGAGTTCGTGTTCAATGTTCGCGACAGCCGCCAGGTTGATGAGAAGGAGACCATCGGCGCGGCCTGCGCGGAGCTGATCCAGCCCGGGCAGAATATCATCATCGACAGTGGAACCACCTGTTACCATGTCGCTCGAAATCTTGGCGACCGGGCCGCCCAAGTGATCACAAACTCGCTGCCCGTCGCCAATCTCTTTTCGGGGTCAAGCCGACAGGAGGTGCTGGTGTCCGGAGGAATTATCTATCCGCGGCTGGGTGTGCTGGTTGGGCCCCACGCAGTGGAGACGTTCTCCCGCGTGCATGCCGATGTGGCCATCTTGAGCGGCAGCGGCATTTGCGAAGAGGGCGTCTACAACTCGCACGCACTGCTCGTGGATATTCAGCGTGCGATGATGGCCGGTGCGGCGAAGGTGATCTTTTGTCTCGACCACATGAAGTTCAACCGCCGGTCGACCTTCTTCCTTTCCGATTTCGAACCGATCGATGCAGTGGTGACCGACGCCCAGGCGCCGGAACCGCTCGTGAACGCCCTTCGCGCCAAGGGAATCGACGTGGTGGTCGCTCCCCCGGCGGCCACGGCAGCCGCGGCGCGATAGCCAGCCGGGGCGGGTCGTCAAATCGTCAGTCATGAAGACACGATTTAGCGGGTCCTGCGCAGGTGGTCCGCCAATCGGGTCCCGACTTCTTCACAAACTCCGTTCACCTCTCCGTAACATACGCAATTAGGGGATTTTCGGAGAAAATTGTCCATCCGCTGGCTCGACGGGCGGACATTTATTAACCGATCCGACGGTCGGTTCGCTCCCCGCCTTTTGACCGAAAGCAGCCACGGTAGATTGCAGTTCCTGAAGGAGCTTATGGTCAGAATCATCATTTGGTAAAAACAGGCGCATGTTTATTGTTACCCGTGTATTACGTCCAAACACCTTATGCGGAAAGGCACATCTTGATGCCTTCGGAACCCTGCTCAGGCTCGCTGGGTTGGATTCTTGATTCAAACGTGCCCTCCCGCCTCCCGGCAGGCCGGCATTCCGACTCCGGATCAAGTAATGCCTGTGAAGCCTAGCTGTCGCAGGGATCCGCCGCGCCGGGACAGGGCGTTTTTCTCTGCAACGGTCCTTGCTGACAAGTTATTCACAGGATTTTTCAGAGGCGGTTTTCAGAGCGGAACTGGTGTTTTCTCACAGTGGAATCGTGCGCGCTGCCGAGGCGGGCCGGCGACGGGTTCTGCCGGTAGGCAGGAATAGTGCCCACGGAAAGGCCGCAACGAGGTCTTGCTGCTCCTGGCTCAGAGCAGGATGTTGTCGATTAACCGCACCTCATCGACCCAGGCCGCAATGGCCATCATCGCCTTGCCAGGCAGGACCTCGCGCACAGCCTCCATGGTGCAGCGGTCCACAATCGACGCGTAGATCACGCGCACGCGGCGTCGGTTGCCCATGAGGTGGGTGGCCTCGGCGATGAGCCGGTCGGTATTGTGGACACCGCTCTCCACCATTTCTTTTGCCTTGTGCAGCGCCTGGGAAATCACAAGCGCCTCTCCCCGCTGGGTCGCGGTGAGGTACCGGTTGCGCGAGCTCATGGCCAGACCGTCCGGCTCGCGCACGGTCGGGGCCGTCACGATGTCGACGCAGAAGTGGAGGTCGTTGACCATCTTCTTGATCACCGCAATCTGCTGCGCGTCCTTCTGGCCGAAGACGGCGAGATCGGGGCGTACGATGTTGAAAAGCTTGGCCACAACCGTAGTCACGCCCCGAAAATGGGCCGGCCGCGAGATGCCGCACAGGGGCTTTGAGATCAGCTCCTCGCTGACATAGGTCGAAAAACCCTTGGGATACATCTCCTCCACGGCGGGCGTGAACACCAGGTCGGCGCCGGCCTTTTCGCACAGGTCAAGATCCCGGCCCAGATCGCGGGGATAATTGGTGTAATCCTCGCTCGGTCCAAATTGCGTGGGGTTGACAAAGACCGACACAATCACCGTGTCGGCGCGCTCCTTGGCCAGCCGGATGAGGCTGAGATGCCCCTCGTGGAGCGCACCCATCGTCGGCACGAGGCCGATCAATCGATCCTTGGACCGCAGGTTCTCCGCGGTGGACTGCATGTCGAAAATTGAGGCGATCACTTGCATGGCGGAAGGCGGTGCGATGTACCCGAAGGGGTGCCGCACAATAAAGACCGGACTTGAACTATCCCGGTGGGACCAACTTTAATCAAGTCCTTTGCCGCGGTACGCGCGGCGCGGCCTCCGCGCCGTCCCCCTCGCCTCTCCTCCTCCGCCCGCCTTCACCACGATGATCCGCATCAACGAACACTACATCAAGCTCAAGGCGTCGTACCTCTTCGCGGACATTACCCGCCGGGTCGCCGAGTTCCAGAAGGCCAACCCCGCGCGGTCCATCATCCGCTTGGGCATCGGCGACGTCACCGAGCCGCTGCCCCCGGTGTGCGTCGCGGCGCTCCATGCCGCCGCCGACGAGATGGCCCGGCGTGAGACCTTCAAGGGTTATGGCCCGGACCAGGGTTATGCCTTCCTGCGCGACGCCATCGCCCGGCACGACTACCAGGCGCGCGGCTGCGCGATCGAACCCGACGAGATCTTTGTCTCCGACGGCGCCAAGTGCGACTGCGGCAACATCCAGGAGATCTTTGCCGCGGACACCCGGGTCGCCATCCCCGATCCTGTCTATCCGGTCTACCTTGACACCAACGTCATGGCTGGCCGCACCGGCTACGATCGCGACGGTCGCTACGAGGGCATTGTCTACCTCGACTCCACGCCGGCGAACGGCTACGTGCCCGCCCTGCCCTCGCAGCCCGTCGACCTCATCTACCTCTGCTTTCCCAACAATCCCACGGGTGCCGTCGCCACCCGCGCCCAGCTCGCGGCCTGGGTCGATTACGCGAAACGCCACCGGGCGGTCATCCTCTTCGACTCCGCCTACGAGACGTTCATCCGCGATCCGCAGATTCCCCACTCGATTTACGAGATCGCCGGCGCGCGCGATGTCGCCATCGAGCTGCGCAGCTTTTCCAAGACCGCCGGATTCACCGGCACGCGCTGCGCCTACACGGTCGTGCCCAAGACGCTCGTGGCTTCCGACGCGGCCGGCCATGCCCAGCCGCTGCATCCACTCTGGTACCGCCGGCAGTCGACCAAGTTCAACGGCGTCTCCTACCCCGTCCAGCGCGCCGCCGCCGCAATTTATACTGACGAGGGCCGGCAGCAGACGCGCGCCCTGGCTGACTTCTACCTCGGCAACGCCCGGTTGATCCGCGACGCTCTGAGGCGCTTTGGCATCCCCTGCATCGGCGGCGAAAATGCCCCGTATATCTGGGCCAATGTCGGACACGACTCGTGGGCCTTTTTCGACCTGCTGCTGACAAAGGCCGGCGTGGTCTGCACGCCCGGCGCCGGTTTCGGCCGGTGCGGCCAAGGCCACGTGCGCATCAGCGCCTTCAACAGTCGCGAGAACGTCACCGCTGCGCTCGAGCGCATCGGCACCGTATTGAAGTAGATCGCCAGTTTCCGCCCGACCTGCCTGCCGGCCGGAGTTACTTGGCCGGCTCTTCCGGCAGGGCCGCGGCAATCTCCCGGCTCAGGCCGGCCAGCGCCTCGCTCAGTCGCGCCGCCAGTTGTCCGCAGTCATGGCCATCCCAGCGCAGGCCGGTGGCAGCGTAGTTCCCTTCCGCCGTGGTGGCCGTCGAGCCGCCCGGAACTGGAATCCGCCAGGTGGCGGCGAAGCGCACATCGCCGTCCGCCGTGCCTTCACAGGCGTTGATATTCACGACGACCTCAAAATCCCGCTGATCGTCGGCCCGAAACGGTTGCAGGGAGACCCGCGTCACGTTCTTGGCTGCCCGCAGATTCTCGGCCAGCACGCGCGCCATGCCCAGGTCGAGCGGTTCCCCCCAGCGGGCGAAATCGAGAAACGCCACCTCGTTGGCATGGGAGCGGACGGCAAACGATTTGGTCCGGAGATAGGCCGCTACATCCACCGCGCGTAGGCCCACCACCCAGCGTTTCACGGCCGCCGTCGCGTCCGTCTCCGGGCGGATCTCGGCCGGGGTGAGCAGATAGTAGCGCGTCTGGTCGGATTGCGCCCTGGGCAGCGGCAGGTTGCAGGCCGTCAGCAACCAGAGCGCGGCGGCCAGCAGGCAGACACCGGAAAGCGGATGCCAGATGTGAGATGCCTCGTGTTTTGAAGCGGAATCAGCGTGCCCGTGTTTCGTCCCTCGTCTGTCGACATTCGACTTCATGGTGTCCTCTGTGTCTCCGCGGTTGGATCACTACTCCGGTTTGCGACCGGTGATGATCGCATTGGGGTTGCGCTCGAGGAAATCAGCCAGGCGTTGCACCGCCGCCGCCGCCTCGCGGAACTCCTGCAGCGTCCGGCCTGCGTCCTCACCCAGACCGTTTTGCGCCGCAATGAAACGCTGGGTGGTCACGGCGGCCGCGTTGAACGCGGCCAGGGCCTTGCGGGCATCGTCGAGTGTTTGGGCCAGCTTGTCGCTCGTCGGTTGAACCTGCGAGTCTAACCGGGCGATCAGCGTCCGCAGATCGTTGCCGGCGGCGTTCAGGTTGGCAAACGTCTTCTTGATCTCCGGGTCCTTCGCCATCGCCTCCAGGGCGTCGGCGGTCTTGACCCAATGCTCGCTCAGTTGCGCCGTGTCCACCGCCTGCAGCTTTTGATTGGCCGTGGTGAGCACCGCGTTGAGATTGCGCGACAGCCCGGAGAAATCCACCCGCCGCAAGTCCGAGAGGATTTCGGTCAGGCTGGCCTGATACTCCGAAATGGTTGAGGGGACGGCGGGCATGACGATGTGCCGCGCGTCCTCGGTTGCAGTCCCGGCCGGATACTGGTGCGGATCATAGAAATCGAGCTCGACGAAGAGCAGGCCAGTGGCGAGGCCGATCACGCCGAGTTGCGCGCGCAGGCCATGATCGACCAGCGCCTGGAGCCGGGACCGGTCGGAGACATCAATGGGCTGGTCCCGATCGTCCACGATCATGTTGCGGCTGAACTCGCACACGACCGCGACTACGGACTTGTTGGTCGCCGCATTGTACTGGACGTTGAGGTCGGCCACGCGGCCGACCCGGACGCCGCGCAGCTTCACCGGCGAGCCCAGGTCGAGGCCATGGATTGATTCGTCGAAGTAAACGATGAACCGCTGCGGCTTGGAAAAGAAATTCACCCCGCCGAACGACAGCAGCGCGAGAATGATGAGCAGCAGCGCGCCGAGCACAAACAAACCGACCACCGCGGGACTGATCTTGGTTTTCACGACAAGGGATTCCTAGCCCGGATATTTTATAGTCATGATAATGTTTGCGAGCGATATATCCGTCCGGCCTGAGGCCAGTGTGTTCATTTCATGGCGACTGTCTAAGCTTTCTCCTCACCGCGGGTCAGAAATTCCCGGACGCGCGGGTCGGCGGCGGTGGCCGCCAGTTCGCGGGGCCGGCCCTCGGCGATGATGCCCTGCGCCTCGNNGTGGTGCCAAACGTTTCGCGGATCTGCAGGATGAGTTCGTCGAGTTTTCGCGAGGTCACCGGGTCCAGGCCGGCCGAGGGCTCGTCGAAGAAAACGATGCGGGGATCGAGTGCCAGCGCCCGGGCCAGGCCGGCGCGTTTGCGCATGCCGCCGCTGAGTTCCGCCGGGAAATAGTCCTCGAAGCCGGCCAGCCCCACCTGCGCCAGCTTGAGGGCCACGATTTCGCCGCGTTCGCGCCGGTTGAGCGTGGTGTACTGTTCGAGGGGCAGCGCGACGTTCTCGCGCAGCGTCATGGAACTCCAGAGCGCGCCGCTCTGGTAGAGCACGCCGAACGTCTTGAGGAGGTTGCGCCGCGCCATCACGCCGGCCGCGGTAAAATCCTCGCCGGAATAGCGCACCGTGCCCCGCGCCGGCTTCATCAGACCCACGAGATGGCGCAGCAGGGTGCTCTTGCCACAGCCGCTGCCGCCGATGACGAAGAACAGCTCGCCCGCCTGCACGGCAAACGTGATCTCGCTCAGCACCACCGTGTCGCCGTAGCGGCATTCGAGGCCCTCGACGCCGATCGCCGGCGGAGCGGAGCCGGGGTCAGGAGTCACCACCGAGGTTTCGGGGATCCCGTTCATATGCCCAGGGCGTTGAAGAGCACCGCAAAGACGGCGTCCGCGACGATGATCAGCAGGATGCTCGTGACCACGGCGGAGGTCGCGGCCCGGCCCACGCCCGCCGCGCTGCGGTCGGCCTGCAACCCGCGCAAGCAGCCGGCGACGGCGACCAACATGCCGAAGACGACGCTCTTGATCAAGCTGACGCTGAGGTCGGAGAGGCCGATGCTCGTCTGCGTCTCGATCCAGTAGGCATTGGGCGGAATGTCGAGCACGCCGGCCGACACGACCATGCCGCCGAAGATGCCCAGGCAGTTCGCGTACATGACCAGCAGCGGGGTCATCAGTGTCAGCGCCAGCAGGCGCGGCAGGACGAGAAATTCCACCGGTGCGATTCCCAGCGTCTCGAGCGCGTCGATCTCCTCGCCCGCCTTCATGTTGCCGAGCTGCGCCGCGAACGCCGCGCCCGTGCGGCCCGCGAGCACCACGCCGGTCATCACCGCACCCATCTCGCGCAACGTGCTCAGGCTGACGATATCGGCCACCCAGATATCACCGCCAAACTGCCGCAGGATGATCGCCCCGGTGTAGGCCAGCGTCAGGCCCACCAGAAAACTGCTCAGGCTGACAATGGGCACCGCCATCGCGCCGCACTGCTGCATTTCGGACAGGCAGTCCCGCCAGCGAAACCGGCCCGGGTGCCGCAGCAGCCCGCTGGCGCTCAGCGTGCACTCGCCGACAAAGTCCGCGAACTCGCGCGTCTGCCACCACAGGCCGGTGGCCGCCAGACCCACGCCCGCCAGAACATTCGGCGCCTGGCTGGCGGGCCGGCGCTTTTCCTGCGCTTGCGCCAGCTGGTCCGCAAGCCTTCGTACCGTCTCCGGCAGCGCGGTCGCATCGCAAGACACGCCCGCCGCACGGCACCACCCCTCCACTTCCCGAACAAACCGCACCAAGGAGCTGTCCCACCGCTCCAGTCCGTCCACGCCGAGCCGCACCGCGTGCGGGCGGCGGTCGCCCAGCACCTTCCGCCAGACCGGCAGCGGCTGGGTGATGCGCCAGACGCCGCCGAGGTTGACGACCAGAGCGTCCCCCGCGGGGACGGCCTCAGCTCGAGCGTGGGTTGGCACCGCAGTCATCCTCGTCATTTTCACCCGTTCGCAGCCACTTCACCAGAGTTTTTTCACGGCCGTCCGGCCGAACCGCCACGCCCCACGCTTGATTCTTTCCCCGCTTTGCGTGTCCTTCGTGGTCTTCTCTCAACTGCATGCGCTACCAGACCGCTTTGTTCGACCTCGATGGCACCCTGCTCGACCACCTGCCGGCCATCCACCGCAGCTACGCTTATACCCTGCCGCAACTGGGGCGGCCCGCGCCCACGCGCGAACAGGTCCGGCGAGCGATCGGTGGCGGGCTGGAAGACGCCATGCGCCGCTTCGTGCCCGAGGCCGAGCTGGCCCGGGCCTTGGCGATCTATCGCGCCTACTGGGACCGGACCATGCTTGACGGCGTTGAGCTGATGCCCGGTGCCGGGGAATTGCTGCGCATCCTGCACGCCCGGGGCTGCACGCTCGCCGTGCTCACCAACAAGCACGGACCTTCGTCGCGCCGGGTTTGCGAACACCTGGGCATCACTCCACTGCTCCGGGGGGTATTTGGCGCCCTCGACACGCCCTGGCTGAAACCCGATCCGCGGCTAACGGCCCACGTGTTCGCCACGCTCGGCGCCGATCCGGCGACCGCCTGCCTCGTCGGCGACTCGCCGTTCGACGCCGAAACCGCGCGTCAGGGCGGGCTTCCTGCTTTTCTCGTCACGACCGGCACGCACTCCGCCGACGAACTTCGTGCCGCCGGGGCCGGCCATATTTACCCCGATCTTGCCACTTTGGCCCGCGCCGTGTTCGCGACCGAACTCAGCGGTCCAGCCCCAACCGTTTTGTAAGGCATTGCGTTACAAGTTGCCCGGATGGGGGCGTCACCCGGTGCTGCCGGTCCTCTCGCTGCCATCCGTGATTTGGTGGTGGGAAGACCGCCGGTGGGCGCGGGTTGCCCGCATCAGAGCCGTCGGCTCCCGAGCTCAATCATCATCATCATCCACTTCGCCGGATCCGCTGCAATCGGGGCAGGAAATCGTGCCCGCGCCGTGGCATTCGGGGCACTCGGGGGAGCCGGGAGGATCACCCGTAAGCAGGACGGATTCAAGCTGATCTTGTTCCACCACTCCGCGACCCTCGCATTTCGGGCAGCTGATCGAGCCTTTTCCACCACAACGAGCGCAGTTGAGCATTCCGGGTCCTTTCGCCTTGGTCGGTTAGAACAATGAGGCGCGGTTCCCGCGCCTGTCAGGCAATTTCTCACCGGATAGGATTCGAATCAAGTCGCCCGGTCGGTACGAACGGCGCGCGGCGGGGCCGTGGGCCGCCTGGTCCCGCTCGCTTTTGACTCCCGTCGCCGGCGGCGCTTCCGCGCTTTCATTTATTCCAGCGGTGTTTATCCGTGGAATCCGTGGCTGATCCTCCTTCCCCCGGTTCCGAGTCGCTCGCCGGCGTCCTCGAGCGCATCATCTTCCTTAACGAGGAGAATCACTACACCATCGCCGAATTCCGCCGCGAGGACACCGACGGGAAGGTCACGATTGTCGGCGCCCTCCCGGGCGTGCAGTGCGGCGAGACGCTCCACCTCCGCGGCGAGTGGACCCGCCACAGCCAGCACGGCGACCAGTTCAAGATCGCGTCGTTCACCTCCGAGCTCCCCTCCTCCGTCTACGGCATCCGCAAATACCTCGGCAGCGGCCTCGTGCCCGGCATCGGCAAGGTGTACGCCAACAAGATTGTCGACGCGTTTGCCACCAACACTTTTCGCGTGCTGAGCGAGGAATCCGCCCGACTGCGCCGGGTGGCCGGCATCGGCCCGAAGCGCGCCGCCGCCATCAAGCGGGCCTGGGATGAGCAGCGCGCCCTACGCGAAATCCATATTTTTCTTCAGACCTACGGCGTCACCACTTCCCAGTGTATCAAGCTCGTGGACCGGTATGGCGCGCAGGCCCGGTCCGTGCTGCTGGCCGAGCCTTACCGCGTGGCGCGCGAGATCGAGGGGATTGGTTTCAAGACCGCCGACCGGATCGCGATCAATCTCGGATTCGCCAACGATTCCCCGCCGCGGCTCGACGCCGGCATTCTCTACGCGCTGGAAACCCTGCAGGAGGATGGGCATACCGCGGCCCGCGAGGCCGATCTGCGCGATTATGCGGCGGAGCTCCTGCAAACCCCGGGCGAGCGCATCTCCGGGCGGATCGACGCACTGGTGGAGGCGAAACAACTCGTCCGCCACCAGCCCGAGGTGGCCGCGCCAGCCACGACCCCGCTGCCCGGCTCCGCCTTCCTCCAGTTGCCCGCGAACGATCGCGCGGAGCAGAAGATCGCGGCCGTGGTGGCACGACTCACCCGGGTGGCCTCGGGGTTGCCGCCGATCAAGGTCGACGCGGCGCTCGACTGGGCGCAGAAGCGCGCCGGCTTCGCGTTTCACGAACTGCAGGCCACGGCCGTGCGCCGTGCGCTCACGCACAAGCTCAGCATCCTCACCGGCGGACCGGGCACGGGGAAGACCACCATTCTCCGCACACTCGTCGACATCCTGAAGGCCAAGCGGGTGCGCGTGCACCTCGCCGCGCCCACCGGCCGCGCCGCCCAGCGGCTCGCCGACACCACCGGCGGGTTTGCCTCCACGATTCACCGGTTGCTGAAGTATGACGCCGCCAAGGGCGGTTTCACCGTCAACGAATCGAGCCCGCTGGCGACCGATTTTCTGATTGTGGACGAGGCCTCGATGTTGGACGTCCGCCTCGCCGCCGCGCTGTTCGCGGCGGTGCCGTCGCGCGCCCATCTCCTGCTCGTGGGTGACATTGACCAGCTGCCCTCGGTTGGAGCCGGCAATGTGCTCAAGGATCTCATCGCCGCCGGCGAGCGGGGTGGCGCACCAGTCCCCGTCACGCGCCTCACCGTCATCTACCGCCAGGAGGGTCAGAGCCTCATCGTCACCACCGCGCATGCCATCAACGCCGGCGAGCCGCGACCCCCACCGGTCGCGCACGACCTTGCGGCCGTGTCGGCGCGCAACGACCTCACCTTCCTCGCCGCCGACTCCGCGGAGGATTGTCTGCAAAAGATCCTGGCGCTCTGCACCGAGTTCATCCCGAAGCACTTTCGCTGGCTGCACCCGGTGAACGACGTGCAGGTGCTGGCGCCCATGCACAAGGGCGTAGCCGGCGTGGCCAATCTCAACCAGCAGCTCCAGAACGCCCTCAATCCCGCCGAAGCCCCGCCCGCGGGCGACAGCCAACCCCGGTCGCCTGCGACCTTCCCGCCAAAATCCCGCGCGGTGCTCCGGACCGTGGGCGGCGAGTTCCGCCCCGGGGACAAGCTCATCCAGCTCCGCAACAATTACGACAAGGGCCTATTCAACGGGGACATCGGCTCGGTCGTTTCCGTCGATTCCACGGCGGGTACGCTGATCGCCGAGTTTGATGGTGACCGCCACCGCTTCGAGCGCGGCGATTTCGGCGATGTCGCCCTCGCCTATTGCATCAGCATCCACAAGAGCCAGGGCAGCGAGTACCCGATCGTGGTGATTCCGCTGCTCAAGGGGCACTTCATCATGCTGCAGCGCAATTTGCTCTACACCGCCCTGACCCGCGGAAAGAAGAAGGTGTTTCTCGTCGGCGAACCCGCCGCCTATATGATGGCCGTGCGCAACAGCGAATCGAGGCATCGTTGCACGCACTTATGCGAAAAAATACTAAAGATGATAAGCGGGGGCGGTTAATCCCTCCGGTGGGGCGGTTACGCCTTGTGCTCGGGCGGCCGAGTCCCGAGGCTGCAAGCATAAAGTCCTCGGTATGAAGCTTGCCCCCGCGGTTCGGATTACCCTCGCGTGCGCTGCCTATGGCGTCCTGCAGGTGGCGGCGGATTCCGCCGCGTTCACCTTCGAGATCACGCCCCATGTCTCCATCTGGTATCCGCCGAGCGGGCTGGCGCTCGCGTTGCTGACGCTCCTCGGGCCCCGCTTTTTCCCGGTGGTGCTGGCGGCCAATTTGTTGACAGCCTTCACGATCTCCGCGCTGCCCTTCTGGTGGCTGCAAGTGCTGGTTCCGGTGGTTGTCACCGCCAATTACGCCGGGATGGCCTGGGGCATCCGGCGGCTCATCGGGCCGGCGCCAGTGCTGCGGGACTTCCGGGAAACGGTGATTTTGATGGTAGCGACGATCGCGGCGCCGGTGGGCGCCGCGGTGGCCTGCGGCTGGCTGCTGCAAACCAACCATCTCGTGGCTCCCGGTCAGTTGCTGTCGTTCATGGGGCAATGGTGGCTGGGCGATGAAAGCGGCATCCTCACGGTCATTCCCCCCATCATGGTCTTTGCGGCCCCCTGGATCCACGGCCAACCCGGGCCCCGGTTCCAGCATTCCAGTTGGCGCCACTGGGGGGAGATCGCCAGCCAGGTCATCATCCTGCCGGTCTGCCTGTGGCTGATCTTCGGCTCCGGGTTGCTGTCGGATTACCACGGGTTCTACCTGTGTTTTCTCCCGCTGATCTGGATCTGCCTCAAACACGGACTGCCGGGGGCCACGCTGGCCACCTCCGGCCTGACCGTCAGCGGATTGCTCATGCTGCATTTCTCGCACGCGCCGGCGCACACACTCACGGATTTCCTGTTCTTCGACTTGGCTGCAGTGGTGGTCGGGCTGGGGCTCGGTTCCACGGTGACCCGCCGTGCCCGGGCCGAGGCCAATCTCGCCGCTAGCGAAGCCCGGCTGGACCGGGTCATCGCAGGCGCCCATCTCGGCTTGTGGGACCGCGACGTTGCTTCGGGGTACCTCACCTTCAACCGCCGCTGGGCGGAAATGCTGGGCTACCAGATCGAGGAGATCGAACCCCACGAGCGTTCCTGGCAGAGGCTGATCCATCCCGAGGATCTGGCCCGGGTGACCGAGGCGCTGAATGCCCATCTGCAGGGGCAGGCGCCATTTTACGAGATCGAGCACCGGCTGCGCACCAAGGACGGCGGCTGGAAATGGGTGCTCACCCGCGGGTCCGTCGTCGAGCGGGACCGGGACGGACGCCCCCTCCGGATCTCCGGCACGCACATCGATCTCACCGACCGCAAGCGCGCCGAGGCCGAGCGGCTCCGCCTGCTCGAGATCATCGAGGCCACCACCGACTACATCGCTACCATGGACCTGGAGGGACGCACCATTTTTGCGAACGCCGCCCTCCTGCGCCTGCGCGGCCATCCCAATCTGGCCGCCGCCCGCGGCCGCCCGCTGTCGGATTATCACCCCGACTGGGCCGTTCGCCTGCTGTTCCGTGACGCCATTCCCGCCGCCCTGGCCCAGAACACCTGGCACGGCGAGACCGCGATGCTCGACGGGCAGGGCCGGGAGTTTCCCGTTTCCCAGTTGTTGCTGGTCCATCGCGACGCCGGCGGCCAGTCGGCGTTTCTGTCGACCATCATCCGCGACATCTCGCGGCAGAAACAGGCGGAGGTCGACCGCATGGAGACCGAGCGCAGGATGCTCCAGGCCCAGAAACTCGAGAGCCTTGGGGTTCTCGCGGGCGGTATTGCGCACGATTTCAACAATTTGCTCACGGCCATGCTCGGCAATGCCAGTCTCGCCCGGATCGGGCTGCCGGACAGCTCGCCGGTGCACCATTCGCTCCAGCAGATTGAGCAAGCTGCGGTCCGCGCCGCCGAGCTTTGCAAGGAAATGCTCGCCTACTCCGGCCGCAGTCAATTCGTGGCGACGCGCCTCGATCTGAACGCGCTGGTCGAAGACACCACCCAGCTGCTGCAGGTTTCGATCAGCAAAAAGTGCGCGTTGAAGCTCGAGCTCCACCGTCCGCTGCCGGCCATTCTGGCCGATCCCACCCAGATCCGCCAGATCGTCGTGAACCTGGTGATCAACGCGTCCGACGCCGTTGGGGACGGCAATGGCCTTATCCAGGTGCGCACGGGCCTGAGGCGGATCGACCAGCTGTACCTCGACGAGACGTTCCTGTCCCCCGACCTTGCTCCCGGCGACTACGTCTACCTTGAAGTCAACGACAACGGCTGCGGCATGCCGCCCGAGGTGAAAGCCCGCATTTTCGAGCCGTTCTATACCACCAAGTTTGCCGGCCATGGCCTCGGACTCGCCGCGGTGCTCGGCATCGTGCGCACGCACCGCGGAACCATCAGGGTGGACAGCGAAGCCGGGCGTGGCAGCACATTCCAGCTGCTGTTTCCCGCTCTTGGGAAGGCTGCCGCCACCCAGCCGCCGCCGGCTGATTCTGCCTCCAGCTGGCGCGGAGCCGGCCTGGCGCTCGTGATTGACGACGAGGAGACGGTGCGCGCGGTGGCCGCCCGCTTGCTGGAGAGCCTCGGTTTCACGCCGCTCGCCGCCGTCGATGGCTGTGACGGAGTGCGGATCTTTCGCGAACACGCGGCCGCCCTGCGAGTCGTGCTCCTGGATCTCACCATGCCGCACATGAACGGTGAGGAGACTTTCCGCGAGCTGTGCCAGATCGATGCCCGGGTGCCCGTGGTCCTGATGAGCGGCTTCACCGAGAATGGCACCATCGACCGTTTTGCCGGAAAAGGGCTGGCCGGCTTCATCCAGAAGCCCTTTGACCACAAACGACTGCAGGCGAAGCTCCATGCCGTGCTGACTGGCCCGCCTGATGGGGGTAACTGACACGTGGCCCGTGACAGGAAAACGGAAATCGACCGGGAGCGGGTGGGGATGGTGGTTTCTTGATAATTGATTCTTGGAACTCTGGACTTCGCGAGACTACCCGGCACGCTCCCTGAAAAGCTGGCGCCCCCGTCGCCGTGGTCTAGATCATGAGCCGCCATGAACGATCATCCGGTCCGTTGTCACTGCTTCTGCGCATGAAACGCCTTCGATGGATGCTGGCCGTAGGCGCCGCGGCGCTGGNNGCTGGGGGACGCCCGCCTGGCTGCAGGCGAAATCACCGTCTTTGCTGCCGCCAGCCTGTCCGACGCTCTGCGCGACCTCGCCGCCCTGCACCAGAAAGCGACCGGTGACACCGTGCGGCTCAACCTCGGCGCTTCCAGCATTCTCGCCCGCCAGATCGCGGACGGCGCTCGGGCCGACCTGTTCTTTTCCGCCGACGAAGCCAAGATGGACACGCTCGCGCAGGCCGGCTGCATCGTTCCTGGCACACGCTGTAGTTTCCTCTCCAACTCGCTGGTCATTGTGGTACCGGCCGACAGCGGATTGAGCTTCGCCTCGGCGCGAGAATTGGCGACTCCCGCGGTCCGCCGGCTCGCCTTGGCCGAGCCGCAGACGGTGCCCGCCGGAATCTACGCCCGGGAATACCTTCAGAAGCAGCACCTGTGGGCGGCGGTCGCGGATAAGATCGTCCCAACCGAAAATGTGCGCGCGGTACTGGCCGCGGTCGAAAGCGGCAACGTGACCGCGGGCATTGTCTACCGGACGGACGCGCTTATCTCCAGACACGTGCGCATCGCGTTTGCGGTGCCCCCGGGCGAAGGTCCCCGCATTTCTTATTCGTTCGCGGCGATCGCGGGCGGCGGCAATCCATCCGGGGCGGCCCGTTTCGCGGCCCTCGTATCTTCGCCGGCTGGCAAATCAGTGTTCGTCAAGTATGGTTTCATCACCAACCCTTGAAACCCGGCAGCGAATTTTTCTGGCATGTCCTTTGAAGTCTGGCAGGTCGCTTGGTTTACCACGTGGGTTGCCGCCGCCGGCACGTTGCTGATCCTTCCGCCGGGAATCGCACTGGGGTGGCTGCTGGCACGGAAGCACTGGCGCGGAAAGATTTTGGTGGAGACCATCGTGACCCTGCCCCTGGTGATGCCGCCGGTGGCCACGGGCCTCGTGCTCCTGAAACTGCTCGGAAGGCGGGGCCTGCTGGGCCGCTGGATCGAAAGCCTCTTCGGGGTGGAGATCGTGTTCACCTGGCGGGCGGTCGTGATCGCCACCGCGGTGATGTCCTTCCCGCTGCTCGTGCGCACCGCCCGCCTCGCCCTCGAGGGCGTGAACCCGCGGTTCGAACAGGTGGCGCGCACCCTGGGCGCGGGACCGTGGCGGGTGTTCTGGACGATCACGCTCCCGCTGGCTGCGCGGGGACTCGTGGCCGGCGCCGTCCTGGCCTTCGCCCGCGCTTTGGGCGAGTTTGGCGCCACGATCATGGTGGCCGGATTCATTCCGGGCCGCACGGCCACCCTGGCGCTGTCCATCTACCATTTGGTTCAGCTCAGTCGCGACGACGAGGCCTGGGGCCTGCTGGCCATCTCGATCACGCTGGCGTTTGGGGCGCTCTGGCTCAGCGAAACCCTGTTGCGGAAAAAGACCCCGTGAACCTCGAGATTTCACGCCTGCAACTGCCGCTCTCCGACTTTCCGCTTGAGGTCGACGCCCGGCTCGGGGCCCGCATCACCGGGGTTTTCGGTGCCTCCGGCGCCGGCAAGACTTCGTTGCTGGAGGTCATTGCCGGTCTGCGCCAGCCGGCCCGCGGGCGGATCGTTCTGGATGACGCGGTGCTGTCGGATGCGGCGGCGGGCGCCTTCCTCGCCCCCGAGCGGCGCCACATCGGTTACGTCCCGCAGGACGACGCGCTGTTTCCCCATCTAAACGTGCGCGAGAACCTCCGCTACAGCCACCTCGCGGATCGAGATGGTCACCGGCCGGAAATCACCTACGAGCACGTCGTGGCCGTGCTTGATATCGACCACCTCGCGGAACGCCGCGTGGGTTCGCTTTCCGGAGGCGAACGGCAGCGGGTGACCTTCGGCCGGGCGGTGCTGGCTTCACCACGGCTGCTGCTGCTCGATGAGCCGCTGGCCGGCCTCGATGCAGAATTGAAGGAACGCGTCATCCCCTACCTGCTCACCATCCGGGAGGAATTCGGCATTCCGATGCTCTACGTCAGCCACAACCCGANNGTCGCCAGCGCGGCCCCGCATTACGTGCTCAGACCGGATTGAGCGAGCCGGGCCGGCTCGTGAATCATCTTTGAATTCACCGGCACCGGATGGTGCGTAGGGCCGGTGTCTTGCACCGGCCGCGATGGCCGCGGCGCCTGCAAGACAGGCGCCCTACGCCAACGGCATAAGGCTCGAACGGCGGAGCGAGCTCAGATAGGTCGCACCGATCTCCGGCCCAGCGGAGGTTTCTGGCCGCACCGCAAGTCCGCCACCCCGGGCAAAGGCAGGCCACCGTCGCATTCTTCGAAACTTGACCGAGGATGCTGGCGTTCCCGGCTCGCTCATTTCTTCCCCTCCGGCGCCGGACTGGGGGCTGGCTTCTGATCATCGAACGGCTTCGCGCCCTTGGGCAGCGTCTCGCGCAGCAGCGCCTCGAAGCGCGGATCGCCGCGCAGGGGATCCCAAACCGGGTTAAAGCGGAGGTCTGCGTGAAGGAAAAGCCCTGCCTTGGGATCCTTTAGGGCAGCGGCCAGTACGTCGATGATCTCCTCGCGCCGTCCGAGCAGGACGTAGATTCCGGCCGTTTCCACGGTGATCTGGCCGTCGCGCTGACCTTGCAGTTGTTGATAGAGCCGCAGGTCGCGCTCCGCGTCGTCGCGTTCGCCCAATAGGGCCAACAGGTGAGCCTTACGCCCTATCAGCGGCGGGTTGTTGGATTGAGTTGCCAGGCGTTCATCGATGAAACGGAGCGCGGCCCGCCAGTCGGCCTGGGCGGCCGCCGGATGGTTGGCCAGGTGATGGGCAAAACCGTTGAACATTGCCTTGGGTACCTCGGACCCGTTATACCAGATCCAATCGCGCGGCACGGCCCGCAGAATCTCCAAGACCTTGTCCGGCTCGCCACGAAAGAAACGGATCCCGGCGGCACGCGTGGCCGGTTCCTCCTCCAGCAGTTCGGAGGCCGGCAATTGGTCGATGGCCGCTTGGGCGGCTTCAAGGTCTTCCCGCCCGTAGACCTTAACGTGCGCCTTGAGCAGCAGCCCCGCTACGGAATGTCCTGACGCGATTGCGCGATCAGCGGCAGCCTCTGCGTCCGCCATCCGCCCCAAGTGATAATATGCCCAGCCCTCCGAGATCGGATCGTTTGCGCGGCGATAATACACGGCCGCTTCATCATCGCGGCCCTCAACCGTCAAGAGCCCGCCCTTGGCGTCGAGAACCCGCAAGTCACCCGGCTTTTCGTCCAACAATGATTTGATCAACCGCTCGGCTTCTGGACGAATGGAGGAGTCGGCCACGACCGAGCTCAACACACAGACTTGGACGAGCCGCGCCTCAAGAGAATCGGGAGCGAGTTTGAGGGCACGTGCCGCCTTGGTGCGCGCTTGTCCCTCGCGCGCGTCCGATCTGTCAAAATAGCAGACAAAATACCTCATATCAGTCAGTGCGCCGATTGCCCAGACTTCGGCATCGGTCGGGTCGAGCGCCTTCGCCTTTTCAAAAAGCTGCTCGCCGGTTTCCAGGTCTGCCCGGCTAACGTTGGGACCCCACAGCAGGGTCCGCGCCTGCTGGACCAGCTGCCGGGCCTCGGCAACCGGCGGGGTCAGCCCGGATGTCGGATTCTCCGGCTTCCGCCACGGCTGCCAGAGGGCGAGCGCCGCGGTGACCCCGATGACTACCGCTGCAGCGGCGAGCCAAGGCCAACCCGAGGCGCGCCGTGGCTTGGGAGTGGCATGGGGCTCCCGGCCCATGATCTCCGCGCCCACGGGCCGGGAGGCCCGTGCCACATCACCGCCCGCCAGCAACACCTTCACTCGCTCGACGAAGGCTGCCGGCATCTCGCCGCCCGGCAGGCGCGTCCACTGCACCTCGCGGAACTTGTCCGGCACGCGCGCAGAGGCGTCCGAAGTGTCATCGACCACGAGGGGCACGATGAACGCCACGTCCTCGGCCATGTCGTGGGTGCGTTCGACCCCCAGTTTCCATTCCCGCCGAAAATAGCCTTCGTCCCGTTCCTGCGTGTGCTGCGAGATCACCGGTACGAACAGCGCGCAGTCCTTGATCTGGCGGCGGATGTTGGCGTCCCACGCGTCGCCACCGCGCAATTCGCTCTGATCGAACCAGACTTCGATCCCGGCCGCCCGCAGCGCTTCGGCGATGCGTCGCGCCGCCTCGGCGTCTTGGGAGGCGTAGCTGAGGAAGACCGCACCGCGGGGCGGGGACCGCTCAACGCTCAACTCTGAACCTTCAATGCTCAAGGTCGTGCCGCTTTTCGAAACCGTATTCTGCCCTGTTCATTCGGCGTTGAGGGTTGGGCGTTGAAAGTTGAGCGTTGCCCGGGTGGATCCTCAGAACAGCGGCGCGTTGTTCTTCAGGTCGTTCACCAGCGCCTCGAAGCGCGGGTCGCCGTGCAGCGGGTACCAGGCCGGGCTGCCTCTCGCCACGTAGATGTTCTCGCCGTACAGCGTGCGCAGCAGCCGCGCCAGCTCGGCGATGGCCCGGTCCTTCTCGCCCAGATACGCTAGGCACGACGCCAGGTTTTGGCTGTAGGTGGGACCTGCCACCGCGTCCGCGGACTCCGGCACCAGCTCCACTGCCTTCTGGGCGGCGCGCAGCGCCTCCGCCTTGTCGCCCAGCAGCGTGTACGCGCCGCTCAGTCCCGCCCACAGGTCGGCGCTGGCGGGTTGCTTGTCGAGCTCGGCCTTCATCACGGGCAGCGCTTGTTCGGCCCGGGCGCGGGCCGCCGCCGGGTCCCCGTGGGCCGCAAGCACGAACGCCGCGGTCACGTCCTGGCTCCAATGCGGTTCGCCGAAACCATCGAAGTACCGCTGCTGCTGGTCGAGCTGGATGGCCAGTTTCAGATCACTGGTCACCCGGGCCCACGTTTTGCGCACATAGAGGATCAGCCCCTCCTGCGACGGACCCGGCTTCATCCGCGCCAGCAAGTCCAGCCCCTCCTTGGTCGACCCCCGGGCAAGAAACGGAACGAGAGCAAGAAAGGCCGCGTCGGGGAGACTCTCCGGCTGCAGTTCGACGGCGTGCCGCTGCACGGCCTCGGCTTCCTCCCAAAGATGCAGCGCCTGCGCGAGTTGCTGAAGCGCGCGCACGTGGCGCAGATTGTGCGGGTCGATCTGCACGGCCCGCCGCAGGTTCGAGAGTGCCTCACCCCAGCGTCCCTGCCGGCGATAGATCAGGCCGAGCGAACCAAAAACCTCCGCGTCGTTGGGGCGCAGGACCGCGAGGCGCTGGTATTGCTCGGTGGCACGGGTGTAGTCGCGGTAGCCGTAGTAATAATAATCACCCAGTTTCTCGATCACCTCCGGCGCATCCGGCGCGAGGCGCACGGCGGTGTCGATCGCCGTCTTGGCCTTCGCCAGCCGGTCGGCGTGTGGTCCTGCTCGCCAAAATAAAGGTAGGCGTGAAACGCTCCGAGTTCCGCCCAGGCCGCCGCGAACTTCGGATCGAGCTCCACCGCTTTCTGCAGCAATGGTTCAATCTCATCCTGGTCCGTGCTGATGGCCCGTTCCCGCAGCTCGCGCGCCTTCACGTAGGCATCGTAGGCACCCAGATTGTCGGTCAGCCGGCGTTCGAGGAGCGATTTCTCCTGCGGCGAGAGCGCGGCCGCCATTGCGCCGGCGATCGCCTGGGCCAGCTCGCCCTGGATGGTGAAGACGTCGGTCAGGTCGCGGTCGTAGGCCTTGGCCCACACATGCTCGTCAGTGCGCGCGTTGATGAGCTGGCCGGTCACGCGCACCCGGTTGCCGGCGCGGCGCACGCTGCCCTCGAGCACGTAGGCGACGCCGAGTTCCTGCGCGATCTGTTTGATGGTTTTCGTCGTGCCGCGGTACTGCATGACGGAGGTGCGCGAGACGACGTGCAGTTCGCGGACGAGGGCGAGGTTGGTCAGGATATCCTCGTGGACGCCGTCGGCAAAGAACGCGCCCTCCTTGCCCTCGCTCAGGTTCTCGAATGGGAGCACGGCCACGGATTTCGCGTCCGCCTGCAGCGATGTGAAACGTGAGGGTGAAGGTGAAGAAGACGACGCGACGGGTGACGGCACAGGCTTGCGCGTGGCGAAAAACGCGCCCGCGATGCCGACGACCACGACGACCGCCAGCGCGCCCCAGATCCAGCCGGGCATGGCGGATCTGGCTGGGGACGCGACGCCCTCGTCGCGTCGAGCGGGACGAGGGCGTCCCGCCTCCATCGCCGGCTTGCGCGGCGCCTCCAGCAACCGTTTGACCTGCTCGACAAACTCCGCGCTGGGCACGCCGTGGGGCAGTCGGGTCCATTGAAACCGCAGGAACTCCTCTGGCACCGTGGCCTCATCGGCGCGCGTGTCGTCCACGACGACGGGAACGATGAAGGCTACGCCCGCAGCCATGTCGTGGGTGCGCTCGACCGCCAGTTTCCATTCGCGCCGAAAGTAACCCTCGCCGCGCTCCTGCGTAGCCGCCGAGATGACCGGCACGAAGAGCGCGCATTCCTTGATCTGTTTGCGGATCTTCGCGTCCCACGCATCGCCGCCACGCAGCTCGCTCTGGTCAAACCAGACCTCCAAACCGAACGCCCGGAGCGCATCGGCAATGCGGCGCGCCGCGTCCGCGTCGTCCCGGGCATAGCTGAGAAAAACAGCGCGTGGCGGATCCGTTGGCATGCGGGGCAAAGGGGCCAAAGCTGAAGCGAACCCGCATTTAGACACAGATAGGCAAGAACTTCAAGCGGGGGATGGATGCCTCCTTCGCAGTTGACAGCGCGTCGCCCGCGGGCGTCTTCTGCCGCCGAGCGATGAACGCTTCCTCGAAACTACCCCAGTTTCACATCGTCGGATTTTCCGGGCACCGGCAGCTGGCCCAACCCTGCGAAGCCGAAGGCGCCGTCAGGACCGTGCTCGAGGCGCTGCGCCGGGAAGGCCCGGGCGAATGGATCGCGCTGTCCTCGGCCGCCGCGGGCGCCGACACGCTTTTCGCCCGGCAGGCGCTGGCGCTCGGTCTGAAGTGGCACGTCCTGCTGCCCCTACCGCCTGCGGAATTCCAGCATGATTTTTCGCCCGCCGACTGGAAGCTGACCGAGGCGCTGCTGCAGGCGGCAGGGCAGGTGCACCTGATCGGGCAAAGCGGCGCGCGCGACGACAGGTACCTCGACTGCGGCATGGAGACGGTCAATGATTGCGATGTCTTCGTTGTCTTATGGGATGGCCTGCCCGCGCGCGGCAAGGGGGGCACGGCCGAGGTGGTCGCCTATGCGCGGGAGCTAAAGAAACCGCTCGTAATCATTGATCCGACGACATGCGAGGCGCGGCGGGAGAACTTCGAACGCTTCGCGCCTCACGACGACACCCTCGACTATTTCAACGCCCTACCGGAAGCGCCGACGGGGGCGGCTCCGGTCGAAGGCAGAAGCGAGCCGCCGGTGCTCCAGCTGATTGCCGTTTTTCACCGGAAGGTCGATCACGCCGCAACCCGCGGGGCACCGCAATACCGCCGGCTGATCGCCTTAATTGTGTTGTTCCACGTGCTGGCCACGCTCATCGCCGCGGCGGCCCTGGCTTTTGAATGGCATTTCGCGGCGGTGCCCTGGTTCAAGCTGTTCTGCCTCCTCGGTGCCCTCACGCTAGCGCTGGCGCTGCGTTACGCCGGCACTCACCACCACTGGGTGCACTGCCGCCTGGCCGCCGAAATCACGCGCTCCGCGCTCGCCACTTGGGGGCTGCCGCGCGCCACCCCGCTCTTCGCCGGCCTCGACCTCGCGGAAGTCCGGCAGCTTACCCGCACGCTGCAGATCCTGCACCGGCGCACCGCCTCGGCACAACCGGTGCCGATGGCGGAGTTCAGGCAAGCCTACCTCACGAACCGCGTCGACGACCAGCTGGCCTACTACCGCCGTCACCTCAACTGGGCGCTGCCGCTGCTCCGGCGGTTGCGTCTCGGGTTCTGGATTGCGACCGTGCTCGCCATTCTCTGCACCGCCGCCTATGCGCTGCACCTGGGCGAGCTGCCGCACGGTGCGGAGGAGCTGCTGTATTATTTTCTGCCGATTTCGCTGCCCGTCGTGGCGGCGGCGTTCATCTCGCTCGTCTCGGTGTACGACCTGCAGCGACGCGTCGCCCGGTATCGCGAGACCGAACACCTGCTGGAGTCGAGCCGCAGCCAGATTGCGTTCAGCCAGACCTGGACCAGCCTCGAGCGGATCGCGCAGAAGACCGAGCGGGCCCTGCTGCAGGAGGTGCTCGAGTGGCACGCAATCACGAGCTTCTCGGAGTCGCACTGAGGCGTTGGGCGCGCTTTATTCTTCGTCTCCGGTACCGGACTGACGGCCAGCCTCTATTCGAGTCGGAAACAGCCCTCGGAGCGCACACTGGTATTCGCCGAAATAACGGCGACAAACAAGGCGCATTCCTTGATCTGGCGCCGCATCTTGGCATCCCACGTGTCATCGCCGCGGAGTTCCTCTTGGTCGAACCACATCTCCACGCCGAAGGCGCGCAGAGCATCGGCGATGCGACGAGATGCTGCGGCTGGACCACGGCCGGTGCGTGCGGCGCGGCCCCTGCGCCGAACTTTTTGTCGCCAGCGCGGCCCCGCATTACGTGCTCAAACCGGCCTGAGTCGCGCTTTGACTGGCCGGACGAATCCTTGCACGCTGCCTGGTTCATTGGTCGGTCTTTCGAGCCATCATCCCGCCGTTCCGGCAACTCCCGATTATCATGCGCTCCCGAATCATCACCGCCCTGCTCCTTGTTCTTGCCCCGCTCGTGACGCTGCGCGCCGCCGCGCCCGCCAAGGTCGACGGTTTCACGTGGGTGCGGGCATTGGGGTCCATCGACGAATACCGCCTCGACGCCAACCGCCTTCAGGTCCTGCTCATGCCCGATCACTCGGTGCCGGTGTTCACCTTCATGGTCACCTACCATGTTGGTTCACGCAACGAGGTCACCGGCACCACCGGCGCCACCCACCTGCTTGAACATCTGATGTTCAAGGGCAGCCAGCACTATAACTATGATCTCGGCACCGGCTTCGACACGCTGCTCGACCGCATCGGGGCCACCAACAACGCCACGACTTGGCTCGACCGCACCAACTACTACGAAGAGGTGCCGAGTGACCACCTGGAACTCTCGGTCCAGCTCGAGGCCGACCGTATCCGCGGGCTCCTGCTGCGCGAGTCCGACCGCCAGCCCGAGATGACCGTCGTGCGCAATGAGTTCGAGCGCGGGGAGAACGACCCGGTTGAGGCGCTGGACAAGGAGATCACCGCGGCCGCCTTCGTCGCCCATCCCTACCATCACCCCACCATCGGCTGGCGCAGCGACATCGAAAAGGTGCCCATTGAGAAGCTGCGCAATTTCTACGACATTTTCTATTGGCCCAACAACGCCACGGTCACACTCATCGGTGATTTCGATCCCGTCACCGCCCTGCGCCTGATCGGAAAATACTATGGTCCCATCCACGCCTCGCCCCAGCCGATTCCGCAGATCTACACCGAGGAACCCGCGCAGCAGGGGCCGCGCCGCGTCATGGTCAAGCGCCCCGGCGAACTCGGCGTCGTCGGCCTCGCCTACAAGGTGCCCGCCGCGCTGCATGCCGACCACGCGCCGCTCGCCGTGCTGGCCGACATCCTCGCTGACGGCAAGACCAGCCGGTGCTACCGCGCGCTGACCGACCGAAATCTCACGATCAGTGTCGATGCCGGAACCGGCCTCACCCACGACAATACGCTGTTCAACATCTACGCCCGGCTCGCGCCCGGCGTCGGCCACGAGCAGGTCGAAAAGGTCCTGCTTGCCGAACTGGCCAGGCTGAAAACCGAGGGGGTCACCCCTGCCGAAGTGAACCGGGCCCTGAGCAAGGAGGCTGCCGCCACCGCCTACGGTCGCGACGGTTCCTTCGCCATCGCCAGCCAGCTCAACGAGGACATCGCCGTCGGCGACTGGGCCTACTATTTCACGCTGCCCGAGAGAATCAGCGCGGTCACGGTCGCAGACGTCAATCGCGTGGCGAAGGCCTATCTGCAGGAGGACCAGAGCACCACCGGCTGGTTTGTTCCCCTCAGCACGGACGCCGTCGCTGAGGAGACCGCGGCCGGACCGGTCAAGCCTCGCTCCTCCCGGCACCCGAATTATTACCGAGGACCAGAAATGGCTGGCGGCGCGGCGCCGGCCGGGTCGCGGTCCGATCGCGACGAAGGTGTCGCGGCTTCATCCGCCGCTGACCGGGCGGCGGGCGGGGCGCGGATCGCCCCGCGGGTTGCCCGTCGCGCCATTGCGAACATCGACGTGCTCACCATAAAAACGTCGCTCCAGGATGTCGTCACCTTCCAAGGCAGCCTATCCGGGGGCGACGTGTTCAACCCGCCGGGCCGATCCGCCGTGGCGGACCTCACCGCCGGCATGCTCGACAAGGGCACCACCAGGCACGACAAGTTCGCCCTCGCTCAGCAACTCGAGGATGTCGGCGCCTCGCTCGAATTTGGCAGCACGTCTCAGAACCTTGTTTTCGACGGCCATTGCCTCAAAAAAGACGTGCCGCTTGTGCTCGGCCTGCTCGCCGAGCAACTCCGTTCCCCCGCGTTTTCGGCTGACGAGTTCGCCAAACTGAAGAAGCAACTTGCCGGCCACTACCGCCGGCAGCTTGAAGACACCAGTTTCCGTGCCGGGCAATCCCTGGCCCGCTCCATCTACCCGGAGGGTCATCCCAACCGTCCGCCGGAAGCCAGCCAGTACCTCGCCGACATCGACGCCACGACCCTCGACGACATCACGGCGTTCTTCGCCGCGCACTACGGCCCGGCCGGCATGGTCTTCGTCGCCGTCGGCGACATCGACGATGCGGCGATCGAACGCACGCTGCGCGCCGGCTTTGGCGGGTGGATGGGGGGCACGGCGCCGCCGGTTGCGCCGAAAGTCGCGCCGCTCGCCGCCGGGCGCACGGAAAAGGTCGTCATGGCCGGCAAGGCCAGCGTGTCCGTGGTCATCGGACAGCCCTCCGGCCTCAAGTTCAGCGACCCCGAACGGGTGGCGCTCGAGCTGGGCACGCAGGTCTTCGGCGGCCACTTCTTCTCGTCGCGCCTGCTCGCCATCATTCGCAACCAGGAAGGACTGACCTACAGCATCGGCGCGCGCCTCGCCAACGACACCTATACTGATGGCGACTGGCGCATCGTTGGCACGTTCGATGCCAAGCTGCTCGACCAGGGCCTCGCCTCCACCCTGCGGGAACTCCGGCGTTTCACCGCGCAGGGCGTCACCGCCGAGGAATTGCGCGATTTCAAGACGGCCGTCAGCGGCAGCTACAAACTGTCGCTGGCAACCAGCGAAGGGCTGGCCAGCCGCCTCCTCGCCACGGTGCAACGCGGGCTGCCCCTTGGCTTCATCGACGAATATCCCGAGAAGATCGCGGCCCTCACGCTTGGTCAGGTGAACGGCGCGATCCGGGAATACCTCGATCCCGACAAGATGGTCCTGGTGGAAGCCGGGACGCTGCCCGCCACGGACGCGCGCCTGTAGGGCAGCAGTGCGCGTCTTGCGACCGGCAGGCCGATTCGTCCGGAGCCGGCTCAGAGCTCGAAGAACTTCTGCAGCCGGCTCATGAAGTCCGCCTTGTATTCAATATGTTTCGCCGTGATCAGGCTGGACCGGCTCTGCGCTGCGACGATGCCCTCGGTTTCGACTTCCCGATGGGCCAGCAGTTCGCTCAATTGTTCGAGCAATACCGGGAATTCCTTCAACAAGTTTGCGAGCACCGGTTTCGCGATTTCGACCACCTCACAGTCCGTGCTCGCGATCACGGTTGCCCGGCGCCGTTCCCCGGTCAGCAGCGACATCTCGCCAAAACAGTCGCCTGACTTCAAGGACGCGACCTGCGCCCTAATCCCGCTGCGATCCACCGCCACCTTGGCTTCTCCATCCATGAGAATGAACATCGAATCGCCGTTGGCTCCCTGTTCGATCAGTCTCTCCCCCTGGCCGAAGTGCTGGACCCGACTCCGCGGCAGGAGCGCATCCAATTGCTCATCCGTAAGGGATCGGAACAACGGTTGCTGGCGCAGAATCGCGCGCGCCGCGGCGTGCACCTCTCCCCGCCGGTCGGGCGCGGGCCGTTCGATCTGCACCGTGCGGGTTGGAAACGGGATGCGCAATTCATGGCGTCGCAATTCATACCACACGTTCGTGCGAATCGCGTCACAGATGTCGCTGTATTGAGCATGGTCCTCCAGCCAGAATTTGATTTCGTACTCGATGGACGAGTCTGCGAAACTCTTCAGAAAAGCCTTCGGCGCCGGCTCCGGCAGGACGCCCCGGGCGTTCGCCGCCGCGTGCACGAGCACCTCCTTCACCCGCGTGGGCGGCGCGCCGTAATCGACTCCGAGGGACAGCCGCATGGCGTGACGCCGCGTGGGACGGCTCAGATTCGTGATCGTGATATTCGAAATCTGGCGGTTGGGGATTTCGATCATGATCTCGTCGGTGGTCTGCAAGCGCGTCGCCCGCCAGTTGATCTCCACCACCTCCGCATGCTGCTGGTCGACGATGAGCCAGTCGCCTTGGCCGAAGGGCTTGCCGATCTGCAACGCAACACCGGCAATGATGTTCCCCAGGAGATCCTGCAGCGCGAACCCGGCGATCAGCGCGGCGATGCCGGGAGCGATCAGCAGCCCGCGTACCGTTTGCCCGTAAACATACGTCAACACCAGGAACAAGGCGGTGGTCAAGATGGCCAGCCGGACAATCTCGGTGACGAACCGGGGCACGTCGACTCCCCGACCCTCTTTGAAATGCCGCTCCCACACGTAACGATCCACCAGAGCCATCAGGAACAGAGCCCCGAACGCGGCCACCGCGGTGATCAGATGCGGGAGGAAGGATCCGCCCAACCCACCCACCAGGGCCACCACCAGCGCGGCCAGACTCAGGGAAAACAGGTGGTACGACCAGCCCAGGCGGACCCGGTGCGTCCGCTTTAGTCGCCGGCCGATCAAGAACATCAGGCAGTAGATCCCGGGCAAGGCTGAGGCCAGCAGGATATTCCTGGAAGTTTCGCTAAGTTCGCCCATGGCGACAAGGGTAGGAAAATGCTGAGCTAGTACAACTCAGAGATTTTGGCAGAGCAAGCAGGGTATCTTCTCCTCCGGCTTCGCGCGAGCCCATTCCCCGGCACCGGGGTGCTGGTCCGCCCGTGCCCCCGCTCGTCTTTTCTGCGATTCCCGCCGCCACGATGATCGAGGGAGCCCCGCGCGATCTTTCGGACGCCCGAGGCTGTGGAAGATGCGGGCTCGCGGGCCAGGCGTCTCAGCGCCTTGTTGATCGTCTCCAGGTCACACTTCTCAGGATCGTAATCCGCCCCGAGCCATTTCCGCCATTTGCGGCCAAAACCGGTCTCCGGGTGCCTGAGGCAATAAAGCATGTCCTTGTACGCCTCTGCCGCCGCAATCTTCGGGTGGCCCGGTCGCTGGCGGGCCCGATCGGGATGGAAATGCGCTCGCCCCGGCAGACCGACCAACGCCATCATTCCGCCGCCGTCAATTCGCCCCATCAAACCGGGTCCGCCATGTCGCAACTACCGCCGCTTTTTCTGCGCTTGAACCATGAGGTTCGCGGCCCGTTTGAATGGGACCGGCTGTGCGAGCTGGCCGAATCCGGAGTCATCACGCCCGCCACGGAATCATCCCCATGCGGCGACGGGCCGTGGACAGCGATCCGCGACGCGGGGGATTACCACGGAGTGTTCCCCCAGCGGGCACAACTTCAATTCAAGGCCAAACCGTTCGAGGAGGTGAACCGGTCCTCTCATCCACCCGTCGATCATCATGCGTTGATTGCGGCGGCCAACCGGGGCCGGCCGGCGCCACCTGCCGGGCGCCCGCCGGTCGCCGCGCCATCGGGTAACGAGGTCGAGGACATCCTCAGACTAAATCGCGAGCGCGAAAAGCAGGCAGGTCTGGACCAGTTGAAACCCGCGCCGCCGGGGCCGAACCGCCGCCGACGCGACTACCTGATGCTGCTGATTGGGGGCAACCTGGTAATTCTTCTCACTCTGTACGCCATCGGTGGCCTCGCCCTCGGCGGAGTGGTTGCGGCAGTTTTCACCCTCGTCATCACCTGGGCGTTGTACGGCATCATGGATAAATATTGAGCGGGCTGCCGGCCGACTTTATCTGGAATCGTCTAGTTGCGATAGGACGCGTTTTCCGCAACGCGCCCTTCCAGTGAAGCGCGAGGGGCGGCGGGTTAGGGATCCAGCCTTCGCATGAAGCTACGGCGGACAGGTAACCCGTCCTACCATTTGGTTTGTCTCTTCGCGGTCGGGGACCCAGTCCAACCCCGCGATCCCGTCTCAGCACCGCCCGAAGAACTCCCAGCATAGCACGGCCGCCGCCGCAGAGACATTGAGCGACTCGACGGCCCCGCTGCCTGGAATCGTCACCAGCTGCTCGCAGGCAGCCGCCACCTCGGGGGCGAGCCCGTGCTCTTCGTTGCCGAGCACCAGCGCCCGCGGGCGCGGCGCCGTGGTCATGGCCGATTTCCGTTCCTCGCAACCCGAGACCGGCCCGGCTCCCCGCACGGCCGCACCGACGACAAAATAGAACGGCCGCAGTGCGCGGATGAACTCCGCGAGCGATTTCACGCGATGGATCTGCACATGTTCCATGCCGCCCTCGGCGATGCGGTAGGCTGCTTCCCCGGGCAGCGCCTGTTCCGGATGCTCTGGAATTACGATCTGGCCGACTCCAAAGAACGCCGCGGTGCGCACGATGGCGCCGAGGTTGTGGGCATTGGCAATGCGGTCGAGCAACAGCAGCGGCGCGCGCACCTGCGCCCAGGCGCGCACGTCCTCCCGCCGCGGCGTCCGCAGTACCCGCGGCTCGATCACCGCGACGATCCCGCCGTGGTGAACCGTGCCGGCGACTTTTTCCAACTCCATGGGTTCGACGCAGCGGTAGATTTTCCGCGCCGCGGCGAGCGTCTGGCAGATCACGCCGATCCTCCGCCCGGTCGGATAATCGAAGTAAAGCCGTTTAATCGCGCCCGGATCCCGCGCAAACAGCGCCTTTACCGCCACCAGCCCGCACACCGTGTGTTCTTTTGGTTTCACCGGAAGACTACTTAGATTCACCCAATGACATGACAACAGTCATCGCGAGGCGCGCTCGGCGCGCCGTGGCGATCCAGCTGGATGGATTGCTTCGTCGTTCCGCTTCTCGCAATGACGGCCTTCGTCATTTTTTTGGTGACATCCAATGAACTAGGAACCGACCTCGCCGACCACCGTAAATTCGTCGCGATCGTGATAGAGATGCCGGAGGCGGAAGGTCGCGGCGTGCCGGACAAACGGCGAATCTTCCGCGCGCAGCTCGCGCAACAACGCGACCGGATCGACGCGGCCGAACTTCAGGTTGAGGATGAACCGGCGGCACCAGCGGTGTTCGAGCCAGGGTGCCACGAGGTTGTGCAGCACGTGATGCGGCTCCTCCACGAGATCGCACAGGAGCCAGTCGAAGGACCAGCCGGCCGCCGGGCGAAAGCCGAAGGCGTCCTCCCGCCGGTGTTCGATCAGCGGATGCCCGAACGCGCCGCCTTTGAGTGGACCGTTGTCGACCGCCACGACGCGGGCGCCGCGCCGGGCCGCGCTGTAGCTCCAGCCGCCAGGCGCCGCGCCCAGGTCGACGACTGTCTCCCCCGGCCGCGGCTCAGCACCCAGCACTCCGTAGGCCTCTTCAACCTTCAGGTAGGAGCGCGAGGGTGCCATCGCGTCGTCCGCCATCCGGCGCTGTCCTCCGAGCACGGCGGTGCGCGACACGAAGGCGCGATCAAACCCAGTGAAGACCACGAACATTCCGCGCGCCAGTCCGACGCCGCGGGGCGTGGCGGGCACCGCCAGCTTGGCGACGCGCGGAAGCTTGCGCCGCACCAGGTCCTGAAACGCCTGCTGGGCGGCACTCGCCCGCCGGGACAGGCCCGCGACGGCCGCCGGGCCGCTCCAGACGCTGGGCCAGGCGGTTTCGATGCGTTCGTCCCGCAACGACTCCGCAAAGAAGCCGGCCGCCTGCTGGGCCAGCGCATTGACGGTTTCCGCCCGGAGCTCGCCCGGCGCCGGCAGGATGAGATGGGCAAAGGCGAGGTCGGGCGTTGGCCGGTCGCCGGCGGCGTCGCAGCGGACCCAGCCCGGACCCTGCTCGCGCGGCGCCCAATCCAGCGCGGCGAGCTCACCAGCGAGCGAATCCTCAAAGCCGGCCTGACAGGTTGCCAACATTGCCGCCATTGCGGCCGACGAATCCCGGCGACGCAAGCGTGCGGTGGCCGGCACTCGCTATTCCCCTTCCGGGACTGGACCCGCCGCGGAAATGGGCTCTCAGATGTGGAGTTCGCAGCTGCCGCCCGCACAGGCGACCACCTGCTTTAGCTCGGTCAGGTCTTCTTCCTCGCGGAGCATGGTGTAGTCTACCGGCTGATAGGTCAGGGAGTTCCACTTCGCAATGTCTTCACGGGTGGATAGCGACTCGCGCGGGGCTTGGGCATAGGCCTTGTCGCCCTGGTCCTGCAGCAGCGCGACGCCGGTGAAGTGCTCGCGATTCTCCCAGATGAACTCGGCCACTTTCGGCCACTCGTCGCCCCGCACGGAGATGGTGCACGAAACGTTGTGGTGCAGGCCCGGGGAGAATTTCTCATGCCGGCGGCCCGCCTGCACCCAATGCCGCTGCACGAGCCGGACATACTCGAGATGTTTCACCGCCGAGAGGTCGTCGCGATAGATGCCGAACGCCGGTCCCTCCACCGGGAAGGTGATGACCTCGGTCCGGCCGTTCAGATCGTAGACGCTCGGCTCAACCATGTGCGGATTGGCGCGCTTGAAATGCTGGAAAATCGGGTCGTAGACGTTGGTCTGCACGCGACGGAAGTAGCGGATGGAATGATGCGGGTGCAGGCCACTGCTGGTGCCGAGCAGCAGGCTCGCGGTGCCCTCCGGTTTCACGCAGGTGGTGCGGGCGGCCGGGTTGATGCCCAGCGCACGGGCGACGACGGCGTTGACCACCTTCACGATGGTCGCGCCGGTCCGCAGCACCTCGGCATCGAGCAAGACGTCGGGGCGGTCGAGCACACCGCAAATCGACACCCCCAGCAAGGCCTCGCGTTCCGTGATCACGCGGGAGACCGGGGAGAGATAGTTGAAATTGGTGTAACCCGCCTGGAGCGTGCCGATGATCGCCGCGTGCGCGCAGAGTTCGTAGAAACGCGCGGGCGTTTCGGACGAGGCTGCCGAGACCGTGGTGAGGTTGCAGAATTGGACGCCGCTCAGCGTGTCGCCCTCGCGCAGCTCGCCGGTGTGGCCCAGCTCGCGCAGGCGCGTGATGGCGGCCGCATCGAGCTTGAGCCGCGGATGCAGGCCGATCTCCACGCAGGGGTTGGCGCCGTACTCGGGATCCTCGACAAAATAGAAGCCCGGCTCACCGAACTGCTTCTGCGCCTCGAACAGCCGGTCAAACTGGGCGCGGGTGGCGTGGGCGCGCACGATGACGGCCGAGTTGTTGCTCGCCGTGCGCTGCGGGTTGTCCTGAAACCAGTTGCCCGTCTTGGCCGCGATCATCTCCTCGTCGTCAGAGGAGAACAGGCAGATGGTCGCCGAGCGGCGCACGCCGCCCGAGAGCACGGCCTTGGCGGCCCACATGAGGATGTCATACGCCTCGATGGAACGCAGGCGGCGGCCGGCGGCGCGCTGCACGATGTGCTCGATGCGGGTGAGGGAATGGAACAGCGGCTCGGGGCCGGGCGCTTTGCCGCCGGAGGTCCGCAGTGGCGCCCCCGCCGGACGGACGGCCGAATAATCGAAGATGACGCGGCGGCCCTCGACCGCCGCCAGCATCAGCTGATGCAGCGCGTCGGCCCAGCCCTCGATCGTGTCCGGAACGAGAAAGGTCGAGACGGAGGCGTTGAAGCGCAGCGGCGCCAGCATGGGGAGTTTCTCCACGTGGGTCTTTTGCACTGAGAAACCCACCCCGCAGCCGCAGAGCAACAGGTAGAGCGTCTCGCGAAACGCATCCAGCCGGTCGATATAGGTGAACGCGCAGTTGTAAATGCGGGCGTGCTTCTTGAGAATCGCCTCGCCGCCAAATTGAAGACTGCGCATCGACGGCAACACTTCGCGCCGCGCCGCCGCGGCAAAGGCGGCTTGGATCGCCTCATGCAGCCGGCCGAGCCGGCCGAGCTGCGAAAGCTCATCGGAGGAAACCTCGCCGGCCGAAAGCGCCGCAAGCGCGGCATCACCCAGCGAGGCGTCGGCATAATGCGCCAGGTGCATGTCGCGAACCCGGTCGACGGCTTCCGTCCAGGTTTCGCGGCGACGCAGATCCGGCGAATAGCGGGCATAACGGGAAATGGCGATGAAGTCCTGCAGTCCGTTCGCAGAATGGGCGACGGGCAAGGCAGAGCTTTCCATGGTGGACATGGTGGAAGGTGGGTATGAAAGTGTTTCGGATCTGACCTGCCGCTAAGCGGCACGGGCTGCTGGAGCCTTGGAGGACCTACTACCTGTTGTGGTTTAAGTTATGGTCAACCACAACGTATTGGGCAGAGGTTATTATTACGGTTTCTGATAGGCATATAGTCGTGCGCGATAACGAGACCGCCTGTTCACCTAGGAGCCGTTTTGCTAAGACCGATAAGTCGTGCTTCTCGCCAAGATCATCCGCTATCTGAAATATTCCGGATACACTCCCACTGCAGCGGACGGCGGCAAGCGGCGCGGATGCGCGGCGGCGGCAACGAGCGCGCGACGCGAGGCAATCGGTGTCACTTTTCGAGCCATTATTTCCATTCCTTTTCGCTCTTTTAAACTGATATGGTGACGCCTGCCCGGTGCCTTCCCTATGAATCGTCGGTCAATTCTCTTCAGGTATGTGCGGGCTTGTCCATCCTCAGTCACCCCTTGAACCGTTCTCCGCGATGAAAACCCCCTCGAAGAAAACCGTCCTGCTCGTCGCCAACGGCGATCTGCGCCCGTCGGCCAATGAAACGTGCTGGCCCGCCCAGGCGGCCATGGAAAAGCAGCTCGCCGCAGCCGTCGCCCGTTTCGGCTGCCGGCTCGTCCGCGCCCATCCCTACAAACCGGCGCTGAAACACGGCTTCATCGGCTCCCAGAAGGAAGGCATGGAGGTGTTTGCCTCTCTCGATCCGCAAACGCCGCTCATCGTCGCCGAGGCGGTCTGGCAGTATTCGCACCATCTGCTGGCCGGGCTCATCTCGCACCAGGCGCCGATTCTCACCGTCGCCAACTGGTCCGGCACGTGGCCCGGCCTTGTCGGCATGCTGAACCTCAATGGCTCGCTCACCAAGGCCGGCGTGCGTTATTCCACGCTTTGGAGTGAGAATTTCGATGACGAGTATTTTCTCGCCGGTCTGAATCGCTGGCTCCAGACCGGCGCCACCACGCACCGGACCGCGCATGTGCGGCCGTTTGCCAAGGCCACCGTGCCCGCCAGGGCAACCGCCGCAGCCGCCCGGATCGCCGCCGACCTCCGCCGGCGGAAGGCAATCCTCGGCGTGTTCGACGAGGGTTGCATGGGCATGTTCAACGCGATCATTCCCGACGACCTGCTGTTTCCGACCGGGGTCTACAAGGAGCGGCTCTCGCAGTCGGCACTCTATCATGCCGCCACCCAGGTCAGCGCCGAGGAGGCGCGCGCTGTTTTTCAGTGGTATGTCGACAAGGGGCTCAAGTTCCACTTCGGCGCCGACGAAGCGACCGACCTCACGGAGAACCAGGTCCTCTGGCAGTGCCGAACCTACGTTGCCGCCTGCCGCATTGCCGACGAATTCGGCTGCGAGGTCATCGGCATCCAGTACCAGCAGGGGCTCAAGGACCTCCTGCCCGCCTCCGACCTGGTCGAGGGCACGCTCAACAGCTCCGACCGCCCGCCGGTGCGGAACGCCGCTGGCCAGGTCATTCGCGCCGGAGCGCCGATCCCGCACTTCAACGAGGTGGACGAATGTGCCGGGCTCGACGGACTCTTCACGAACCGCGTGCACCGCGCACTCGGCCAGCCGGTTGAGAACACCCTGCACGATCTGCGGTGGGGCGACTGGGACCGGAGCGGCACGACGAAAGACTACGTGTGGGTCTTCCTCATTTCCGGCAGCGCCCCCGCGGAGCACCACGTGGGCGGCTGGGCGGGCAGTGACTCTCTGCGCCAGCCACCGATGTACTTCCGCCTCGGGGGCGGCACGCTTCGCGGCATCGCCAAGCCTGGTGAGATCGTCTGGTCGCGCGTGTTCGTCGAGCACGGCAAGCTCAAGATGGACCTCGGCCGGGCCAAGGTCATCGCCCTGCCCCCGGAAGAGACCGACCGTCGCTGGAAGGAGACCACCGTCCAGTGGCCGATCATGCATGCGGTGACCTACGGGGTGTCGCGCGACCAGATGATGGCGCGGCACAAGGCCAATCACATCCAGGTGGCGTACGCCCACAGCGCGAACGAGGCCGACCTGGCGCTCTACACCAAGGCGGCGCTCGCCGCCCAGCTCGGTCTCGAAGTCCACTTCTGCGGCACCAAGGCGAGCGGCGCTCCATTCTAGGCAGAGAATTTCCGCCGCTGGCTTCCGGGTGGATTCTATTAGATTTCGTGTTCTTACCTTGATTGGTGAAACCGCGGAGCCGTGTTGCCGTCTTGATGAAGATCCGCGCCATCAGCTGAATATCAGTCTGGCGATTCTGCCGGGCTTAAGGATGACTGCTGGCGTGGATGACCGCAACGAACGAGCGACTCATTACCTCCCTCCGGCGCCGATATTGTAACTGGTAAATTCGCAGAAGCGTGCTATCGTTTCAACAAGATGAACAAAAAATTATTCCCCGGGTTACTGGACGCAGTAATGCAGAAGAACGGAATCAATCAGGTTCAGCTGCATAAACTTACAGGAATCGCGGTTTCGCGGATCAACAACTATCTTCAAGCCAAATACCGCACGATCAAGCCAGCCCATATCCAGGCGATCTGCGAGAAGGTCACGGGCGACAACCCTGAGCGGGCCGAGTTGGTAAAGACCTATTTGCTCGATCTGCTACCCGACGCCATGAAGAATGTCATTGAAATAAAGGCGCTTACCAGCGTCAGGGATTTCGAGGACTGGTATCTCCGGCGCAACCGCCTGCCGCGCGATTTTGCCGGCGAGTTCGAGGATCTTTATAAGATGTGCGTCTCCTTCCCCCGGGTCCGCGTCCGCACCGGCGACTGGATCCAGCTGATGAAGGAATGCTCCACGAAATAGGTTTTTGGTCCGCCGCTTGGTTTAAGTCTTTTCAGGCCCAGAAAGGACGCGCACCCTTAACGGATGCGCGTCCTTTTGGCGTTTGACAAGTTCAAGGGCTCCCTGAGCGCGCCGCAGGCCTGTGACCTTGCCCTCCGCGCCTTGCGGGGACGCCACCGCGACTGGCAGCTGGATTCCTGCCCGCTGACCGATGGCGGCGAAGGTTTCACCGAGATTCTCACCGCGGCGGCGAAAGGCCGGCGCACGCGGGTCGATGCGACGGGACCGCGCGGCGGGCTGGTCGCCGCCAGCATTGGATTGATCGCGCAGCAGCAGATCCCCTCCCCGGTCCGGCAATGGTTCGACCTTCCCGGAACCGCGTCAGAATCCCGTCGGCCGCTGGCCGTCATCGAGATGGCCGCCGCCAGTGGTCTCAACTTGCTGCCACCGGAGCAGCATGACCCGTGGCAGGCCACAACTTACGGCACCGGCCAGCTCATTCGCGCCGCCGCGGAGCTGAGCGCCGCCGGGATCCTCCTCGGCGTGGGCGGCAGCGCCACTAATGACCTTGGCTTGGGCGCGCTCGCCGCCCTCGGGCTGGAATTCCGCGATGCTGATGGCGGCAAGATCCGTCCGCCGGCTCCGGTTCATTGGCACCGGATCGCCGCGATCGAAGGCGAGGTTTTCCCCTCCATCCCGCCGATCTGCATCGCCTCCGACGTCACCAATCCGCTGCTCGGCCCGCGCGGAGCCGCGGCAATCTATGGTCCGCAAAAGGGACTGCGCCCCGAGGACCTTCCGCGAATGGAAGCTGCAATGGAGCGCATGGCCCGCCTGCTGGGCGAACATTGCCGGAAGTCCCCCGCCCTCGCCGACACGCCGGGGGTAGGAGCAGCAGGAGGCCTTCCGTTCGGGCTGATCGCGGGCGCCCGGGCGCGGCTCGCGCCTGGTTTTGAGCTGGTGTCGGCGTGGTTCGACCTCCGGGCGCGAATCGCCGCGGCGGACCTGGTTCTGACCGGCGAAGGTTGTTTCGATGTCACCTCGCTCTCCGGCAAGGGCCCGGGATCGGTGGCGACCCAGGCGCGGGCGCTGGGCAAAACGGTCCACGTGTTCGCCGGACGTCTGGGGGAAGGCGCGGCGTGTGCCGGCTGCCAGCTCCATGCCATCACCCCGCTCGGCTATTCGTTCGCGCAGGCGAAAGGCGAAGCACCCGAGCTGCTCGCCCGCAGCATTCAAGCCGCGTTTTGAAGACGGAGCCGGAACCCTTCCATGATCCGGCCTCTGGCGCGAGCCCACGATTGATTTGCGACCAGGAGGGGACAGGAAAACCGATTCCGACTCGACGCACCGTCTCTTCCCGCCACAGTGGTCCTGCCCATGGCCGCGACGCTTCGCCCGAGAGTGCTTTCCTCCCTCACCGCGACACTGTCGCTGCTGATCGGTTTCATCGGCTGCTCTTCGGCCGCGCGCACCTCCCCGCCGGCGAAGCTGGCAAAGGATTCGGCGCCGGAGACCGCGGTCACCGCCCAACTTCCTCCCGCCCCGCCCGCACCCGTTTTTCCGGTGATGCTCGGCATCGATGTGCTGGCAAGCGATGGCTTCGCCTCCATCAAGGGCAAGCGAATCGGCCTGCTGACGCATGCCGCCGGCGTTGATCGCCGCGGTGTCAGCACCATCGACGTCCTCCGGCACGCGCCCGGAGTGAAACTGGTCGCGCTTTTTTCCCCCGAACATGGTCTCAATAGCCTCGAGGAGGCGGGCGAGAATCTCCCGGATACGGTTGACAGGCACAGCGGCCTCCCGGTCCATTCGCTGCACGGCAAGACGCGGAAGCCCACCCGGGAAATGCTCAAGGGAATCGACGCACTGGTGATCGACCTGCAGGACATCGGCGTGCGCAGCTACACCTATGCCAGCGCCATGCGCTATGCCCTGGAAGGCTGTTTCGAGAACAATGTCGAGGTCGTGGTACTCGACCGTCCGAATCCGCTCGGCGGTCTCAAGATGGACGGACCTTCCATGGACGCTGACCTGGTGAGCTATGTCGGCGCATTCCGGGTGCCTTATATCCACGGCCTGACGATCGGTGAACTCGCGCGCATGGCCGCGGCGGCTCCAGGCGTGCTGCTCGTGCCCGAGTCGGTGCGCCTGAGAGGTCATCTTGTCGTTGTCCCCATGCGCGGCTGGCGGCGCTCCATGCGGTGGCCTGACACCGGCCTGGCCTTCACACCCACCTCGCCCTTTGTTCAGGATTATGCCTCCGTCGTGGGTTATGCCATGACGGGCCTTGGGTGCGAAATCGGTGGTTTCTCACACGGCGTCGGCCGTTCGCATCCATTCCGGGGGATCGCCTACAAGGGCAGGACGGTTGAGCAGCTGCAAAAAGAGCTCGAGACGCTCAGGCTGCCGGGCCTCGCATTTGCCAAGGTGACCGCCGCCGACGCCAGCGGTAAACTTGTCATGGGCGTTTACGTTGAAGTGACCGATTGGGATGCATGGCGGCCGGCCGACCTGAGTTTCTGCCTGATGCGGCTGGCCTGCAAATGGAGCCCGTCGAATCCTTTCGCAAACGCGTCTGCAGACAAGGTGTCGATGTTCAACAAACTGGTCGGTTCACACGCTTGGTGGAACGCCCTCCGGCGCGACGGGGCCCGGGTGGACGTCGAAGGCTTCCTGGCTGACTGGCGCCAGCGCGCGCTGGTTTACCAGCAGCAGGTCCGGCGCTACTGGCTCTATTCTGAATGAAGATCCCCGGAGTATGCTCCGGGGCATTGGGGCAAGCCACTTCATGTCCCGACTCATGGCTCTGCGGTTTCGTGCCACGGGTCTCCCGACCGGTCGTCCGGGTCCCCACGGGTCGGGAGACCCGTGCCACCTGCCATCCAAAACGAAGCGAGCTGCGGAGTATCGGACCCATTCCGAATGATGCCGGAGGGCTTGAAGTCCGGCAGGATGCCGGCCGAATGACCGCCGCCGCCTGCGCCGAGGATATTTTGAAGGGCTTTTCCACCCCGCGGTGTTATGATGTCCGCCACAAATCCTTTCAGGTACTGATATCACTCGGACTTACCAGCCCCGCGCCTGTCTTCGCTCTGACGAAGTGGGTGAGTTGCTGGCAAGATGACCATCATGAACTCTCCACCCGATCCACTTGACTCCCTGCTCGACCGTTGGCGCGAAACACCCGAACCGCCGCCCCACTTGGAGCGGGAAGTCTGGCGCCTCATCGCCGTCAACGACAGCCGCGCAGAGCGGCCCGGGTTCCTCGCTCGGATTGAAGCTGCGTTCCTCCGGCCGTCGTTTGCCGTCGCCTTCGTCGCGGCGTGCATGCTGCTCGGCCTTTTTCTCGCGGAAATGCGTCTCGCTCGCCTGCATGCCGAGCGCGGGGCGCAGATCGCCCACAGCTACCTGAGGCTGATTGACCCGCTGATCGATGAAACTGCGGTCAAAGTCGCCGCCCGCCGCCCATGAAACGCACCCTTTTGATCATTCTTCTCGGCCTGGCCGCCGGCGGGCTGGCACATGTGAGCTGGTTCCTATCGCAGCGACCCTGCGGAGACGGCGGGCTCGACTGTCAGCTCGATTGGATGAAAACCGAGTTGAGGCTTTCCGACGAACAGTTTGCCCGCATCAAGGTCATCCACGAGCAATCGAGCCCGCGCCTGCTGGCGCTGGCCGCCGAGGTGGCGCACATGCGGGAGGAGTACGATGCCTTCGAGCATGAGCGGACGACGTCAGGCCAGGTCGACTTTCTCGAGTTCGCGCATTTCGTCGAACAGCGCCGTTCCGTCGACCGCGAGTGTTTCACCTCCACGCAGCGGCTGGTCGCCGATGCCGCCCGCGAGATGACTGCCCAGCAGCGCGAACGCTATCTCGGGCTGCTGGGTCCAGTGCTCAAGGTTGGAGGTAATCTCTTCTTGAACTGAGACTCCCCGGGGCATCCCGTGAATCCTGAACCCGTCACCGACCAGGCCTGTCTGCAGGCTCTGCAGGGAGGAGAGGATTCCGCCCTGGGCCAGCTGATCACCCGCTGGGAGCGGCCCCTTTTCGCCTTCGCGTGGCGCTACGTGCAGAATCAGACGGATGCGCACGACCTCGTGGCCGAGACGTTCGTGCGTCTGCATCAGCAGCGGGAACGGCTGCGACCCGACACCAAGCTTTCCGCGTGGCTTTTCACCACGTTAACCAATCTCTGCCACAATCATTACCGCTGGCGGCGCCGGCATCCGACCGTGAGCCTCGACGCTCCGCTGGATGGTTCGGAGACGTCCACCCACGAAGCCGTGCCCGCTGACGGTCCCGTGCCGGACACCGCCCTGGAGCACGACGAAGCCTGTGCGGCGGTCCGCGAAGCCATCGATCGTCTGCCGCACGACCTCAAGATCACCATTCTGCTCCACCACTACGAGCGACTTTCCTACCGCGAAATCGGCACCATCACCGGTTGTTCCGAGCGCGGGGTGGAGACCCGCCTGTATCGCGCGCGGCAACGCCTGAAAGAGGAGTTGGCCGGATTTCTTCGCGAAACAGTGCAGGCATGAGGCCGCAAACTGACGCGCCTCCATTTCCACCCTTTCCCGCTGCGCCCTAGACGAAGCAGCTACGGCACCTGGAGGCTGTGGCGTCCCTTGTGTCAGCCGGCCAGCAACGAACTACTGAGTCGGGTTGAAGCTGAAGACCTGGGTGGCCTTGACCAGCACGGGGTTCCCATTGCGGGTCGGGGGCTCGAATTTCCACTGGCGCAAGGCGTCGATCGCGAGCGCGGTCAGCTGAGAGTCGTCGTACGGCGAAACCGACGGCATGCGGACCGCCCCCGCCTCCGTAATGTAGAAATCCACCGTCACTTTCCCGCGCACGCCCTTCTTGGCCAATTCATCCGAATAGAGCGGCTTCACGGTAACCAAGGGTGTGGGAATCCGATCCAATTCCCGCAATGAGCAGGGCCGGTAGGCAAAACGGCGTTCCGCGAAACTCAGGAAACCCTCGAGCTGATCGATCGCGCTGGTGGACACCACAACTCCCTTGGCCTCAAAATAGAAGAAAACGTCGATCGTGGTGCCCACTGGTGAGCCGCGCAGCCGGGCAGGCTCGAACTTCCACTGCTTGAGGGCTGTCACGACAGCGTCGGCAAACTCTGGCCGGGAATATCCCACCACCAACCATTCGGTGAGCTTGCCGTTGGCATCGTTGTTGATCACCACGTGTGCCTCTCCCTGGGTCACTGCCTTCTGCGTAAGTTGGTGAGGGAAAATAGGTTCCGCTGTCTGAATGATCTTCAACGATTGCCAGTCCGGGATGGGCACGCCAAATTGGGCAGAGGCAACGCTGGCCAAAAACAGCCCGCTGCAAACAAGCAATCCGGAAAATGTCTTCATGGTAAAGATTGTCCGGCAACCATAACACCACTCGCACGCACTTCCCTTCAGGTTGTTTTGCCGGCGACAGGGCAGTCACCATCCGGGGTTTCCTATTGCTTCGGGACCGCCGCCGCCGCAAAGCTCGGAAGTCGGTACCCGCTGCCAACCTCCAACCATTGGATTGCCTATGCCGAGACCTCTCACCCTCTTCACCGGTCAATGGGCCGACCTTCCCCTCGACCAGCTCGCTCCGCTGGTGAAACGCATGGGCTACGACGGCGTNNTGTTGGGGCGACCATTTCGACGTCGATCAGGCCGCTCGCTCCAAGACCTATTGCCGGGAAAAATGGCAGTTGCTCGCCGACCACGGCCTGACCTGCCACGCGGTGTCGAATCACCTGGTCGGCCAGGCGGTTTGCGACCTCATTGACGAGCGCCACCAGTCTTGCCTTCCGCCCGATGTGTGGGGCGATGGCAAACCGGAAGGAGTTCGCCGCCGCGCCGCGAAAAAGATAATTCTCACGGCAAAAGCTGCCCGGAGTTTCTTCGACCTGCAACCCGGCCGGAAGGGCGTCAGCGCCATTCCCGCGATTGTGAATGGCTTTACCGGCTCGAGCATCTGGCACGCCCTCTACCCGTTCCCCCCCACCTCGCAGGATTTCTGGGAGAAAGGATTCCAGGATTTCGCCCGGCGCTTCGGCCCAATCCTCGACGCCTTCGACCAGCTCAACGTCAACTTCGCCCTCGAGGTCCATCCGACCGAGATCGCGTTCGATCTCGCCTCGGCCGAGCGCGCTGTCGCGGCTGTGGGCGGCCACCGGCGTTTCGGCTTCAACTACGACCCCTCTCATCTGGGCTACCAGGGCGTTGATTACGTGCGGTTCATCCGGGTCTTCGGCAAACGAATCTTTCACGTGCATATGAAGGATGTGTGGTGGGGCCATGGTGACGGCTCGGCGGGCGTCTTTGGCGGCCATGTGAGCTTTGGCGACGCCCGCCGCTATTGGGACTTCCGTTCGCCCGGGCGCGGCGACATCAATTTCGAGGACATCATTGTCGCCCTTAATGACGTTGGATACCGCGGACCGCTTTCCGTTGAATGGGAGGACGCCCGCATGGACCGCGTCCACGGCGCCACCGAGGCGGCGGCCTTCGTGCGTCGGATCGATTTTCCGGGCAGCGCCGTCGCTTTTGATGCGGCGTTCGACAAGAAGAACCAGTAGGCTGAAGCCGTTTTCCCATCATGAGTGTCAAGATCGGCATTATTGGCGCGGGCGGCATGCTGCGGTACCATGCGGCGGGTTTCCGCTCCGCCGGCGCGGAGATCATCGCGCTCGCTGACGTCAACGAGGACGCGGCCCGGAAGGCCGCCGCCCGCGAGGATGTGACCCGGGTCTTTGGCGACGTCGGCCGTATGCTGCGGGAATGTCCGGAGCTCGACGCCGTATCGGTCATCGTGCCCAACAAATACCACGCGCCGGTTGCCCTGCAGGCGCTCCGGGCGGGCCGGCACGTTTTCTGCGAAAAGCCGCCGGCGCTCAATGCGCGCGAAGTCCGCGCGATGGCGGCCGCGGCCGCCAGGGCGAACAAGACCCTGATGTTCAATTTCAACAATCGCGCCCGGCCCGAGGCGTGCGCGATGATGGACTACATTCGCCGGGGGCAGGTCGGCCGCGTGAACTCGGCCCAGGCGAAGTGGATCCGGCGCACCGGCATTCCGGGGTTCGGCGGCTGGTTCACCACCAGGGCCCTCTCCGGTGGCGGACCGCTTATCGACCTCCTGCACATGCTCGACCTCGCGCTCTATTTCATGGGCTACCCCGAGCCCGACTGGGTGCTGGCGCAGACCTTCCGCGATTTCATCGAGGACAAGTCCTTCAAGGGCCCGTGGGGCATTCCGGACGTGGTCAAGGGGGTGACCGACGTCGAAAGCGCCTGTCACGGCTTCGTGCGGTTGAAGACCGGCCAGGTGATCTCGCTGCAGATCTCCTGGGCCGAGCTGGTGAAGCGCGAGGAGGTCTCGGTGACCTTCCAGGGCACGAAGGCGGGCGGCCTCGTGCGGCGTTTGTTCGGGAGCGACGGCCTCGACCAGACCGCGCTCGACACCTGCGAACTGTACGTCCAGGAAAACGGCCGCTCGGTCAACCGCACCATCGTGGTGCCGCCCGACGAGTCGATGGGCCGGCTTGGATCCGCGGCCAATTTCGTCCACGCGCTGGAGGGCCGCGCGCCGCCGCTCAACGCCCCGGACCAGGCGCTGACCCTGATGCGGATCATTGATGCCGCCTACGCCTCCGCCCGCACCGGCCGGCCGGTGAAATGCTGAGCGCAACGACGAGAATCCGGACGGTCGCACCGGTGCAACCGTCCCCACCGGCCTGAACCCTGATCTCTTCTCCGATCCCGTGAAACTGAAACACAAACTGCGCATGGGCATGATCGGCGGCGGCCGCGGCGCGTTCATCGGCGCCGTGCACCGCATGGCGGCGGCGTTGGACGGCCGGATCGAGCTGGTCGCCGGTTGCTTCTCCTCCGACCCCGAAAAATCCCGGGCCTCCGGCGCCGACCTCTGGCTCGACCCGGCCCGGGTCTATGGCGCCTACGAGGAAATGGCCCACGCCGAGGCCGCGTTGCCGCCCGACCGGCGCCTCGACTTCGTCAGCATCGTCACCCGCAACGACACCCATTTTGCCGTCGCCCGGACCTTCCTCAAGGCCGGTTTCAACGTGATCTGCGACAAGCCGCTCGCCTACAACCTGGCGCAGGCGAAACAACTGCGTACCCTTGTCCGCCGGAGCGGCAAGGTGTTCGCGCTGACGCACAATTACACCGGCTATCCGATGGTGAAGGAAGCGCGCGCGCTGGTGCGCGCCGGTCGGCTTGGCCGGATCCTCAAGGTCGTGACCGAGTATCCGCAGGGCTACGCCATTGCCGCGCTCGAGGACCAGGCGGAAGGCCAGATCTCCAACTGGCGCATGGATCCCCGCATCGCTGGCGCCTCCAACTGCATGGGCGACATCGGCACGCACGCCGAAAACCTCGGCCGCTACATCACCGGGCTCGAAATCGACGAACTCCTGGCCGAGCTGTCGACCTTCATCCCCGGCCGGCCGCTCGACGATGACGGCAACTGCCTGATCCGCTACCGGGGCGGTGCCAAAGGCATCCTCTATGCCTCGCAGATTTCCAACGGCGACGAGAACAACTTGAATATCCGCGTCTACGGCACGAAGGCCTCGCTCGAGTGGTGCCAGGAGCAACCGAACGAGTTGATCGTGAAGGTGGCCGACCAGCCGCGCGAGATTCGCCGACGCGGCAACACCTACCTCTCGCCTGCCGCCCGGGCGAACAGCCGCACGCCCTTCGGCCACCCGGAGGCGTTCATCGAGGCGTTTGCCAATGTTTATCTGGCCGCGGCCGCCGCCATTGCCGCGGAGGTCGAGGGTCGGCGGCTTCCGAGGGATCTCGATTTTCCGACCATCGACGACGGCGTAATCGGCATGGCGTTCATCGAAACCGCGGTGAAGAGCGCCCGGCTTGGTGCGAAGTGGGTCAAGTTCCCCAGGGTGTGAGGAGCCGGCAGGCGCCAGGGTGGACTCGCACGTCCGAATCTGGCTGACTGCCGATTCAGCGGAGCGGCTTCCGGGCCTTGAAGAACTGGTAGACCGTCTTCCGCGGAGCGAGGTATTCCACCATGATCTCTTTTGACTCGCTGAGCCGGTAGATGACGCGAAAACGGCCGACCCGCAGTCGGAAGAAACCGGCGAGCTCATCTTCAAGCGGCTGGGTGTTTTGAAGGACGCCCCTGGCCAGGTCATCGAGCGCCCGGCGGATCTTCCTGCGCCTTTCGGGATGGCAGGTGCGCAGCGCCTCGACTACCTGGTCCGAAAATTTCACGCCGGAACGTTCTTGGCGTCGGTATAGCGAACCTCGCCGGCCTGCATGCGTTTCAGGTGGGCCAGAAAGCCGGAATCCGCCAGGAGTCCCTTCGTTTCCTTGCTGCGCAATTCGAACGGAAAGTCCTCCTCCGCTTCGATCTTGGCGAAAAACACATTGACGGCTTCGCCCGGGTTGAGGCCGAAACGCGAGAGAATCTTCTCGGCACGTTTGAACCGTGCCGCCGGGATGTGGGTGCGCAGATAGGCTGTTTTTGCCATGTGCCCAAAATTGCCCAAAATGGTCATAGGGTCAAGGGCGCGTTTCCGTTGCGCAGGGCCGCCTCCGGACCCGGCGTCACCGGCCATCCGGCCTGGCCTAGGCGCGGAAACCCCGCACTACTCTGCGCGCACGGGCACGCGGCCGTCTGCAAACTCGTTGGTGAGCCGCTGCCCAGGCTTCACCGCGGCGCGCCGCAGCACCGGCCGGTCGCGTTCGTCGTGGACGATCACAAAACCGCGGTTGAGCACCGACGCCGGGCTGGCCGCCTGCAGGCGTTTCCACAGGGCCAAGAGCCGGTGCGACTCAAGGCTGATCCGCGGATCCGGCGAACAGACGCGGTAGCGTCCGGCCGCCATTGTGAGCCGCTGCCGCTGCGCCTGCACGCCGGCGCGAACCGCGGCAACCGCCCGGTTGGCGAGGTCGTCGAGCCGCAGCTGGCTTTGTTCAAGGAGCGCCTGCGGCGACAGCAGTCGCAACCGGCTGCGCGCGTGGTCCAGACGTTCGTCGGCCCGTTCCACGGCGAGCTCGAGCGCACGGTCCATGCCCTCGGCGGCGCGCGCCGCCCGCTCGGCAGCGGCGACGAAATTGCTGGAGATCAGCTCGGCGGCGGCACTCGGAGTCTCCGCCCGGACGTCGGCTGCAAAGTCGCAAAGCGTGAAATCGATTTCGTGGCCCACGGCCGAGATGATCGGCACGGGACAGGCCGCCACCGCGCGTACCAGCGGTTCCTCGTTGAAAGCCCACAAGTCCTCCAGGCTGCCGCCGCCGCGCCCGATCACGAGGAGGTCGAAGAGCCCGGGCGCCGCGGCCAGCTCCAGCATCTCGATCATCCCGGCGGCGGCACCCTCACCCTGCACCTTGGCCGGCAGCACCACCAGCCGGCCGCGCCAGCCGCGCCGCTGCAGGATGCGGATGAAATCCTGCACCGCCGCACCGGTCGGCGACGTGATGAAGCCCACCGTGGCCGGCATTGGCGGGATGGCCGTTTTCCGCGCGGCATCGAACAGCCCCTCGTCGGCCAGGCGCTGCTTCAACCGCTCAAATTCCTGCTGCAGCCGGCCCAGTCCGTCCTCCTGCAACCGGCGGACGACGAGCTGATACTGACCGCGCTGCTCATAAACACTGATGCCCCCACTCGCCAGGACCTGTAATCCGTCACGCAGAACCACCGACTGCCGCAGAGCATCCCCCCGGAACAGGACGCAGGCCAGCTGCGCCCCGGAGTCTTTGAGCGAGAAGTAAACATGCCCGCTGGCCTGCGCCCGCAGGTTCGACACCTCGCCGCGCACCCAGCCCGGCCGGACGCCCTCCTCGAGCAGCACCTTCACGCGCCGCGTAAACTCGCTGACGGTCTCCACCCGGCCGCCGTCGTCGCTCAACTCGAGTTCAGCCTTCACGTTTCGCCAACTTCCGCCGGATCAGATGCACCGCCGCCACTGCCGCGACAATCACGCCAAGTCCCATCGCGGCCATTTTGAAATTGCCGTTCAATACCCCGCGGCCGAGGACGACGGCGCCAACCGCCCACGGCAAAACGCAGAACCAGGAGACGAGCATGTAGAGCCGGAACGGAACATCAGCGAGGCCAAGGAGGTAACTCTGCAGGAAGAAAGGCGGGCCCGGCGTCAATCGCACGAGCAGCGCGATCGACAGCGCATTGCCGGCCGTTGCGCGCGGCACGGCGTAGCCGAAGCGCCTGAGCAGTCGCTCGAGCAACGGCCGGACGGCCTGGCGCGCCATCCAGTAAGTCAACGCGATATTGACGGCGATGGCCGCGAGGGTGGCCGCGAGCACCCCGCCGAGCGTCATCTGGGCGGCGAAGGCCTCGCCGGCCGGAATGGTAAACGCCATCAACGGCGCCCCGATCACCGGCAGCACCGCCATCGCGCCGAAGAACACCCACGGACCGGCGCTTCGGATCATCGCCATGCCTTGATCGATCAACGGTCTCACCTCAATTCCCCGCAACACCAGGACGCCAGCCACGAGCACGACCAGACCGAGTGCCCCCGCCCTGATGAGCAGCTTACGTTTTGCCGCGGGATCAACCTCCTGCATCGCGGCAACATGCCTGCCGCCAGCCGCCAGCGTCAAGGCCGCAGACGCCGCGAAACCCGCCTTGCCGCCCAGCCTCCGGGCGGCTGTAATGGCGGGTGCCTCGCGAAGATGCTCGAGGAAAGCCTCGGGGCATTTGCGCAAGCCACTCTATGTCTCGCTTCATCTATCGTCAGTTCCGTGGCACGGGTCTCCAAACCCGTGTTCCCGTTCACCACGGGTCGGGAGACCCGTGCCACCTCCCGAAGCGAGCTTCGCCCCAACGCGAATGACCACCGCCCGTCCCGGCTCGCTGCTGACGAGGATCCCCGCTTTGCTCGGCCTGCTCGCCTCGGCCGTGTTTGCGGCGCTTTCGCTCTGTACCAACGCTGCCACCCGGTTCTACCAATGGCCGTGGTTCTTCTACTGGCAGGTGCTCCTGGTCGCACCCATCGCGATCCTCGTCGCCCGGCTCGTCGCTGGCGCGCGGTTGGCCCGCTTTGGTGGATGGCTGGACGGTGGTCTGGTGCTGCTGGCGGCGGCCAATGTTGTTGCGGCGATATTCAGTCCGTTCCGCCCGCAAAGCCTCAACGCAGCGCTGGTCCCCGTCGCCGCAGTGAGCCTAGCCTATCTCGGACTGGACTGGATTCAACGCGACCCTGTGCGCCGGCAGGAGCGGACCGCGCAGTTTGCCCGGACAATTGGATTGCTGATGATGCTGTTCGTCGGTGTTAGTCTGGGCCTCTGGCTGTTTGCGCGGGTGCTGCCGGCCTGGGGGGCCGGCGCCTCGCTGCCGGCCGCGCTGGCGATCCGCAATGCGGACCCGCTCGGTCATTCCGTCTACACCGCGGGCTTTGCCATTCTCTGCGCACCCTGGCTCGGAGTTCTCGGATTGACCGCAGCCCGGCGATGGCGCGGGCTCTGGTTCTTCGCCGCCGCCCTCGCATTGGTGCTGGTCCTGACCACGTCCAGCCGCGGTGGTGTGCTGGCCGTGGTCACCATGTTCGCCTGCGCCGCGGCAATCTGGCTGGCCGGGTCCTCGCGGGGCGGCGGCCGGCGCCTTCTGGTCGTGGCCGGTCTGCTGCTGGCCGCGGGGATGTTCGTTGGAGTCAATCCCCGCCTCCGCGGCCTGGTGATCCACGGAGGATGGAATGACCCGGCAGTCGAAAGCAACCGTCAGCGCGCGGCGATGCTTCAGGCCGGATGGCTGATGGGGCACGACCGCCCGTGGACTGGGTTTGGCCCGGGCACAGTCTCACTGGTCTACCCGCGGTACCGGGCACGGCTGTCGGGCGGGGTGGATGATGTCCTGCAATTGCACAACACCCCGCTGCAACTCTGGGCGGAACTCGGGGCGGCCGGAGTGCTTGCCGGGCTGCTGCTGCTCGTCGGCGCGGTCTGTCTGGCGCGCGACGTCTGGAAGCAAGCCGCGGACCCGGTAAATCGCCTACGCACGCGAGCGGTGTTCATCGCTTTTGTCGGCTACGCCGTAATGTCCCTGTTCGATTACCAACTCGATATCCCCCTGTTCGCCGCCACCACGATGGCCCTGCTGGTGGTATTGCGGGTAAGTTCCTCGGTGCCCGCCGGCCCATCCGTCCCTTCAGCGATGCCCTCCGCCGCCATGCGTCTGTCGGGCGCGCTGCTGCTGTTGGCGCTGGGCGTCATGCTGTGGCCGACCCTGCCCAACCTGCGCGCCCGTCAATTGTTCTCCCAAGCCGCCGACGCCCGTGAAGCCGGGGACAACGCCGCGTTTGTCGCCGGCGCCGAGCAGGCCGCCAGCGTGGCCCCGTGGGAGCCGTTTTACCTGACTCAGCTGGCGGCATATTATGGCGACGAATATCTGCAGGCCGGCACGGTGACCGAACGGACTCGCGCTGGCGACGAATGCCGTACGCGGCTGCGGCGTGCTCTCCAGATCGATCCCGATCAAGAATACTGCCATTTCAATCTCGCGTGGCTGTTGCTGCCGGGTGATCCGGCTGAAGCTGAAAAGCACTTTCGCGCCGCCGCGCGTCTCTCGCCGTATCGGGGAGGATTGTACCTTGGCATTGGTCTCAGCCTGCTCGCCCGAAACGACGACTCCGCCGTCTCCATGTTCGCCTTGGAATGGCTGAATGATCCGCAGGCGTTCACCTCGCCCCGCTGGGACGCACCGCCGTTGTCGGCCTTGCGGGGCAAGGTGGCAGATGCCCTTCAGCGGCTGGCCGCGCGCGCGCTGGAGCAAGCGGCGCTGGCCCCCGCCAGCCGGGATCAAGTGCGCTATGTGACCGCTCTCGCCGACTGGTGGCTCGGCCGCTCTACCGACACCACGGCACTGGTTCGATATAGTGCCCCCGAGCAGAGACACTTTTTCCAGAGCCTGGAGGCGATGGCAAAGCGCTCATTCACTCCTACGGAATCCAGGCTGCCGGAGCCGTGGAGACCGCTCTATGTCGCCTGGCGCGATGGCACGCTTCCCGCCGGTCTCGCCGTAGACCAGCCTGCTGCGATTGACGCTTTCCGCCGGCGCCTTGCCAGCGTGCAGGATTCGTTTGTTCGACTGCTGACCGGCCCACCCGGGCCGGAAGCCGCCCTGATTCAGTACGGACGGAACGACCGGCCGGGCCACAGCGTGCTTCAGCGGAACCAGGACGGGTTTCTTTTGCGTGACCTGTATGTTTATCCTGAGAGTCTCCTGGTAAGAAAATACGCCTCGTTTCTTTTCCCACCCAAAGGCTATCTTCCTGACTGGTTGCTCCGCCAATCCTCCGATTAGGAGTCTGGCGAAACGCAAGTCCGCCAGAATCCCGGCCAGGACATTTCACACTTCGATATGAACGCAACACAGGATGTTGGGCGCAGCATTCCAGGTTTGTCATTGCGAGGAGCGAAGCGACGAAGCAATCCATTCAGCTGGATCGCCACGCCCTCGTTCCTCGGGCTCGCGATGACAGAAAAGACCGTACAATTTGCGGGCGCGCCCTGATGAACAGTCTGACTCAAAAATCCTTCCGTCAGCGCACCCTGCCGGCCGTGCTGCTCGCTGGCGACACGCTCTGCGTGCTTGCGGGACTGCTCGTGGGTTATGGCTTGCGCTACCATACTTCGCTTGGCTCGACCTTCATCGAAGTGATCGGCGCCCGCCTGTCCGACTACCTGCCCCTGCTCTTGCTTGGTACCGCGTTTCTGATCGCCGCCTTCGCCCATCTCAATCTTTACGATGAACGCCTGCTGCTGCGCCGCTACCAGGCATTCAACATCATCGTCAAGGGCACCGCCTTTTGGTTCTTCGCCTACCTCGGAGTGTCGCTGGTGCTGAAGTTCGACCCACCGATTTCGCGCCTCTTCGTCATCTTTGCATCGGTGGCCGTGCTGGGGCTGCTCTACGCCTGGCGCAGCGTCTTCCATGCGCTCGTCGCGTCCTCTTCGTTGCGCAATCGGATCCAGCAACGGGTCGCACTGCTGGGATGGACGACAGACGCCCAGGCTCTGGCGATCGATATTGGTCGCACGCCGGCCCATCCTTTCCGTCTCGTCGGGATCATTGAGCTGCCCGGCACGGCGCAGAGTCATCCTCCCTTTTCTCAGGAGGTGCCGGTGCTGGGCGGATTCGCCGATCTGCCGGCGCTGCTGGAGCGCCATGGAATTGACCTGCTGATCGCGGCGCGCCTCGACCTGCCGCGCACCGAACTCACCCGCCTGGTGGCGCTCTGCGAACACGCTTACGTCGAGCTAAAGATCATTCCCTCGGTGTTTCAGATCTTCGTCTCCGGCCTCCGGTTGCAGACGGTCGGTCGCGTGCCCGTGCTTGGGGTCGACGAATTGGTGATCAACAAACTCTTCAACCGGGCGCTCAAGCGTGGAATCGATCTGGCCGGAGCCGCGGTCGGACTTGTCCTGTCGGCCCCGGTCATCGCCCTGCTCGCGGTGCTCATCAAGCGGGCTTCTCCCGGCGGGGGCGTCTTCTTCCGCCAGCCGCGTATCGGGGCCGGGCACCGGACCTTCACTCTAATTAAGCTGCGCAGCATGCAGCCCGACGCCGCGATGCTCGACCACGCGAACGTCAGCACCCAGTCCGGCGATCCGCGGGTGCTGCCGATCGGCGACTGGATGAGGCGTTGGAACCTCGACGAGCTGCCCCAGTTCTGGAATGTGCTGCGCGGCGACATGAGCCTGGTCGGACCGCGCCCGGAGCGTCCGTATCACGTCGATCAGCTGGCCGACACCATCCCGCACTACCTCCCGCGCCACCTGGTCAAGCCCGGCATGACCGGCTGGGCGCAGGTCAACGGACTGCGCGGCGGCAGCGCCCTGGAGCGGCGCATCCAGCATGACATTTACTACATCGAGAACTGGTCGCTGTGGCTCGACCTGCAGATCCTCGTGCTGACGTTCGTGCGCTGGCGCAACCCCGCGGCGTGACTGCAAGCCGAGGAGAATGGTCCCCGCTGTTTCAGACTCGCCACCGATGCCCCGGTTCGGCTGATTCCCGCAATGACCGCCCCCCTCGGTGAGGAAGCACCGGTGTCCGACCGCGGCCGGTTGCTCGGCGCGACCTTCGTGATCGGGACGTTTGCCATTTGCTTGGTCCGGCTAGTGGGCTTTGTGCAGGCCAACGCGGTGGACCTTCTCTATGAAGACCAGTGGACATTCCTGCAGCCGCTGTTCGAGGGCCGGGGTCCGTGGAGCTGTTTCTTTTACCAACATGGGCCGCACAGCTTGGGCCTGGGAGGACTGGTCGACTGGTATCTCTTCAACGCCACCGGCTGGGATGTGCGCGCGGAGGCGTGGGCCGCGGTGGTGGTGCTTGCTTTCGCCACGATTGTGGCGATCGCCCTCGCGGCCCGATTGCGCGGGCGCCTTTCCTGGAGCGACGCCGCGTTTCCCCTGCTCCTGCTGGGTCCGATTCACTGGGAGACCATGGTCTTCACGCCGAACCTGGCCCATTCGATCCTCCCGCTTTTGTTCACGTTGCTGCTCGCCTACGCCTGGGGGCCGGCCGGTCCGTTGACCCGGGTCGTCGTAGTCGGGGTTTTCGGCACACTGACTCTCTTCACCGGCTACGGCTCCTGCGGCATGCCGGTTTCCGTCGGCTTGGCGGTGCTGCTATGGCTGCGACCGGGGAAGGATGAGACGCCGGTGGATCGCCGCCAGTTGGTGTTGATTCTGCTCATGCTCGGGGTCGCGGCGGTGGTTTTCGCCCACGGGTATCACTGGGATCGGGGAACCCCCTGGCGTTTTCCGCTGCCGAACTGGTGGGACTACCCACGCTTCTGCGCGCTGATGTTTACGAGTCTGGTCGGATGGCGGGCGCTTTCAGCCGCGTCAGTGACGGCCGGATTCGTGATGCTGGGTTTCGTGGTGGCCGCATTCCTCGTCGCAGCGAAGGCAATCTGGCGGTGCCACGCCTCTCCCCGAACGCGGGCCGTGTGGATTCTGACCGGAACCTCGCTCCTGTATGCGGCGTTGACCGCAATCGGGCGCCTGCCTGTGAACCTGCAGGCCGCGTTCATGTGGCGATACATCACACTCATGATGCCCGCGGTTTGTGGACTCGCCCTCGCGATCGAGGGCTGGGCAATTTCCCGAGGAATCAGATTCCGCCTTGGATTCGCCCTGGGCTGGCTGTTGCTGGCCGGCGTGGTCTGGAGTAATTTCCGGCCGGAAGCCTACGCGGCGACCGTGGCGCGCGGAAAAAACCTTTGGATCGCGAGCTACCTGCGGACGCGCGATCTGAACGTCGCCAACAAGGCGGCGGACTCTTCGGTGTTCTCCCCGGCCCCGGCTTCACCGGTCATTGCCGGACGCCTTCACTGGCTGGAAAAGCAGCACTTGTCGTTCTTCCGGATCCCGTCGGACAAGCAGTGACGGGGAAGACGTTCGCGAATTCAGATCGAGGAAAGCTCGCCGGCTCGACCCGCAGACCATCTTGCTGCCGTTTGTCCGCTCGCACGATCCGGCTACGTGGAACTCCTCGCTCTCAGGTTCATAAGCGGCACGTCGTCGAGAATTTGTCATCTATTAGTTGACAAGTTCCCCATCATTTCCAATCCGCAGCGCAGACGTCCGCGTTAGATGGGCTTTACCCGGCGGTAACCGGAGATCCGCGCCCGCAGCCGGGCCAGCAGTTTCCAGGCGCCAAAAGCCAGCTGATATTTCCAGAGCACAACCCTCGTGTGGCGCGGGTTGAAGTGCTTGAGAAAAACATCGCGGTTGGCGTCAAAGATGGCCCGGGCCATGAGATCATAATCCTTGCCTACACTTAGACCTTTGAGATGCGTCATCTGGACGCGTCCGTCGTACACGATCCGGTAGCCTGTGCGGGCGACACGGATGCAAAGATCAAGGTCATCGCCGTACATGAAGAACGATTCGTCAAACAGACCGACCCGCTCCAGCACCTCGCGCCGCGCCATCATAAAGGCGCCATTGATTGCACCGACGCCGTAGGTCCCGTCGGCCGGGAGATAGGTAAGGTTGTAGCCAGCGAAAACCTTGTTACCCGAGAATGCCGCTGCCAGCCCCGTCGCGCGGCAGAAGCCGTCCCAGAGCGTCGGGATCGAGCGCCGGCACGCGAGGTCCATTTTCCCATCGGCTTGCACGAGTCGCGGGGAGATCAGGCCGATTTCCGGTTCCGCCTGCAGGCGCCGCAGGCAATGGCCCAGCGCCTCCGCGTTGCTGACGGTATCCGGGTTAAGAAACAACACACACTCGCCGGAGGTCTGCCGGAAGCCGAGGTTGTTGGCGCGCCCGAATCCGAGGTTTTCCGGTGCCGCCACATACCGCACCCGCGGGAAATCGCGCCGCACGATCTCGCCCGTGCCTTCGCCAGGCGAATTGTCGACGACGATCACCTCGATCGGTCCACCGTCTATCGCCTGCGGGAGCGACGCCAGGCACGGCCCGATCTCGTCGCGGGACTTGTAGGCGACAATGATGATCGAGAGCATGGACTGCACCGGCGAAGTCATTTCATCGCACCTTTTCGCCCGCGCAGCCCGTCCCATGTTCCCCGGAGCATAGCCCTGAATTTCTGCCACCTCTGTTCTTCAAACACCAGGACTCGGAAGAGGTTGTAGAGGCTGTAAGACAGATCGAAGGCCGCCCAGTGGGGAACGGCCAGCGCATGTCGGCGCCACAGGGCGAGTCGGTTCCGGGCAATATAATAATGCCTGAAGGCGGCATGGTGCGTCGGCCGGAAGTCCCGTCCCAACAATAACGCACTTTCCCGCGCCCCCAATCGATGCTGCAAGAACGCCCCGGCTGCCACCGCCACCTGGCGTCCCGCCCGGATGACCCGCAGGCAATAGTCGGTGTCAATGTAGTCGATGAACAGGCCTTCGTCGAAACCCCCCAATGCTTGCCAGGTGGCTAGCTCGATCATCGAGCCGGAGGTCACCAGCATGGTCACATTTCCAAGGTCTTTTCCCCGGCAGGGGGCCCGCTCAAAACAGCCGGGCCAGCGCGGATGCCGTCGAAGCCACCGGTACTTCCCGATCTCAGACGCTTCTTCCTGGATGCGCGGTCCGATCACCGCCGCGCGCGGCATGGCCAGATGCGTCGTCCATAGCGCCGCTGCGAATCCCGGTTCCGGCCGGCTGTCCTGATCGAAGGTCACCGCCCAGTCGAAATCCAAATTGAGCGCCTGCTTGACGCCCTGGTTCAGAGCAACACCCAGCCCGGAATTCCTACCGTTGGAGATCCAGACGCCCCCCCGAGCCTCAATCCATTGGGATAGCCGTACACAGGTCTCCATCGGACTGCCATTGTCAACGACCACCAGACACGCGAACTCCGAGGCGACCGCTTCGAGTCTTTCCAGGACAGCCTCATCAGGAAAGAACGTCACGACAACCGCCGCCACCGCTTTCATCGGGCCTGCCTTATCTCCGCGGTTCCGGCCCGCATTTGTGCGGGGTTCACCATTTGGCATTGCTTGGTTCCCCTTTCTCATGAATTGCCCCCGTGCAAGGGCAACCAACGGAGAACGTGCCCGCGGAACCAGCAATATGCTCGCTTGCTATACAACAGCACCCTCGTCCTGCGGAGCCACCGGTATTCTCTTCCGGAGAACTCCACGGCGAAAGGGTCGACTCTGGCCACCATCTCAAAGTACTCGCCGAGAGAGAACGCCGCGCGATCTTCGCGGAGGCAATCGCGCAAGAGTGCCAACCCAAACTGGGCGTAGCCCGTTCGGTCCAGTTGGATGGCAGCCAAGGCAAGTTCTATTCTTGCCGAACGCCTGGACGCCCCGAGGGCGCGCCAACCGAAAATCTCCCGAAGTTCCTCGTCGGCGAAACCAGCATAGTGGCGAAGAACCGACTCGGTTTCCCAGGCCAAGCGGGCCAGCGTTTCTCTCGAAGGAGCGCTGACATTCCGCTCTCCGTCGAGCACCCGGAAAGCCGTCAGTTTCTCCGGCATGACATGGATTTCAAATGCCCGACATAGCCGGATCCACATATCCCAATCGGGGAGTTGCCTTAGCAGCGGATCGAACAAACCCACTCGGTCATAACACACCTTCCGGATCATCACGGTCGGATGGCAAAGACAATTGCCCCTATAGAAGAACTGCTTCAGCCATTGTGATCGCGTCTGATTTTCCGTCGCGAATGCCTTCCAGAACAGGTGCCCGGGATTTCGGAACGCATGCCCCCGTTCGTCGACAAAGTGCGGCAGTCCGAACACGGCACCCACTTCTGGATGGGCGTCCAAAAACGCGACCTGCCGCTCGAGTTTTCCCGGCAGGAAGTAATCGTCGGAATTCAAGACGGCAATGTACTCCCCCTGGGCCCGCGTGATCGCGTCGTTTATCGCCACACAGGCGCCTTGATTCTCCGTGAAGACCCGCAGGCGAACCCGCGGATCGTCGGCCAATCGAATCGCCGCCACCGTGCCATCGCGGGAGCCATCGTCGGTGATCACCAATTCGAAGTCCTGATACGACTGCGTTCGCACACTCTCAATCGCTTCGCGCACGAAGGGAGCATGGTTATAGGACGGCATCACGACGCTGACTCTCGGCATGGTTGGTCCTCCGGTCAGTCAGCACCGCTCAAACAGAAACAATGGCTCATCAGGATTCACTCCATAGCGTTTGGCGTCGACAGCGGGCAAGGCTTGGTCGTGCCGCACGACACGGGAGACAAACCCTGCAGCGGTGAAAGAGGCAAATATATCCCGGCCATAGAGCCGTACGTGGTCCTCTTGTCCATAAAGCTGCAGACGCGTCTCCCTGGCGGTCACACCTGGGTCGGAAATGGTATGATCGAGCACGTTACTAAAGGGGGTTTGCAGGATGGCCAATCCCCCCGGTCGAAGGACCCGACACAATTCGGAGAGGGCTTTTGTATCGTCCGCCACGTGCTCCATGACATGATTCGCGATCACGAAATCGAAGCGGCCTTCAACATAGGGTATCGCCAGCATGTCAATTCTTTCGATCCCCGGAGCAGTCGGAGTCAAATCCGCCCGCACGTAACTCGCCGGCCCGGCCTGTTCGATCAGTGGTCCGAATCTCGGTTCCGGCGCAAAATGCAGAACCGCGCTCCCCCGTACTTTTTCGAAGAGGCCCAGCTCGCGGAAATAGAGCGCCAGGTGCCGCTCCCGGTCATTGCAGCCACAGGCGGGACACAGGTAGTTATCAAGGTCGCTCCCCACTACCCGCAAAGCCCTCATCAAGGGAGGCGCGGCGCGCCAACCGTCGCGGTACGGCAGGAAGCGTCCGACGCGATTCCCACACAACAGGCACTCCCGCCCGGAACCGAGCGCAATCCGCGCCAGAAGTTTCTGCGCTTTGCGTGTGAGCCTCCCGATCATGTTCACCCTCATTTGCGCATTAGGCCGGTTTCGCCGCAAACAAACTCCGGGACAGGCGGAACAGCGCCGGCCGGGACTCCGCACCAGCGAGTACGCCCGCGAGCGCCACGCAGGCCGTCGCCAGCCCTAAAGCCGCGCCCGTACCTATTCGTCCCAACGTTGCCACGTCAATCCGGCTGACAAGCGCCAGTAACGCCGCTTCGGCGAGCACGATCAGCCCGATATCACAGATCAGCCATCGCCACCATAGCGACCGGATCAGGCGGAAGTGCACGTAGGGAAGCCACAAAATGAGAAACGCGCAGTTTCCGACCAGCCAGACCCATCCCGTTCCGACTGCGCCGGCATAGGAAGCCGATAAATAGGCACCAGGAATCCAGATCGCGCCGAACAGACAGTTTCCGATCACATGCCATCGCACTTTTCCGTAGGCAAACTGCACCAGAAACGCCAATCCCAACAGCGTCACCACAGCATACCCAAGGGCGTAGAGTGGCAGCGGTCGAGCCGCCTCGCGCGCGACCTCCGCATTCCCGGTCCACGCCTGAAGCAATGGTCCAGCGAAGCAGGACATTACGCCAGCAAGAGCGAACACAATGGCGCTCGTGGCTTGCGTACTGGTCCGGTAAAGAGTCGTTAACTCCGCATCGCGGTGTTGCGCCGCCAAAATGCTGAATCGGGGCTGCAGGGCCTGGCTGATCGGTGCAGCCAACATGGAAATGGCGCTGGTCAACGTCACTGTGACCATGAAACAGCCGTAGTCCTTGAGCCCGAGTACCCAGGAAAGCACCAGCTTGTCCGTCTGACTAACCACAACCCACATTCCGGCGAGAAATGCCATGCCGCCAGAAAGCCCGAGGATATCTCCCAACGATTGCCATGACGGCGCCATTCCCGCCGTCTGCATGGGAAAGGCCCGGTAGAATAACCCGCCCATCACCACCAGCTCGAGGGCCGCCACGACTAATTGATAAGCGAAAAACCCACTCGGGCTTGTCGTCCAAAACAAGAAGATCGCAACCACACCGACTGATCGTAGTGTCGCAATCGTTACAGTCGCTAGATTGAGAGTCACCATCCGTTCGAGCCCGGCCAGCCCGCCCCGATAGAGCCCACCCCACCAGCGCAACCCAATCATGGCGCCCATGAAGGCCACCGACAGCCGCAACTCCTCCTGCCCAAGGTGTTGAGCCTTCAGCCAGTCTCTCGCGATCCACCCCGCCGCCAGGCACACGGCCAGCGCGCCCAAGATCCCGAGCCCACCGAAAGACCATTCCAAGGTGCGGACCATCGCGGCCGCCTTTCGCCCCTCCAGGACACCCGCCTGGAAACGCGAAAGCTCACGCGAGAGAGTTGGCGTCAGCCCCAGGTCCAACAATTGAAACCACGCCTGCAACATGGTGAAAAAGCCCACCAGTCCGTAGGCTTCCGCTCCCATGTATCTTACGTAAACCGGCACCATCACGAGGCCAATCAACGCTGCAAAGGCCTGCCCTATGTAGTTGGCCAGGATGTTGCGCCTGAGTGACATTCTGTGTGCGTCAGTCCGCCCGGCTCTGTAACCTCTTCTCCAGTTCGAGTAGATCCCGTTTGCGTTCTCGCACGCGCCGCACTGGCACACCGGCATACATGCCAAAAGCGGCGCAGTCGTGCTTCACGAGGCTCAAGGCCCCGATCGCCACCCCGTCCCCCAGTGAGACTCCGGGCAGAATCACGGAGCCGGAACCGACGATCACATGGCGCCCGAGGAACACGTCCCCCGTGGTGACGGCAGTGAACTCCGCCGGGACCATCGGATTCGTCATGGCCAGTCCAGAATAGTCGTCGTTGCTGGAATAGACCGCCACCCGTGAGGAAATGTTGCAGTAATCGGACAACACGATTCGCCCCGCGCCAATCAGGAGGGAATAGACGGCGATGTGGAGGTAATTTCCGAGCAGGATTCCTCCCTCGCCAGCCGATAACACGCAAAAATCGTCCACCCTCACATGGTTGCCAATCCGGATTGCCGCGCACCTGTAATACGAGGCCTTGTCGGACAAATACACTTTTTCCCCCACCGCCGCGAACCCCATCGCGGCAATCTGTTCGCGGGTCAGCCAGGCCATAGGTTATCCTTTGATGAGTTGAATGACCCGCTCCTGGTCCGGCACGCTCAAGTCCGCATGGATCGGCAGGCACAGGACCTGCTGCGCTACCCGGCTGGCCACCGGCAGGTTTTCCGCGGCGGCCGAAGGCAGGCCGCGGTACATGGGCATTTCGCTGACCAAAGGGAAAAAATACCGGCGGGCAAAGATGCCGTGTTCCCGCAGGCGCTCGTACAGGGCATCGCGGCTGCTGGCATGCTCGGGTCCGACGAGAATCGGAAAGTAGGAGTAATTCACATCCGTGTCTGCCGGTTCGGGCAGACACCGGATGCCGGGCAGCCCGGCCAATTCTGTCCGGTAGCGGCGGTCCACCGCCCGGCGCTTCTGTTTCCCGTCCTCCAGATAGCGCAGCTGCAGGAGGCCAAACGCCGCCTGAACCTCGTTCATCTTTCCGTTGATGCCAGGGCCGACTACGGTCACTTCGTCTGCAATTCCAAAGTTCTTCAGGTAGTCGATGCGCTGCTTGGTCTTTTCGTCCGGGGAAACAATCGCCCCGCCCTCAAACGTGTTGAACGACTTCGTGGCGTGAAAACTCAGGACCGTGAGATCGCCGTGCCGGGCAAGGCTCTTGCCATGATAGCGTACATCGAAGGCATGCGCCGCGTCGTAAATCACCTTGAGCCCGTAGCGGTCGGCAATGCGCTGGATCCGGTCGACATCGCAGGGATGGCCGTAACAATGCACCGGCATGATCGCCGTGGTGAGCGGCGTGATGGCGGACTCGATCCGATCCGCATCTAGATTGAAAGTTTCCGCATCGATGTCGACGAAAACCGGTTTAATGCCATTCCACAACAGCGAATGCGTCGTCGCGACAAACGTGAATGGTGTCGTGATCACCTCTCCGCTGATGCGCAGGGCCTGCAGGGCCACCACCAGCCCGATCGTGCCGTTGGCAAAAAGTGACAGGTGGGGCACCTCCAGATGCTGGGCCAGCGCGGCTTCCAGTTCGTTGTGAAAGGGTCCCGCGTTGGTCAGCCATTTGTTCTTCCAGATCTGCTGGAGATACGGAATGAATTCTTCCAGCGGAGGAAGATAGGGTTGGGTGACGTAAATCGGCCTGCTGGTAGGTTCCATGGCTGTTCAATCCGTCCCGGCGCGACCAGCGGCCGCCACGCCGGCGGCGATGCCCTTGCGCTTGGTGGGCTTCAGACCCGGCCGCAATCCAGGGGTCGAAAAAAGCTCCGCCATATTCATGAGGACTTTGTGGCATCGGTCTTCACTCTGGTCAACTGCCGCGTCAGCCTGGAAAGAAGCCGGCATTCCCGCCAACCGTCACCCCGGTCCCAGCCGGCGCGTCCGGCTGGACAATGCCACCTCTTGCTTTTGTTGCCCGGCAGGCGGCAGACCTTCCATGACATGAATTGGGCTCGATTGTGCTTGCGCCGCGTACGGATGCATTCGGACCAGCGCCAAAGCTCATCCCTTGACAGGATCTCTCCTGCCATACATCGGTATTACATGCCCGTTGCCACCCTTCGCCTCACGACCGCCGAGAAACGCCGCTTCAACGCGGAAGCCCGGCGCCGCGGTCTTTCACTCTCCGAGTACCTTCGCCGGGCCGGTCACGCCGAGGCCACCCGGGTCGATTGGAGGACCTTTTTTGCCGCCACGCCTCCGGTAGCCCTGCCGCCTCGCGCCCCCACCGACCTCTCCACTCGTGAAGGATTCGGAGGTTAGGTATCTGATCGATGCCGGCCCGCTCGTCGGCGCCTTTTGGCCCGCCGATCAGTGGCACGCCTGGAGCCGCAAGACCCTTTCTTCGGTCGGCGGACCCGTCTACACGACCGAGGCCGTTTTCGCCGAGGCTGCATATCATTTGAAAGCGCCGACCAACGCGCTGCTCCAATTGCTCGCCGCACTGGAGACCGGGTTGGTGCGCTTGACCCCCGTGGCGCCCGTTGATGCCGTCCGCGCCGCGGAAATCATCACCCGCTATGCCCCCCGCTCCGATTGGGGCGATGCTTCGCTCGTCATTCTCTCCGAGCGTTTTCCTCGCGCCCGCCTGATCACGGTCGACATCCGTGATTTCACCATCTACCGCCGGCGCAATGGCAGCCCGGTGCCTTGCATTGCGCCGCCAAGTCCTATTTGAGTGTTCGGTCGGCCCGCTTTGCCCCTCTCCTGAATGAAACTCTCCATCGTCATACCCTGCTACAACGAGGCCAAGACCATCCGGCAGATCGTGGAGCGCGTCCGCGCCGCCCCGGTGCCGGACAAGGAAATCCTCATCGTCGACGACTGCTCGCAAGACGGCACGCGCGAGCTGTTGGAGCGGGAGATCGCGCCGCTGGTGGCAAAAATCCTCTACCATGACGTCAACCGGGGCAAGGGCGCCGCGCTTCGGACCGGCTTTGCCGCGGCCACGGGCGACGTGGTCATCGTGCAGGACGCCGACCTTGAATACGACCCTCAGGAGTATCCGCGCCTGATCGGGCCCATCGCCGAGGGCAAGGCCGATGTCGTCTTCGGCTCGCGCTTCATGGGCGCCGAGGCGCACCGGGTGGTCTATTTCTGGCACATGGTCGGCAACAAGTTCCTCACCCTGCTTTCCAACATGTTCACCAACCTGAACCTCACTGACATGGAAACCTGCTACAAGGTCTTCCGGCGCGAGGTGCTGTCGAAAATCGCCATCAAGGAAGATCGCTTCGGATTCGAGCCGGAGATCACCGCGAAGGTGGCACGGCTCGGCTGCGTGATCTACGAAGTCGGCATCAGCTACTACGGCCGCACCTATGCCGAGGGCAAGAAGATCGGCTGGCGGGACGGCTTCCGCGCGTTCTACGCCATCGTGAAATACAACGTCTTCCGGTGAGGAAGCACCGCCTCATCCCCTCCGATCATGCTTCAATGGTTCGACGACAATCCTAGCTGGTATTGGTGGCTGGTCTGCGCCGCGCTCATTGCGTCCTTCGCCGTCATGCTCCGGCCGCTGGTTCGCGCGGACTGGAAGGACGTCAATCGCACTGACTGGCGCTGGGGGTGGGTCATCCTCGGCCTGCTGGTCGTGGGGCGCTGGCCTACTTGGTTTGTGACTCGCGAGTTCAACACGGACGAAAGCCAGCTCATCGCCGGCGTCATCACCCTGCGCCACGATCCCATGTTCTGGCGGTCGGTTGACGGTGTCACCGCGGGCCCACTGGACTTTTACGCCCTGATGCCCGCCGGCTGGATCCATGGGGCGGACGACTATTTTTCCGTCCGCCTCACCGCGCTCCTCCTGGTCGCCGCGGCCCTGGTGTTCGCGCACCAGGCCGTCGCCCTGGCGTTTGGCCGGCAGGTGGCGCGGACGACCGGCTTTGCCGTTGTCTGCTTTGAATCCCTGACGCTGCACGTCGACATCCTGCACTACTCCACCGAACTCGTGCCAGTTACCCTGCTGGCGGCTGCCGTCTTCCTGTGCGTGCGGCGGTTCCTCGAGGAGGCCGATTGGCGGTGGAATGCCGTGGGCGGCCTGATGCTGGGAGCCGTGCCACTGGCCAAACTGCAGGCCGTCCCGATCGCCGGCTTGCTCGGCCTGGGTTGGGTGGCCGGGGAGCTTTGGCTCTGGCGACAGCGCTCGCTGGACTGGAAACGAAGGCTCGCGGCGCTGTGCGCCGGTGCGGCCGCGCCGATCCTGGCATGCGCCCTCGCGCTTTTCCTGACCGGCCAGTGGCAGCACGCGTTGATTCCCTACTTTCTGCACAACATTTCCTACGTCGAGGCGGCCCAGTGGCACTTCAAGGAGGTCGTCGCCACCATCGCGGACAGCTCCTTCCCCGACGACGGCCTGTTGCTCTGCTGGCTGGCCGGGGCCGGTTCCTGGCTGCTGTTGACGCTGCCGCTTTCGCGCGCCACCGACCGCTCGAGCCGGCTGCTCGCAGCCGGCGCCGTGGGGTTATGTTTGACCAGCCTGGTCTGTATTTTCGTGCCCGGTCGCCCCTTTCCCCATTATCTTCAATTGCTGGTTGTGCCCTTGATTCTCGTCCTCGGCGCCACGACTGGCCTCGTCGTCAACGCCCTCGAGAATCACCGCTCCATCTACCGGCGCGGCCTTTTGGGCGCTGCGGTGCTCTGCACCACCGGGGGCTTGCTCTACGTGCGGGGCACCTACAAACACCCGTACGTGGGGATCCTGACCATGTACCAGGCCCATCCGCAGGGCACCATCGCCCGGGAGCTCAGAAAATACGCCCAGCCGGGCGAGGCCCTAGGCGTTTGGGGCTATCTGAACAGCGCCTATGCCGAGGCGGGGCTGCGCCAGGCGACACGGGATACCCATTCCGCCTCGGCGATTGTCGACAACCCGCAGCGCCCGTATTTCCGACGCCGATACCTCGCCGACCTGGAGCGCTCGGCGCCTCCGGTGTTTGTCGACGCGGTTGGTCCGCGCAATATCGCCTTTGAAAACCGGGCATTGATCGCCCACGAAACGAATTTTCCCGAGCTCGGTGCCTATATTCGCGCGCACTACACGCAGGTGGCCGATGAGAAGGGCTGCCGCGTCTACGTCCGCAACGACCGCCTCCCGGCCGCGCCCCATTAAGACCAGCGGTCGAACCGGCCGTCGTTTTCCCATGGGATCTGGCGGCTCCGGTGCCGGAGGCGGAACGTCGGATGGCAGGACGGCGTCGGCGCGATGATTGCGAAGCCGTTCAGGTCGTGGAGACTTTTGCCTCTGCCTGCCTGCGAAGGAGCCCAAAGGCGAGAAGGTAAAGAACCAGGGCCATGAGTGCCGTCGAGCGCAGGCCACCAAGCATCGAGTAGTATTCCAGGCACCCGCCAAGCACCGCACCGAGCAGGTTGGCGCCGAGCGACGCCGCTCCGTCTGTCGCGCGCGCCAGCAGCATGGGAACGATGATGCCGGCGAGGCCCACGGGCAGTCCGGTGATCAATCCGGCAAGAACTCCTTTTGCGAGAAGCGGCAGAGTCTGCAGCCAGCCGACCGGGAAAAAGCTGAGCAGGGCCACCGCGATGAACAGGACCACAAAACCCGGGAATGGATTGGTCCACCGGGTTCTCATTACGAGGGCGTTTGCCAACAACACCATGAGCAGAATGCCACCAAAGATGGCGGCATTGACGATCCAGGTTGAACCGAAAAGCAGGGACATGCTGGTCACGCCTCGCGTCTCAATCAGCATGAAGGCGGCGCCCATGAGGAAGATCGGCCAATCGAAAGCGGTGCCGCTCTTCCCAATTCCGAAAACCGGGCGGACGGTCACGGCAGCAAGGATCAGGATAAAGCAGAGCATGGTGGCATAGCCCCACGGGACTACTCCGGGACGAATGTAGAGGAAGGGCCAATCATCGCTCGTCGTTATGACAACGTCCATTTTCGACTCCGGCATCACGCGATGGCTCCGCCCGAGAACCGCGAAATCGATCTGCGCTCCGTCGCGGGGAACAATGAAGGTCGCCGTGGCATGCAACGGGGAAAGAACCGTATAGGGTTCGCGGCCCGTTGCCTTGGTGATGGTCCAGTAGATTCGGTCAAAAAACCACTGTCCAGCCACGCAGGAGAAGGCGAGCGAGAGGTGTCCGCCTTGGGCGACCCGGTTCCAGGCGGCGCGGATGCCTTCTTCGGTGTAAACGTAATTGTCCAGCCGCAGGGTGGCCATGGCGGATACCATTGCGTGCGAGTCGAGGAGACCGTAGCAGACGACGTCGTACTTCGCTTCGCGATTCTTGTCAAAAAAGGCCCGGGCGTCATCCACGACTGGAATCACCCGTGGGTCGCTGTAAGGCTTTTCGGGATGACGGGCCCGACCGATATCGATGATCATCCCATCAATATCCACGCTGGTCACTTGCGAGTAGCCATTGCGAAGGGCGGCCTGCACATCGTTGCCGGTCCCGGCTCCGACGATGAGCGCGGTTCCCCGGTGTCGGTTTGCCTGGAACGGAAGATCGTAAAGGTTTCGGAATTGTCCGAGAAAAAGCCGCTCTTCTTCCGTCAGTTTGGGCTCAGCGAGCCGAAGGTCCGAAAGATCGTGAAGGTACTGATGGAAATCGCGATTTACCTCGAGTTTCTGGAAGAGCAGCGAGGGGTCGTTTGACACGACAATGCGATTGTAGGGCGAGAAAACCGCGCCCTGAACGGAATAGAAACCGAGCGCCACGACCAGAACCGCGAGCAGTACGGAGGTTCGCGTGCGGACGAGAGCGACGAACGGGGCGCAAGCCAGGGCCAGCCAAACTGCCGGGCCCGCGTTGCACCAGGCGACCGCCGTGAAAAGCAGCACGCCCAGGAGGGAGCCCGTGAGGTCGGCGGAGTAGGCTTTCAACACGGGCAGTCGTGAAAAGAGATAGCCCAATGGCGCGCCGCAGCAGACAAAGATGAAAATAATAAGGCAATGGAGACTCAGGAAAACCGCCAGGTGGGTGGCGAAGACGGTGAAATTGGCGGGGATGACCTCACCGCCCCACAGCATGATGCTGTTATCAGGGAAGGTCATTCTTACGAGATTCAGCTTCTCCGCAAAAGCCATGGGGATGGCCAGCACGAGCAGCGCGGGAAGCGCCAGATGAACCAGGCCCGGCAAACGCTTCCCAAGGGCCACACCGACGCCCATGCCGAAAAATACACCGATGAGGACCACGTTGTTGAAATAGGCGAAGATCCGCACCTGCGACGACGTCCAGCGAATGATCGCCAGCTCAAGGGTCAAAATGCCGAACGTCACTAACCCAATCATCCATGGCGTTGAAACGCGCCGATCTGCCCAACGCGCGTCTGAAAGCACCTTCGGGAAGCGCATGCCTGGAAGGCCATCGGCTCTTGGAGCCTGCGGCAAGCGGTAAGCATCATTTTGTAGAATAACGAGTTCACGACCGGTCGTTGTGTATCATATTCCAGAGGAATCTGTTGCCTCATTTGAGGTCCGTACGTGATCCACCGCTTTCATCGCTTTCTCACATCCCCTATGCCGGAGTGAACTTCGACTATCGATTGAATCCTCGGTGTCGTCGCAACTCAGTCGAGACCGACCTTGGCGCTCCTGCAGGATGCCCCGGCACGGCGCTCCTCTTTATAACCAGCGGAGGCACGGTCGTATTCTGCGAAGTCCAGCAATTGAACTATTGCGGCGCGGTTCTCGCGCGCCAACATGAGGCGGCTTCAACCCCGCCTTTTCCCGCGCAATTTGGACCCGATGGTTAACCAAAGTGTCTCTGCAGATGATGGAGAAGCCGCCATCCCGCCGGCTGTCTGGGCAGTCGCCGTGGCGGCGGCGGTTCTGCCATTTCTCGCAGATCTCCCCATCGATTATGACCGGCTCGCCCCGGTCGCCGTGCTGCCGGCGCTCTGGCTTGGCCGGAAATATCGGCCCGCCGACCAGGGGAACCCCCAAGCGCGGAAGATTGACCGGGTGCTAATTACCGCCGCGGCGGGGGTGGCGATTCTATCGGCAATTCTCGGTCCTCATCCGGTTCCGTCGCTTGTCGGCTCCGCGTCCTGGGCTTGGATTCTGGCCGGCGCTCTTCTGGCCCGGCGACTGGCCGCCAACACCCGGGCCGTCCGGTTGATTCTGGCCGGCATCACTATGGGGGCCACGCTCGGCTGTCTGGTCGTGTGGGCGCAATGGGTGGAGGGGACCCCGATCAACGCGTTTCCTCACTACGGTCATGGGCGGCTGTTCGGACTCCATATGATGGTGGGAACGATGACTGCGCTGGCCTGGGTGGTTTTGACCCCCACCCACAGCGTTGCGCGCCTGCTGGGGTATGTGGTCGCGGTGATCAATTGCGGCGGGATGCTGTGGTCAGGCGGGCGCGCCCCGCTGGTCGGCGTGGCGGCGGGGCTTGCTCTCTGGTTTTGGCGCAGCGAGCCGGCCGAGCGGCGCGTTCTGATTCGCGGTGTGCCCCTCGTGTTTCTCGGCGGAATACTGCTCTCGTGCTTGCGGTGGTCGCCCGAGCCCTATCTCGGGTGGTGGAACGCGCTCGCCCGCACGAATGCAGCGACTTCCGTCGACGCGCTTTCTTCCACCCGCCTGAGTTTCTGGCAGGTCACCTGGCACGAGATCCTGAAGGCGCCGTGGATTGGACATGGGGCCGACTCGTACCGTTTCATTGTTCCCAAACAGGACGGCAACCAACCCCACAACTGGGTCCTGCAGTTCCTGCTCGATCTTGGCGTGCTGGGCGCCGTGCCTCTCGGTTGGCTGCTGCTTCGCCAGGCCCACGGAGGACTGGCTGGCAACCGTGCCGACGGGGACGCAGGAGCTTTTGCCGCCCGGCGGGCAATTGCCGGAGGATTGGTTGCATGCCTGGCCGCAGGATTGCTTGACGGTGTTTTTTATCATGCGGTCCTTTTGCTGCCGGCTGCCTTGCTTGCCGGCCTGGTGGGAAGCACCGGCGCAGAATCGACCGGCAATCCTGGCCGGACTTTCCGGCCAGGATGGTTGTGCCTCGTTGCCTCGGGCGCATTGTTGGGATTGCACAGTTATCTGGTCGCCTGCATGGCGTACCCGCCCGCTCCGGCCGGACCCGATGCACCGGCTGCGCGTCTGCTGCGAGTTTTCCCCAGCACCACCTTTGCCCTGCATGGCTGGCTCAACGCCTGGCGAACCACCCATCCCGACGTTGTTCTCGAATGGTCACAATGGGCCCAGCGAGAGAGCGACAATCCGTCGGAGTTTCATGTCTATGCGGCCGTGCTCTATTCCGAGAGGCGCGACTTTGCCTCGGCCCGCCGCGAGGTGGAGGCCGCCATGCGCACAGCGCACTGGAATTCACTCCCTAAACTGAGGGCGCTGCTGGCGGCCATCCGCGCCGCTGAGGCGCAATCCAGCTTACCGTAGCCCTAGAACGTCTACCGACGCGTACCGGACCCTGTCCGGCGCTCGAAGATCCACCCGGCCATCACGGCAGTTTGTGGAACCACTCGTCCGAAAACGATACATCCCGGAAATCAACTTTGGGATTCGCCTCCGTTAAGGGGTTCTTGGCGATGGCCTTGGCCGCGACGGCCCAGGCGCGCAACGCTTTTTCGTCAATTCCCACGATGCGGCTGAGGCGGATAACGTAGGTTGGCGCATAACGGATCTCCCGCACGGTTTCTAATCTCAGCGCCGGGCCGAAATCGTGGGCCACCACCGGAACAAGCCGGCCGCTCGCATAGTCGCCGACACCCATCCGCTGCGACACCAAACAGTCGCCAAAAGTGCCCTGCCGATAATGGTAGCAGAATTCCTCTATCCGCTCGGCCAGAATCTCGTAACTGAGGCTTGGTACGCCGTAGGCGAGCCACAGGCGGGGCATCCTCGGCTCGATGACGAACAGGTGCCGATCTGGGCGCGTCCGGAGATACTCCCGGTACCAATTACTGGTCTCGGCCGCGAAGTTCTCATGTGCGTAAGCCCGCCGGGCCAGCGTTGGCAGCGTCCACCAGCAGAAATAGAAACCCGTGACGATCACCAGCAGGCGCCAACGCCACGCCGTCGCCGGCACCAGCAGTGGATAGACAAACACCAACACCAGGACGAAGAGCAGCAGCGTTGGCAGCGACAGCCGCACGGTGAGCACTTCGTCATAAGCACCCCAGAAATAGCACAGCATCAGAAAGGCCTGCGCGCAAAGCGCGACGACGAATACGGCAAATACCGTTTCTGCCGGCCGGCTTTGGGCCATTTCGCGATGCCGCCGGTAGAGATACATCCAGAAGAACCCGAGGCCGATGATCCCGCCCAGCGCCACGAGGTGAGAATTGGACTGCGAATGATCCCAACTGAAGGAATAGCGCAGCGCCCGCCCAACATTCTCGTAGAAATAGGCCAGACTATAGACACCGTGCCCGCTCGGCCGGTCGGTCAACTGTAACAATTCCGGCTTGAGCCGGAATAGGTTGAATTGCAGCGGATAAATCACCAGCAGCAACGGCGCACACAGGAGCGGCCAAGGCAGCTCCAGCACCCGGTTCCTCCAGGACACAAACAAGATCGCCGCCGCCACCGGCACAACGAACAGCACCGACTCGTAGCGCACCTGGGCCAAGAGCACGCCGGCGAGAGCGAAGGCGCTTACAGTGGCGGCACTCGGAGTTGTCGCGTAGCACATGCCGAGATAGATCGTGGCCAGGATCATTACCAGGTTGAGCACCTCGAACCCCCCGCCAGCCACAGTCTGCGTCAGCAGGGGTACCGTGATGAAAAGCAAGATCGCACTGACGCCGCCGGCCGTCCCCGCAACGCGCTGAACCGTTAGGTAAAGCAGCCCCAGTAGTACCGGCGTCAGCAGGGCATTCAGAATAAACGAGTTCTCCGGACGGTAGCCGCTAAGATCATGCAGGGTCGCGACTAGAAACGGGAAGAACAGCGGCCGCTTGTCCAGGTCACCCTGCAGAAGCTCGAAATTGCTCCCCAGTTCGTAGCCGCGGCTGACCATCTGGGCCTCGCGCGAAAGATGCATCCGCTGCGATGTCGAAAGCTGCAGGATCTCGTCGTTCACCACTTTGAACCCGTGCGGCTCCTGCACGTGGAGCAGCGCCGACACCCCCACCAACAACAACGCGATCCTCCATCCACCGGCGCGCCAGCTCTCCACCACCTTATTCCAGCAAACCAGACGGACAACGGACCAGACGAACAATCCGAACGTTCCCAGCATCACGGCATAGCCATAATCCTGTACCAGATTGACCGCGACCTTAGGGGAGAAGGTCCAGAACCCAAGTTGGCAGGCCAGCGCGGCGATCAGTACGAAAAGTACCATTCGCGCCCGGGGCTCAGCCAACAGACTCCTCGGCAGAAGGTTCATGTTGAAAATCGCGCCTCAAAAAAGCAAAAAGCCGTCCCCACAACCAGGGACGGCTTGCAATGGCCCTTCAAGCCAAAATCAATTGGTAAATGAGATGTTCGGTTTGTTCGCAACGTTGCTGCCGGTCGCAACGATCGAAGCGTCCGTCTGGTTGTAGGAGGCCGGATAGGTCTCACCCGCGACCGTAGCGATGGTCTTGATGTACGCAGTAGGACCAACTAAGTCACCCCAAGCGGCAACGGAGACACCATTCTCCAGGAAATATTGCTGCGCGGCGGCAGAGAGCTGGCGAAGATTGTTGATGATGGTCTTCTCCTGCGAGGCGGCGCGAACCTTCTGGAATGCGGGAATGGCCATCGCCGCGAGCAGACCGATGATGACGACGACAATCATGATTTCGACAAGGGTAAAGCCCTTGTTTGAACGATTAGTTTTCATGGGATGATACGATTTGGATCTATTATTGGTTGATGATATGAATTTATGCTTCCCACTAGGGAAACAACCCTGGAGAGAACTGTACTTGCAGATGAACGGCAAGAAGGAATGCTCGCCAAGTCCATCAATAAACTGTGAAAACCGCGGCTGGTTGCAAGCTGACAATCCGATTCCGGGTCGAATACCCACGGTTGGCCGTCCGGATCACCTGGTGAAAATCCGGTGAATCGTGTCGTGACAGGTGTCTGGTCGCAAACAAGTTAGGCCGCGTATTCAATCTTCCATTGCACCTCTGCCGGCCAGCAGAGCGCGGTGCCACCGGCTTCTTCGCCGGTTTACGGCGCTTTCCGGCGAGACTTCCTGGTTGCGCTCTTCCGCTTGGGAACCGCTCGTTCCTCCAGCAACCCGGCCACCGGAATGTCGATGGCATCCCTCCAGAGCAGATCGAGCCGGTATTTCTCCCGGTTCTCCGCGGTGAATAGATGAACCATGATGTCGAACGCATCAAAGACCGTCCAGCCACTGCCCGGCCGGCTCTCCACCCCGACGATCCGCGCCCCCGCGGAATCGAGGACTTTTTCCATCTCGATGCGCAAGGCCCGCAAATGCGGCTCCGAGGTCCCGGTGGCCAGCACCAGGTAGTCCGTGATCGACGACTGCGCACGCACTTCCAGCACCCGCAAGTCCTCCGCCTTCTTGCCGTCGAGCGCGCGCACCAGCATTTTCAGCAACGTCAGGGATTTCGAGGCGGTCTTTTTGGGGGCGGAGGATTTTTTCATGCGGTTAGCGGTAAAGTTGGCGGGCCTCGATGTGATTGATGACCTTTTGCGGACAAAAATAGTGCAGCGATAGCCCCCGCCGCACGCGATCGCGCAGTTCGCTTGAACTGATTTCGATCAGGTGACCGTCACAGCGATGCAGGCGCAAGCCGGGAACGTCGGGCGTCGGTTTTGCCGGATGCCCCGGTCGCTCCAGGAAGATGAACTCGATGATTCGGGCCAGTTCCTCAATATCCTTCCAGAGGTTTATCCGGGGGAGCTGATCGCCGCCGATGATCCAATACAGCTCGTCGTCGGGAAACATCGCCCGAAAATGCCGCACCGAATCAATCGTGTAGCTCACCCCGCCCCGGCGGAGTTCGACGTCGGAAATCTCAAATCGCTTGTCCCATTCGATGGCGGCACGGAGCATGACCAGCCGGTCCTCGAGGCTGGATTGAACCTCCTTCGGCTTGAGCGGCGCTTGCGCCGCCGGCACCAGGATCAGCCGGTCGAACTGGTATTGTTCGTAGACGTCCTGCGCCGCCAGCAGGTGACCGAAGTGCACCGGGTCGAAACTCCCGCCTAAGAATCCGATCTTCAAGCCATTCGCCCGTCGTGCGGGTCAGGGGTTGATGCGGTTGCGGCAGTGACAGATCATGCGAGCTTGCGATGCCCACACTCCTAAAAGGGAATCCTCGGGGGGCAAGGTCAAACGCAGCGGTTCTCGAAGTGCCCAGGATGGGAATCGAACCCATACGGCCTTACGGCCAGGGGATTTTAAGTCCCCAGCGTCTACCATTCCGCCACCCGGGCAGGGGCTGTGCCGGCCATCATGCGACTGGACCGCCCGCAGGCCAGCCAATCCTTCGCCGCCAGGCCGTCCGCCTCAGGGCAGCGGTGACGACGTCTTGAAGCCGAAGGCGAACACCACGGCCAGCATGATGAAGGCGAAGCTTGCCACGTAGTTCCACTCCAGCCTTTCCTTCAGCACCAGGATCGCGAACCCGCAAAAAACCACCAGCGTGATGACCTCCTGAATGACCTTCAGCTGGAATCCGCTGAACGTGCCGTAACCGAGCCGGTTGGCCGGCACCATGAAGCAATACTCAAAGAACGCGATCCCCCACGACAGGAGCACGACCAGCCACAGCGGACGGTCGTGAAGGTATTTGAGGTGCCCATACCAGGCATAAGTCATGAACACGTTGGAGACGCAGAGCAGCAGAATCGTTTGCATAGTCGTCGAGATTCCCGGCATGGTGCACAAGATCGGGAAATCCGCAGCACCGAAGACTGCGGCCCAATGACCGGGCGGCCGGCGACCAATCTTCGCCCACCATGGGCCACCGGGGGCGGCTGGAGAATCTCTCTCGAAATAGCATTGAGCGGCGCCGCCTTCGGCCCAACCTTGGCCCCAACCCGGCATGAAAAAGAAGCCCAGCTACGCGGTCTATTTCGCCGGCGAGCTCTTCAGCGCGAAGCACCTGATCGGCAACGCCTACCTGGCCGAGGCCATCTTCGAGAAATCGCACGGACGCTTCCAGTGCGTGCTTCCGCAGAATATCGAACACCGCAGTCTTTCGGCGCAATCGGTCCGCGACCGCAACCTGCGCACGCTCGCGGCCTGCGACCTTGCCCTGTTCAATTTCGACGGCCCGGAACTCGACGCCGGCACGGTCGTTGAGTTCATGTTCGCCAAGTTTGCCGACATTCCGGCGGTGCTGATCCGCAGCGATCCGCGCCGGCGCAGCCCGGCGCCCGGCGGCAGCTGGAACCTGATGTGCAGCTTCTATCCGCGCACCGAGCACGTCATTCTGGACAGCCTCGGCCTGTATCGGAAGTTCGCCCAACAGCGACGCCTCCGCCTTGTCGACATGCACCTGCTCGCCGGCCAGCATAGTTCGGCCGCGGCTCAGGCGGCCTGCGAAGTGATCGCCGCCCACGCCGTGCGCGCGCTCGACCGCGTCCTTCGCGAGGAACCGGTGATGCCAAAATACGTGCGGGCCGAGGTCTACAACTGGCTGGCCCTCCTGCCCGGTTTGCGCGGCCCGGCCAAGAAATTGCGCAAGGAGTTGGAGCAAATCCTCGAACGCAAGGTCGACCGCGACCTCCTCTAGCGATTTTCGCCTTTGGGTTTACGATTGCCAATTGCTTCCCCGGCTCGCCCGCGTCTCGTCAGGTCGGATACCGAAGATCCAAACTTAAATCTCAAAATGGCCCTGACCGTCATCCAGCATCCCCTCGCCGCCCACGTGCTCACGCACCTGCGCGACAAGACCACCAAACCCGCGCTCTTTCGAACCCTGTGCCACCAGATCACGCTGCTGCTGGCGCTGGAGGCCACGCGTGATCTCGCCACGGAGGAGAAGGAGATCGCGACGCCGCTTGAGTCGGTGCTGGGCCGGGTGCTCGCCCGGCCGCTGGTCATCGTGCCCATCCTGCGCGCCGGCCTCGGCATGGTGGAACCGTTTCTCGGCCTGTTCCCCGATGTCAGTGTCGGCTATGTGGGCCTGGAGCGCGACCATGCCACCGCCATCGCGCATTCGTATTACTGCAAGCTTCCCCCGCTCGCGGGCCGGCGGGTGCTGGTCATCGACCCCATGCTCGCCACCGGCGGCTCCGCCGTCCAGACGCTTGACGTGGTCAAGGCCGCCGGAGGCGCGGATGTCGTACTGGTGTGCATCGTCTCCGCGCCCGAGGGCGTGGCCCTCCTCACGCAACGACACCCCGAGGTGCCCATTTTCACCGCCGCACTCGACCGCGAGCTCAACGCGGAAAAATACATCCTCCCCGGCCTTGGCGATTTTGGCGACCGGCTGTACGGGACGTGAACCGCCGCGGGTGCGGCAGGCCGGATCAGGCGCCCGCCAGAGCCGCCACGCCCGGGGAATCGCCCCGCGGCTATTTCCAGTTCAGCAGCAGCCGGGTATAGTAGGTGGTGTCGAGATGTTCGCGGCCGGGCTGGGGACGCCCGTCGTACTGGTTCGTCACGCCCATGCGCATTTTCCACAAGCTCGCGGCCATTGGCACCTCCAAGCCCGAGTCGTGCACGAAACGAAAGTCGGCGAAATCCGCGGCGTTGGGCAGGTACTTGATGTCCGTGGTGAGCACGGCCGCCCGGCTGAACTTGTAGCTGTGGAAAACGCCAAAAGCCAGAATAACCCCCTCGCGACTGCTCGTGGTGGTAAAGTTCTCATAGCGGTAACCAGTACCGATGCGACCGGCCAATTCCTCCCGTAGATCCTTGATGAACCGGTAAGTCAGACCGACGTCGGAGGTCGCGCGCAAATTGACTTGCGCAATCTCATCCCGCTGCAACTCGGACCGGGTGAACCAACCGAGTCTGTCATGGAAGAAGTTGGTGTAGTCCACCCCGGCCTTCGTCTCGTCGGTGCTTTTGGAGTTGTCAGTCCGCAAATAGTTATAGTCACCGTACAACTTGAGCGCGTCCTTCGGGCCGGTCAGCGTGGCAACAATGTTCGTGGCCACCCCGGAAGAGGAAGCGTTGCCGCTCTTGCCGGTGATATCGACGCCGATCTGTAAAGCCCAGCGTCGCCTCCTGTCGGCGACCGCCTTCTTCATCGCGATAACCGCCGGGTCTTCCCCCGCCGCCGGCCAGGTGGCCGCGATTTTGTCCACCCGGATGCGAGTCTCCCCGGCCGCGCCGGTGACCACCAGTCCGCCTTCAGGAGAACCGGCAACCCTTCCCCGCAGGGTGGTGCCGCCCTGCAGACGCACCGCCATGATTTCCTCGGTGGCAATGCCGGTGACCTCGCTTTGTTTGATTTCAAGTTTGCCGGCATAGTCAGTCTCCAGGAAGACCTTGCCATCATCGATTTTCGTGATCTTGCCCACCAGGCGGGCGCCCGCGCGCGTATCAACGACATCGGCGTGGAGCCATCCGGTGGGCCAGGCTAGGCTCAGCAGGAGACCAAAGAGCAAAATGGAAAGACGACGAAGAATCACAGGCGCGAAAAGACATTAGCGGACGTGCATGTCAACTGCCGGCTCCTGATCTTTGCGCCGTCGCGCTGGCACTCGGCCTCACCGCCATCTCGACAAGCCCGGCGCGCGCCTCCAGCCTCGCCTTCTCCCGGTTTCACCATGCCAGCCGACCGCTCCGAACCTCTTCTCGCCGACCGCTGGACCGACTACCAGCTCCTGGATTGCGGTGATGGTATGAAGCAGGAACGCTGGGGTCCCTATGTGCTCGTGCGGCCCGATCCGCAGGTTCTCTGGCCGCGCCACGGACAGGCCCCGGGCACACCGTGGGAGCGCTGGGATGGCATTTATCACCGCAGTGCGAGCGGCGGAGGCCGCTGGGAATTCCGGCAGCCGCTGCCGGAGCACTGGAGTATCCGCTATGAGCCGCTCAATCTCACCTTCAAGATCCGGCCCACCGGCTTCAAGCATACCGGACTTTTCCCCGAGCAAGCGGTCAATTGGGACTGGCTGTCGCAGAAAATCCGCGGGGCCGGACGCGCCGTGGGCGCGCTCAACCTTTTCGGCTACACCGGCGCCGCCACCTGTGCCGCCAGTGCCGCGGGCGCCAGTGTCTGCCACGTTGACGCCGCCGAAGGCATGGTCAAATGGTGCCGGGAGAACGCCGCGCTCTCCGGCCTGGCCGCGGCCCCGGTTCGCTATATCACCGACGACTGCCTCAAGTTCGTGCGGCGCGAACACAAGCGGGGCCGCCGCTACGACGCTATCATCATGGACCCACCCACCTACGGCCGCGGCGGCGGAGGCGAGTTGTGGAAACTTGAGGACCAGCTCTGGGAGCTGCTGGTGGAGTGCCGCCGCCTCCTGAGCGACCGGCCGCTCTTCTTCCTGATCAACGCCTACACCGCCCGGCTGGCCCCCACCGTCGTCATCAACCTGCTCACCGAACTGATGCATCCAGCGGGCGGACGGGTATCCGGCGGTGAAGTCGGCCTGCCGGTCGCTTCCGACGGGAAGATCCTCCCCTGCGGCATATACGGCCGCTGGGAGCCATGATCTCTGCACCAGCCTCTTCTTCCCCCGCGCCTCTTCCCTGATCCGTGATAAACTCATGCAGCCCGTGACCTCGCTTTCCGCCACCTACCTGGCAGCGGCTACTGATCTTTTGCGGCGCGCCAGCGAAACTAACCGCCCCGCCCTTCAGAAGCTGGGTCCGATTCTAGGCCGTTCTGTCGCCGCGGGCGGCATGATCCACACTTTCGGCAGCGGTCACAGCGAAATCATCGCCCGGGAAATCGTCGGCCGCGCCGGCGGCCTGGTGTGCGTGAGCAGCATTGACGATCCCACGGGCGGTTTCATTGAAACTCTTGCCGGTTACGGGACCAGGCTGGCCGAACGCTACGACCGCCGGCACGGCCTGCGGGCTGGTGAGACTGTGATTGTTGTCTCCAACGCCGGCCGCCACGCCGCACCGCTCGAAGTTGCCCACTTCGCTCAACAAAAGGGCCTGATCGTTGTCGGCCTCACCAGCGTCGCTGTGTCCCGCTCGGTTCCGGCCGTTTCCCCGGGCGGTCGGAACCTGCACGCCCTCGCCGACTACGTGCTGGATAACTGCGGTTTGCCTGGCGATGCCATTGTCGAAGTCGCCGGAGGTGTCCGCGCTGGACCGACCTCCACGCTCGTGGGAACGCTGCTGCTCAATTTGCTTTTCCTTGAGGTGGTCGAATGGCTCACGGTCAACGGCCACTCTCCGCCTGTCTTGCGCAGCCAGAGTTTGCCCGGCGCCGTGGAGCATAACCGGGCGCTCGCGGAAAAATACGCCGGCCGCCTCAGCCGCCCACTGGCATGACTCCGTCGCCACCCAAGCCCAGTGAAGCTCACCGGGGGCGCCGGGCAACCAGAGCGATTCGCTCCAGAACCTTGCTCCGTCATGCTTCCACTTCCGCTGCGGATGCCCAGTGGGTTGTTCCGGCCACTTTAGTGAGCTTGCTGATCCCCTCATGAGCTTCCGCATCGGAGTCGATGGCGGTGGGACCAAGACCGAGTGCATTTTGCTCGACGGGCTCGGCGCCGTCGCGGCGCGCCATACGGCCCCGGGCTGTAATCCCAACCTGGTCGGTCCGGAACGCGCGCGGGCAGTTTTCCTCGCAGCGCTTCGGACGATGCTGGCGAACGCCGGCGTCGGAGTCTCCCCGCCCGAGATCGCGGCGACCCTGCTCTGCATGGCAGGAAACTCCTCGTTTTGGGGGGAGACTGCCACCACCATGACCGGTTTCGGAAAGGTGACCACCGCGTCAGATTCCCTGCCCGTGCTCGAACTCGCCACCAGCGGGGCGCCCGGCCTGGTCCTCCACGCCGGCACCGGGTCGTTCGTCACGGCCCGCGCACCCGATGGGTCGGTTCATTATGCCGGCGGACTTGGCTGGCGCTTCGGCGATGCGGGCGGCGGGTACGATCTCGGCCGCCGCGGCATCGCCCGGGCGCTGCTCGAACTCCAAGGCTGGGCGGAGCGCACCGCCCTCGCCGAGGCCCTCTGCCAGCACACGGGGGCGGCGGACTACGCCGCCAATTCGCGGATCCTCTACTCCTCGGCGGACCCCGGCCCGAGCATTGTCGCGTTCGCTTCCCGTGTGGCCGACCTGGCCGGCGAGGGCTGCCGTCCGGCGCAACAAGTCATTGCCCAATCCCTTTCCGAACTCGCGGCGTTGGTGAACGCGGTGCTGCCGCGCCTGTTCCCGCTCGCCACTGCGGACGCGAGGGTTCCTTGCGGGGTGAGCGGCGCCCTCCTGAACCGTCCGCCCTGCCTTTACACGTTGCACGCCCTCGCGGCCACGCACGCCTGGCCCTTCCGGTTGCAGGCCGTCACCGAGCCGCCGATCGAGGGCGTGCGCCGGTTGCTGCTGAAGATGAGCTGAGATCCCCGGGACTGCGTTGGCCGCGAAGTGCGGGTTTGCCTGGGCGCCGCGCATCACTACCCTCCCCTCATGGCCGCCGACGCGGAGAACATCGCCCCGACACAGAAGAAGCCGAGCTACCCGGTCATCGACGAGCTCCGCTCCTACCTGCGTCGCTACCGGCGCGATCGCGATCTGCCCGTTACCTACGAACGGCTCCGCAACTTTCAGGAGACGGCGCCACTCATCGACGCCGACGGCCGCGCCACGCTCTGGGAGACCGTGGCTTATCACGCAGAGGAGATGCGCGTGCTCAATGAGGACCTCAAGCGCATCTACGCCCTCCTCAAGGTCGACGGCGACTTCTCGGTCATGACCCACCTGTACATCGACCGCATCGACTTCTGCTCCTTCGGCAACTCCCAGCCGTTCCGCATCCGGATTGTCAACGCCTACAACGACAACCCGGACTATTTCTACATCAAGAAGGCCGACGCCTCCCGCGTGTACGGACTGGAGCTCGAACACCTGCTCTCGCCCAACCGCCTCAGCTTTCTCACCTCCGGCCGCATGCTGGTCGAGGAGCACATCCCCGGCATCCCCGGCGACGTTTTCACCGAGCGCTGGCTGCACCACAGCGACTTCAAACCCATCCGCGTGGCCAAGGAGCTCGTGAAGTTCAACGAGCGCTGCTTCGTCCGGCTGCTGGGCGACATGCGCGCCTACAATTTCGTTGTGATCGTCATGCCCGACTTCGAGGACGCGCAGATCCGCATCCGGGCGATGGATTTCGATCAGCAATCGTACAACGGCCGAAAGAACTTCTACCTGCCGCAGTTCTTCAAGGAGAACCGGCCGCTGGCCCTCTACTGCCTCCAGCACCTTCGCTACGAGACCTCGCTGCAATACCAGCGCGAGGAACAGACGCTCATGCTCCAGCGCAGCGAGATCGCGGCCCACCGCCTCGGCTACCTGCTGCAGATCATGGCCCGGGACCGCATCGCGCCGGATGAGAAAGTCCATCAGCTCCGCGAGAGCCTGGCCGAGCACTTCCACTCCGATCATTACCTGCGCTGCCAGACGATGGGCGAGCTCGTGCGTGAAAACCTCGAGACCCTCCGGCGGAACATCAGCCGTCCCATCGCGCCGCCGGCCGGCCAGGAGGAACTCGCCTGACCCGGCCCGCACCTTTCACGGTCTCGACCGTTGCTGCGATCAACTGCCTGGCTCCAGTTCACCGACCAATCTTTTGTCAACTAAGGCGTGTCTTCAAAATGTCATTGCGAGGGGCCGCGCTGAGCGAGGCACTGAAGTAATCCAGCTGGATCGCCGCGGCCCGCGCAGCGGGCCTCGCGATGACACGGCGTTTTGAAGACACGCCCTAATAGTTGACATGTGGGTGGAGGCTCCCGGGAACGTCGGTTGCACCACGATTCTGGGCGCATTCATGGAGGGCGCTCTGCTGGCCAGCAGAGTCGCGCCCTTCGAATGGGGAGTAGCGGGCCTGCGCCTCTCCGATTCTCCCCAGATGTTCCGGCCAGCCTCTATCTTTTCTTGAGTTTCTTGAGCAGGGCCTTGGCCTCGGGACTGACCGCGCCGCAGCCTTCGTTTCCGCAGCCCGGGTGGCCGCGTTTCGCCAGCCCGCGCCACAGGAGCCAGCCTGCGGTCAGCGCGACGATTCCAAGCGCGGCGATGGTCTGTTGACCCGGGGTCATGGGCGCACTCTAGGCCAGTTGGGTCCAGTTGTCATTTTGCGGGGTGATTTTAGAAACCGAACGCGCGCCCGGCCTGGTACACCACCAGGCAAACCAGCCAAGCCGTGCCCGTCATGTAGGCGATCTGGAAAAGCGGCCAGCGCCACGAGTTGGTCTCGCGCTTCACGACGGCCACCGTGCTCATGCATTGCATCGCGAAGACGTAGTAGATCATCAGGGTGAGGCAGACGAGCGGGGTGAAGAGCGGCGCGCCCCCCGGCCACCGCGCCTGCCGCAGCGCCGTGCGCAGCGGCGTGGGGCTCTTGCCGCCCGCATCCTCGACCCCGAAGACCACTCCCATCGAGCTCACGAAGACTTCGCGCGCCGCGAAGGAGGTGATCAGGCCGATTCCGATGCGCCAGTCAAAACCGAGCGGCTTGATCACCGGTTCGAGCACCCGGCCCGCGGCGCCGGCAAGGCTGTGGGTGATTTGCGCCTGCGGTGTCACCGCAGCCGACGACTTGGGATAGGTCGTCAGGAACCACAGCAGGATCGAGATGCCGAGGATGATCGTGCCAGCGCGGCGCAGGAACAGGCCGGCCCGTTCCAGCATGTGGAACAGCACGTCCTTCATCCGGGGCAGACGGTAGGATGGCAGTTCCATAATCATGAGCGGCGGCTCGCCCTTGAGCAGGTAATTCTTGAACAGCCACGCGAAGCCAAACGCACCGAGTGTGCCCAGCGCATACATCAGCAGCATGAGTCCGACCTTGGCGCCCACGGTCACGCGGTCGTCCGGCAGCAGCGCGGCGATCATCAGCAGGTAGACGGGAAGGCGCGCCGAGCAGCTCATCAGCGGCGCCACCAGGATGGTTACCAGGCGATCCTTGGGGTCCTCGATCGTGCGCGTGGCCATGATGCCCGGGATNNGGTCCATGATGAACGCCGCGCGCGCCATGTAGCCGGTGCTCTCAAGCAGTCCGAGGAAGAAAAACAGGATCAGGATCTGCGGCAGGAACACCAGCACGCCGCCCACCCCGGCGATGGCGCCATCCGTGAAAAGATCGCGCAGGTCCCCCGGCGCCATCGCGCCCTTGACCCAGGCGCCGAGCCCGGCCACCTGCCCGTCGATCCAGTTCATCGGATACTCGGCCAGCGTGAAAATCGACAGGAACAGCACCGTCAGGATGCCGCCGAGCACAAGCCAGCCCCACAAGGGATGCACCACGACACCGTCAATGCGATCGGAAAGGGCCGGCCCGACCCGGGCGGCGCGCAGCACCACGTCGGCACAAAGCCGCGCGATGGCTTCGTAGCGGCTGTTGACGAGGATGCCCGACCAGTCGACACCCTCCCCATCCCATCGGCGCTTCCAGTTGGTGAGGATCGCGGACGTCTGATCGCCGAGGGGCCGGGAGCCCGCCACGCGCACCGCGTCCTGATCAGTCAGGAGCAGCAGTGCCTCGGCGCGGGCGATGAGCGCCTGCCGGCCGTCGTTCTCGATCAGCGAGGCCTGCAATTCGGACACCGCGGGCGCAATCGGCCCGGGTATGTCCCAGCGGTGTCGCGACAATGGCAGGTCGGTCCGGCTCATCGCTAGGCGGAGCTCGAGGATGCCCTTGCCGTTGGCTGCTTCGCAGGGAATGACCGGGATGCCCAACTCGTGCTCAAGGCGGGCGACCCGCAGGTTGAGCCCCGCGACTGCCGCCAGGTCCATCATGTTGAGCACGAGAATGGCCGGCCGGCCAAGATCCAGCACCTGATGGACAAGATAAAGATTCCGCTCGAGGTTGGTGGCGTCGACAATGCAGACGATGCGGTCGGGTTGCGCCGTGTCGGCGCGGCGACCGAGGAGGACGTCGCGCACGATCGCCTCGTCGGGTGAGCGCGCGGCGAGCGAGTACGTGCCGGGCAGATCAATGACATTAATCGGGCGTCCGTGCTGCGAGTAGGTCGTGCCGACCTTTTTCTCGACCGTGACGCCCGGATAGTTGCCCACCTTTTGTCTTAATCCGGTCAGGGCATTAAAGAGCGTGCTCTTGCCGCAGTTCGGATTGCCGACCAGCGCATAAACGGGGGTTCGCGGAAGCTCCGCGGATTCTGAAAAAGATTCGCTCATCGCACGCAGCTGCCCGGACGATTACCCAGCGGCCAACGATCGGAAGGAGGGTCGTTCGCGGCTTCGTAAGCCAAGGAATCACTGATCATCGGCTGGTTCCACCAACACGTGTTCCGCCTCGCTCTTCCGCAGCGTCAGATTGTAGCCGCGCACCTGAATCTCGAGCGGGTCGCCCAAGGGGGCGGCGCGAACCAGCGTGATGGAGATGCCAGGCAGTACGCCCATTTCGCGCAGACGAAGAAAAGCGGGGCCCTGTCCGGGAAACCCGCGGACAGTGGCCCGGGTACCAACGGGAAGCTGCGACAATTTGAGGGTTGAAGCCATGACCGGTCCGGCCGGGCGCGAGGCGGAGCGACCGCTAAGCGTCGCCGCGGATCGGCTCCACCTCAATGTCTCCCGCCACCCGGTCACTCAGCGCCACGCGGGTTCCGCATAGCTCGCAGATCACCATTTGATTGCCAGCAATCTTCTGAACGACGGCCGACTCGCAGAAACCCATTTCTCGAAGCCGCTGACTGAACTCCGGTTGCCCATTTAGCCCAGTGACCCGACTTGGCACGCCGGCGCGGAGCTCAACGAGCGACAGCCGTTGCGGGCAGGCATTTCCGGGTTCGGGCGGCATAAGACTTGCCCAGAACAAACCGAACTGAGACTCAGTTTCAACTGAAATCACAGACAAAGCCAAACCTACATTCCAGCCAAATCTCATATATTATTATTGACCAATGATTAATAACTTATCGGCCATACGCCACCGCCAGCCGAACTTCAATTGCCCCCACAACCGTGGTGCGTTCCGATGCTGATTGTCGTCTCCTTTTCAACCTCTTCTGGCGGCAGTTCCTCCAATGGAGCAAAGCGTTCGGACGAGAAACCTAGTTCCTGCCGCCCGGCATGAAATGGATCAGGTGGATTATTCAATTCCAACAGCAGGAGGCCAACAGTGGCGGACTCGCCGCCGTTCACCACCTTCTCGCGGCCAAGAAACACCTCGCGGATGGTGTAGGTTTTCCCCTTTGTCGGAAGCTGGGCGTAGATCGCCCGGACGAATTCGGAGAACGTCGCGTCAATGCAGACGACTTTCTGGCCCTTGACCATGCGAAGCGATCGGTCTCGCGGACCGCTCAACGTTGCTGGGGCGGAGTTGACGGCTGTGCTTGGGGGGTCAATCCCGGCTGGGCCGCAGCCTGGCGCCGCAATTCCCTGCGGCGGTTGATCTCGGCCTCAAGGCTGCGAAGCTGCTCGGGGCTCAGCGACGGCGTGGGCCCGATCGGGCCGCGGCCACCCATCGGCATTGGCCCCATCTGGCCGGGCGCTCCCGATCCCATCGGCCCCGACCCCGGTGTCATTCCCGGCGGCATCCCGGCCACTCCCGGTGTCTGGCTGGAAACAACCGCCAACGGCAAGATCTTTGCCTCCTTCAAAGCCAGCTTGTAGGTCCGGCTCCGCCGTTCAACGGTGACCATCTCCTTTTCGGGATCGTATGCCTTAACGATGAAGTCATGGCCGGGTTCGTTCAGTCGCGCCCAAGTGCTCAGTTTCTTGGCGGGGTCGTAAAGGCTGAACTCAAAATCTCCGCCGGCCCGCAGAATGCTGCGCAGCTCAAGCGGGGAGGCCTCCTGGGCCGCCCCCGCGGAGGTGTTCGGTGGAAGAAAAGGAGAATTCTCCAGCAGAGTGGAGCCGGCGCGGATCGGCACCGCACCGGCAGCGATCGCCAGGAGCGGCAGGAGCAGGGACCGGATGGAGGCAAGCTCGCGCATAATCGAATACCTCAATGCAAATGACGCGTCGCCACTTCGTCAAGTAACGCCCGGAGCCTGCTCAAGCTCCGGCCAGGGTCCGTTTGGGGCAGATGGAGTGGCAGCGGCATGTCGGGTCGCCCCTATTTCTGCTCCAAAAGCTCAACCTCATAGCCGTCCGGGTCGGTTACGAATGCCATCCGCCGGCCGGCAGGAAAAGTCCGGCGCCAGTCGTCGGGCCAGATCTTCCAGCCTTTCTTGTCAAGTTCATCGCACTTGGCGATGAGATCCGGGTAGCCGACCGCGGTGTGCATCAGGTCTTCCGGCACGATCAGCTTGTAGCCCGGTTGATGGCAGAGTTCGAGCACGTGGGCGCTGCCGGGAATCTGCAGGAAGGCGAGCAGGTTGCCCTGCGGGGATTTTGGAATGCGCCGCACGCATTCAAAGCCGAGTTCCCGGTACCAGGCAATGGTGCGATCGAGGTCGCCGACCCGGATGCGGGTGTGGAGAAAAACAGGCATGGTGATCGGGATGATGGTTGGGATCGAGGCGGCAATCATCATAAACCCGGCGGCGCTTCCGCACAAGAACTACAGCTGGATTCTCTGTCGAACCGGAGGCGCCGGGCCGACCGCTACCGGCCGGATTTTTACTTGCCTTCAGAAATCGCGTTTTTAAGCCTGCCTCCCGCTTGCTGTCTGAGTCGTCTGCTTGGTGGATTGTCAGATGAACGCTGGTTCAGTGGTGATTCGAAACTCGACGGTCGGGAACGGGCAGAAGATGAGGCCAAGCCGTGTTCGACAGACACCACCCAATGAGCACCAAACTGTACGTGGGCAATCTGCCCTTCACCTCGACTGCGCAGGACCTCCAGGATCTGTTCAGTCAGGCCGGTACCGTCGTCAGCGTCGACCTGATCTTCGACAAGTTCACGGGCCGTTCACGCGGGTTTGCCTTCCTCGCCATGTCCACGCCCGAGGAGGCCCAGGCCGCGATCCAGAAGTTCAACGGCTTTGGGATGGACGGCCGCAATCTCACGGTCAACGAGGCGCGGCCCAAGGAGGAGCGCCCGCCCCGCCAGTTCGAGGGTGGCGAGCGCCGGGGCGGCTTCGGTGGCGGCCAGCGAGGTGACCGCGGCGACCGTCGGGGCGGTGACCGCGGCTTCCGCCGCTAACCTGCTCCCTCAGGATTTTCCCAGGCCGGGCACCGAGCCCGGCCTTTTTGTTGGCCGCCTCCCGGACCGCCAGAGTCGCCGCGGCGCGCCGCCCCGGGGAACCCTCGGGAAAGAAAACTCTTGCATGGAAACTTCAAATACCATTATAGTTTCCTCCGGTTCCCATGAATGCTTCCGTGGTCCTCGCCCCAACCGTCGCGGTCTCCGCCCGGGTCCGCATCCTCGAGGCCGCCCGCGCCCATCTCTTCGCCTACGGCTACAGCGCGCTGACCATGGACGCCCTGGCGCATGACCTCGGGATGAGCAAGAAGACCCTCTACGTTTACTTTCCCAGCAAGGACGCCATCATCACCGCCATTATCGACGGGATCGGGAAATCCATCCGCGAGCGCATGGACGCGGTGCTTTCGAATCCCCGGCTTAATTTCTCCCAGAAGCTGTGCGGGGTATCCGATGTCGTCGGCTCCAATCTCGCCAAGGCCAGCCCCGGCCTGTTGCATGACTTGCAGCGTTTCGCTCCGCAGCTCTACCAGAAGATCGACGACCTTCGGCAACGCAATGTGCCCTACGTGTTCGGGCGCCTCATCCGGGCCGGCCTGGCCGAGGGCAAGGTGCGCCACGAAGTGGATCCGGATTTTGCCGTCGAATTCTGGCTGCAGGCCATCCGCGGCCTCGTTCATCCGGATGTTCTCGACCGCACGCAGCTCACGCCGCGGCAGACCCTCGAAAAAGCCATCCACCTGTTCTTCGGCGGACTCCTCTCCACCGCCGGACGCAAAGACTATGAAAAACACCTCGCCGCCTGTGAAAAACATGCCGCGCCCTGATCGCCCGGTGCGCCTCGCCTTCGTCGTTGGTCTTGCCGCAGCCACGCTGCTGCTCGCCGGTTGCTCGCCGGGCAACAGCACCCGCGCGGGCGACCTGGTCCTCTCGGGCAACCTCGAGGTCACCGACGCCCAGCTCGGCTTCAAGGTGCCCGGCCGCGTCGTCGAACGTCTCATCTCCGAGGGCGACCGCGTCAAGGCCGGCCAGCTAGTAGCCCGGCTGGACGACACGGAACAGCAGGAGCAACTTGCCTTGCGCCGGGCCGAACTTGCCGGCGCGGAGGCCTCGCTGGCGGCGCTCGTGGCCGGATCGCGTCCCCAGGAAATCGCCGCCGTGGAGGCCACCCTCCGCAGCGCCGAGGCCGATCGCGACCGCGCCCGGCTCGACTTTACCCGTCAAACGGAGTTGCGCGGCAAGGATGCCATCGCCGATCGGGAACTCGAGGCGTCGCAGGCGCAGCTCAAGGTCGCCGAGGCCCGCACTGCCGAGGCCGCCGAGCGTCTCAAGCTCGTGCGGGAGGGGCCGCGTGCCGAGGACATCGCCCAGGGCCGCGCCCGGGTGGACCAGGGCCACGCCGCAGTCGCCCTGGCCGGTACCCAGCTGGACAACACCCGGCTGGTCTCGCCGCTGACGGGCGTGGTGCTTTCCCACAACATCGAGCCCGGCGAGTTTGTCTCCGCCGGCACCCCGATCGTCACGGTCGCCGACATCGCGCACGTGTGGGTTCGCGCTTATATCAACCAAACCGATCTCGGCCGCCTCCGCTTGGGCCAGAAGGTCGAGGTGCGCACCGACACCTTCCCGGACAAAACCTATGAGGGCACCGTCGGCTTCATCGCCTCCGAGGCGGAATTCACACCCAAGACGGTGCAGACGACCAAGGAGCGCGTAAAGCTCGTGTTCCGCGTCAAGATCGACCTAGCCAACCCTGACGACGAATTGAAACCCGGCATGCCCGCCGACGCGATCATCCGCGCCGCGCGGTAATCTTCCACGAGCCAGCTGTTCCTGCACCTTCCCTTTCACCCTCCCTTTCACTCTCACTTTCACTCTCTGCGATGTCCGCCATTCGCGCCACCGGCCTTCGTTGCACCTTCGATGAGCTTGTCGTCGTGGAGGGCCTTAACCTCGCCGTCGCACCCGGTGAGATTTTCGGACTGGTCGGACCCGACGGTGCCGGCAAGACGACCACGATGCGCATGCTGACCGGTCTCCTCCGACCGACCGGCGGCGCGGCCGAGGTGGCTGGCTGCGATGTCGTCCGCGACGTTGAGCGGCTGAAGGAGCAGATCGGCTACATGAGCCAGCGTTTCGGCCTTTATCCGGACCTCACCGTGCTGGAAAACATCGAGTTCTATGCCGACATCTATGGCGTGCCCATCCACGGCCGCCCGGAGAAATTCGAGCGGCTGCTTGGCTTCAGCAATCTGACCCCGTTCAAGCAGCGCCTCGCCGGCAATCTTTCGGGCGGCATGAAGCAGAAATTGGGACTTGCCTGCGCGCTCATTCACACGCCCCGCGTGCTCTTTCTCGACGAGCCGACCAATGGGGTCGATCCGGTGTCCCGCCGTGATTTTTGGCGGATCCTCTACCAGCTCGTTCGCGAAGGGGTGACGATCTTCATTTCGACCGCCTATCTCGACGAGGCCGAGCGCTGCAACCGGCTCGCCTTGCTGCACCAGGGTCGCTTGCTGGCCCTCGGCACCCCGGACGAGGTCAGGGCCATGATGCCGGGTGCCTTGCTTGAGGTGCGGACGTCGGCCCCTCGCCGCACGGCGCTGTTGCTGCGCGAGCATCTCGCCGGCGCCTCTGTCGGGCTCTTCGGCGACCGCGTGCACGTGGTCTCACGCGACATTATCTCCATCCAGGCGAGGATCCGGGAACTGGTCGCCTCCGCCGGCTTCGCGCTGCTCGGCCTGCAGCCAGTCGAACCGTCGCTCGAAGACGTCTTCGTCTCGATCACCGCGAATCCCGATCCGGCCACCAATCCTGGTTTGTCATTTAACAGATGACATCCGTTTCCTCCCGTGCGCACTGAGCCCGCCCAGTCCACCGAGACCGTGATCGAGGTGCAGAACCTCGAGAAGCATTTCGGAACGTTCAAAGCCGTCGCCGGCATCTCGTTTGCCGTGCGGCGCGGGGAGATCTTCGGCTTTCTGGGACCGAACGGTGCGGGCAAGTCCACCACCATCCGCATGCTGTGCGGCCTCCTCGCCCCCACCGCCGGCTCGGGGCGGGTCGCCGGCTTCGACATCGTTCGCGACACCGAGAAGATCAAGACGCGCATCGGCTACATGAGCCAGAAGTTCTCGCTCTACGACGAGCTCACGGTCGAGGAGAACATCGATTTCTATAGCGGCATCTACCGCCTGCCGAAGGCCCGGAAGACTGAACGCAAGGAATGGGTGCTGACCATGGCCGGCCTGCGCGACCACCGCCGTGCCCGCACCGCCGTGCTCTCGGGCGGGTGGAAGCAACGCCTCGCCCTCGGCTGCGCTGTGCTCCACGAGCCGCCCATCCTCTTTCTCGACGAGCCGACCTCCGGCGTCGACCCGAACAGCCGCCGGCAGTTCTGGGACCTCATCTACACGCTCTCCGCACAGGGCGTCACGGTCCTCGTGACGACGCACTACATGGAGGAGTCGGAATATTGCGACCGCCTCGGCGTTATTTATCGCGGTGAGCTCATCGCCCTCGGCCCGCCGCGCGAGCTGAAAACCCGGCACCTGCAGGAGGCCGTGCTCGAGATTGAGTGCGAGCGGCCCAATGACGCGATGGAGATCATCGAGCGCCTGCCCGAGGTGAAGGAGGCCGCGCTTTTCGGGCACGGATTGCACGCTGTGGCGCGGGCCGCGGAGGCCGGGCCCGCCGCGACCGCGATTCGCGCCGCGCTCGCCGGCGCCGGATTCCGCGTGGCCCGGGTCGAAGGCATCACCCCGACCTTGGAGGACGTGTTCGTTTCGCTGATCGAGGCCCGCGACCGGGCCAATGCGCCGCAATCGGAGGTCTCTCGATGAACCGGCGCCGCCTCTGGGCCGTGGCTCGCAAGGAAGCCATCCATATCCGCCGCGACCCGCGCAGCCTCGGCCTCGCGATCGGCATCCCGATGCTAATGCTGCTCATGTTCGGCTACGCGCTCACCCTTGACGTGGACCGCGTGCCGTTCGTCGTCTGGGACCAGAGCCAGACCGTGGATAGCCGCGAGTTTGTTGCGCGGTTCCGCGCGACCCACTATTTCGATTTTCGCGGCGCTGTCGCCAACTACGCCGGCCTGGAGCGCGCCATCGATGCGCGCGAGGCCGCCCTTGCGCTCGTCATCTCCTCCGAATTCGCCGGCCAGCTCGCCGCCGGTCGCGCCGCGCCCGTCCAGGCGATCGTCGACGGCTCCGACGCCAACACCGCCGCCATTGTCCTCGGCTACGCCCAGGCGATTGCCGCCGGCTTCAACCAGCAGCTGGCCCTCGCCCAGGTCCGGCGGGTCGCCGGCCGCGCGCCCCCGGCGTCGCTCGACCTGCGGACCCGGGTGTGGTTCAACCCCGACCTCGAAAGCCGCAACTTCATCGTGCCAGGGATCCTGGCGGTCATCATGGGCCTGATCGCCGCCCTGCTGACCTCGCTGACCGTCGCCCGCGAGTGGGAGCGTGGGACCATGGAACAGCTGATCTCGACGCCGGTGAAGCCGGCCGAGCTCATTCTGGGCAAACTCCTGCCCTATTCGGTTATCGGGATGGCCAACATGGTCATCGCCGTTCTCATGGCGGTGTTCCTTTTCCAGGTGCCGCTCCGCGGCAGCGTGCCGCTGCTGTTCGGCGTCGGCGCCATCTTCATCGTGGCGACCCTGGCGCAGGGCATCCTGATCAGCGCCCTCGCCCGGCAGCAGCTTCTCGCCAGCCAGCTGGCGATGGTCTCGACGTTTATCCCGGCGTTCCTGCTTTCCGGCTTCGCCTTTGCCATCGCCAATATGCCGCTGGTCGTCCGCGCGATCACCTGTATCGTGCCGGCGCGCTACTTCGTGGTCCTCGTCAAGGGGATCTTCCTCCGCGGCGTCGGGCTGGAGGCGCTCTGGCCCGATGCCCTCTTTCTGCTCGTCTTCGCGATCGTGGTTATTGGCGCCGCGATCGGCCTAACCCGCAAGAGGCTCGCCTGATTATGTGGGAACGCGTCGTCACCATTCTCCGCAAGGAATTCCGGTCGGTCCTTCGCGACCCGCGGATGCGGATGGTCATCCTCGGGCTGCCGGTGATCCAGACGCTGATCTTTGGCTATGCCGTCACCCTGGACGTCCGGCACGTGCGGCTGGTGGTGATCGACCGCGACAACACGGCCGCCAGCCGGGCGCTGGTGGCGCGCTTCACCGGCTCCGCGTATTTCGACACGATCGCCTCGACGCAGAACGAGGCGGAGGCTCGGCGGCTGGTCGATCAAGCCGAGGCGGCGGCGATCCTGCAGATCAACTCCGGCTACGAGGCCGACCAGCACGGCGGCCGCACCGCGGCCGTGCAGCTGATCGTCGACGGCTCCGACTCGAACACCGCGCGGTTTGTCGTAAATTACAGTGCGCTGATCGCCGCCACCGCCAATACCCAGCTGGTCCTCGATCAGGCGCTGCGGCAGGCGGGGCGGATGGTGCCTGTCGGCAGCGTGGATCTCGAGCCCCGCGCCTGGTTCAACGCCGATCTCGAGAGCCGAAATTACTACGTCCCCGGGATCATCGCGATGCTGGTGATGCTCGTCAGCCTGATGCTCACGAGCATGGCGATCGTCCGCGAGAAGGAGGCCGGCACCATCGAACAGATCATGGTCACGCCGATCCGCCCGGTGGAGTTCATTCTCGGAAAGTGCGCGCCGTTTGCGGTGATCGGCTTCGTTAATACCGCCATGGTGTCCGCGGTCGCGCTGCTTTGGTTTGACATCCCGTTCCGCGGCAGTTTCCCGCTGCTTTTGCTCGGCGTCGCGCTCTTCCTGCTGAGCACGCTCGGCATCGGACTGTTCATCTCGACGATCAGCCAGACGCAGCAACAGGCCATGATGACGACCTTCTTCTTCTTCTTCCCGGCCATGCTGTTTTCCGGATTCATCTTCCCGATCGCGAACATGCCGCCGGTCATCCAATGGCTGAGCTTGGTCGATCCGCTGCGCTATATTCTGGTGATCATCCGCGGCGTATTCCTTAAAGGCATCGGCTTTCGCGTCCTCTGGCTACAGATGGCTGCCCTGCTGGCAATCGGCCTCGTCGTGCTGACCTTCGCCGTAAAGCGCTTCCACAAGACCATTTCCTGAGCCCCCCTGCTTCTCTTCCCACCGTCCACGTGTCATGAAAACACTCCTTCCGTTCTTCCTGCTCCTCTCGCTGGCCGCCGGGGTAATGTCCGCCGCCGGACCCACCCCAACCTTGACCCTGGAAGACTGCCTGCGCGTCGCCACGGACGGTCAGCCGCTGCTTACGGCTGCCACCGCCGGCGTCGCCGCCGCCGGCGAGGCCGTTGACGTCGCCCGGGCTCCCTACTGGCCGCAGGTCGATCTTGGCGCGGGCTACCATCGCTGGCAGAAGCGGGCCTTCCTGCCGTCCGGACTGGTCCTGCCGGGCCACAGTCTCCCGGAGCTCATCGGCCCGCTCAACGACTGGACCGGTGGCCTGACCTCGCGGATGACGCTGGTCGATTTCGGCGAGCGCCGGTCCGGTCTGGCCGCCGCCCGCGCCCGGTTGAGCGGCGCCCAAGCGGACGCCGCCGCCACTCGCAGTGACGTCCGTCTGTCGGTGCAGTCGGCATTTTATGCGCTGGCGTCCGCGCAGGATCTGCACGACCTGGCCAAACGGAATCTGGAGCGCACTGAAGGCCATCTTGCACTGGCGCGGGCCCGACATGACGCCGGAGCCGTGCCCCAGGCCGACGTGCTCCGCGTCCAAGCCGAGGTGGCGTCGGCGCAATTGGAGCTGATCAACGCCCGGAGTCGTGTGCGCACCGCCGCTGGCCAGCTCAACACGGTCATGGGCCGCCCGGCCGAGTCACCGCTCCTGATCGCCCCGCCAGCCGCGGACGCCCCGCCGCTGGCCACCACGGACATTGAAGCCGCCGTCAGCCAGGCGATCGCCCGCCGGCCGGAACTGAAGTCGGGTCAGCAGCACGTCGAAGCCGCCCGGGCCAGTGTGGATAGCGCCCGCGCGGCCCGCGCTCCCAAGCTGCACGCCGACGGAGCCTACGGCTGGAATGACACCGGCTTCCTCCCGGAGACGAAGGAATGGCAGGTGGGCGTCTCGGTCGACCTGCCCGTGTTTGATGCGGGCAGTCGCGCCCATCAACTCGCCCGCAGCCGGGCCGAGCTCGCCCGCGATCAGGCGGCCTACGACAGCCGCGTTCTGCAGGTGCGCCAGGAGGTCTGGGCCGCCGCGACGGAGCTCGAGCGCGCCCGGGACTCCATTGCCGCCAACGAGACCAATGTGCGCGCCAGCGAGGAAAGCCTGCGCGTGTCGCGCGAACGCTACCAAAGCGGCGCCGCAGTCATCACCGACCTGCTCGACACGCAGACCGCGCTGGCCAGCGCCGAGGCTTCGCTCGCCGCGGCCCGTTGGAGCTGCCTAACAGCCCGCGCTACCTACAACCGCGCAATCGGGGCCGACCTCTGAGCTGCCGGGAATGACCGCATTTTCCGTCGCCCGTTATTCTCAGGAGAGCGCGGCCGGCAGCCCCGCGTGGTCACCTTTCGCCCCGAACCGGGCGCTTCCGGAGGGCCAGCGCCAACCCGATCACCCCAATCGCGAGGACCGCCTCCACGACGTACACCAGCCAGAGAGGCGGCGTGAAGAGGACGGTGGTCAGCCGGTCGGTCATGATCATCTCGCCGCCGACCTTGCCCAGGATGGCCGCACCGATGTAGATGATAATCGGATACCGATCCATCAATCGCGCCAGTAGGTTGCTGGTGAACACCACGAGGGGAATGCTGAGGCCCAGGCCAAAAAGCAGCAGCCCGAGATGCCCCTTTGAGGCGCCGGCCACCGCCAGCACGTTGTCGAGCGACATCGTGACATCGGCCACCATGATCAGCCAGACGGCCTGCCAAAGGGTGCCCGCCGTACGACCGCCGGTCCTTCCCTGCTCCTCCTGCAGCAGCAGCTTCACCGCGATCCACAGGATCAGGAGGCCGCCGGCGAGCTTGATGTAGTTCACGTTCATCAGCTGCGCCGCCACGGCGGTGAGCGCGACTCGCAGCAGGACCGCCATGCCCGCGCCGAGCAAGATTCCCCACAGCCGCTGCCGTTGCGGCAGGGTCCGCACCGCCAGCGCGATGACCACGGCGTTGTCACCCGCCAGCACGATGTCGATCAGCACAATGCCCAGGATCGCGAGCAGGAACTGCCCGGGAGTGTGGGTGCTTTCCCATTGCAAGTCGGCATGCATGAAACGCGTTGAAGCCCGGCGGCAGGCCGCGCCGCTTCAGGCTTGGGATGCTCCGGTTCCCTCCAGCCGTCGTCAACCGGATACGACAGCCGCGGCTCACAGGCCCAGCAGGCTTCCCTGCCGCTTGAGCCAGCGATCGGCGGCGCGCCACGCGGGGCAGACCGCCTCAACGCGCGCCCAAAACCGGGCCGAGTGGTTCATCTCTCGCAGGTGCATCAGCTCGTGGTAGATGATGTAGTCGCGCACGAAATCGGGAGTCTGCACCAGGCGCCAGTTAAGCGAGATCGTCCCGCGCGCCGAACATGAACCCCAGCGGGAACGCTGGTTGCGGATGGTGACGTTCTTGATCCCGGTGCCGGTCTCGGCCGCCAGTTCCCAAGCGCGGGCCGGCAGCTCGATGCGCGCCCGGCGGCCGAACTGCGCCTCCAGGGCCGGACGCAGGTCGCCGCCGAGTCGCGACACGCGGAAAACGTCGGCGCCGAGGCAGACCATCGGCCGGTCGCCATCGGCGGCCACGCGGATCGCCTGCCGCCCGCCCCGCCAGAGTATCTCCGTGCCCGGCGTCCACACTTCCGCGGCCCGCGGCCGGGCTTGCTGCCGCGCCTGCACGCGCTCCAGCCATTCACGATGCCGCTCCACAAACCGCCGGGCCTCCCGCTCCGAACCCCGCCGCGGGATGGTCGCCACCGCGACCCCATCCCGCCGCAGGGTCAGCCGGTAGTGGCGCGCCCGCTCGCTGCGAACGAATCTGACGCCGGGCTCCGCCGCCCCGGCCGGTGTTTCCGAGATGCTCAAAGATCCCGCCACGGTTGGATGCGCACTTAAGCACTCCGACGAGGGAAGGCCAGCGTCAGTTTTGGCGGCGCTGGCGCAAGGCCTGCCGCAGGCTCGACACCGGTCCGGAATAGCCGGGCAGCACCACGGCGATCGCCAGCTCCTCGGCCGCGGCCACGACCTGCACCACCACCACAAGATGGAACGGCACCGGCGACCAATCCACGAGGAGGAGAGCAAGCGCCACCGGCATCATGACGGCAAACACCTTCGAGGCCAGCGTGTGGTAGGCCAGAATGCGCCGCCAGCGCACGAGACCGTAAATCACGATGGCAAAACAGGCGGTGAACCCGGTGATCAGCCAAGCCGCCTCGCGGTGTACCATATCGGGCCAGAGCATCCAGAGGCCGTAGGCCACGGCCGTCACGACCGCGTAATCGCCCCAGCTGTCGAGTTTCCGGCCCAGCTCGGACTCGGCTTTCAGCCGGCGAGCGAGGAAGCCATCGAGCGCATCGGTGACGAGGGCCAGGGCCAGCAGGATGAGAAACCAGGGTCGCGAGCCGGCGGTCGCGGTCACCACCGCCATCGCTGCCGCCGCGGCGAGGCGCAGCGAACTGATCAGGTTGGGCAGCTGCTTCAGCATGGCGGTTCAGAGCGGCACTATGCGCCAGTCGAGGCGGCCGGGCCGGATACCCAACCAGGCGAAGCTCGGGGGTGCGCCGCCGCGGGGCCGCGAAATGCAGCCCGGGTTGAGCCAGCGTACGCCCCGCCGGTCAGTTTCGTCCCGTGCCACGTGGGTGTGGCCGTGCAACACGACATCAGTTTCGAGGGGCGCCCTGGCGGGCGGGATGTGCACCAGCAGGAAGCGCAGGCCGTCCTGCTCAAACCGGATTTCGCGCGGCCAGCCGTGGTTCCAGTCGCAGTTGCCAAGCACCACGCGGACCGGTGGTCCGATCCCCTCGAACACGGTCAGCAGCTTTGGGTCGCACACGTCGCCGAGATGCCAGATCTCGTCCGCCGCGCGCAAGCGCTCCGGCAGGTCGGGCGGGCAGTGGTCGTGCGTGTCGGCCAGAACGGCGATGCGCATGCCGGCAGGAAGTCATAATCTCGCGGTTTTGGCAAAGACGGAGTGCGAAACCCGGGCCGATTTGCTAGGACGCAGCCGGGGCAACCCCGGCGTGGCCGCCCAACGGTGGATTGACGCGAATGACCCCGGGCGTCGTGCTGGGGGCACCCATGATCAAGGTTTTTGTCTCCGGCTGGTACGACATTCTCCACGCGGGCCATCTCCAGTTCTTCCGCGAAGCGCGCGCCTTGGGCGACCACCTCATTGTGTCCTTCGCCTCGTCCGAGGTGCTGTGGCAGCAGCGGCAGCGGCGCAGCTCGCTGCCTGACGAGCACAAGCGCGCCTTGCTCGCCTCACTCGGGGCGGTGGACGAGGTCGTCATCGGCACCGGGCGCGAGGAAGGGCTGGACTTCAAGGAGGAATTCCTGCGCCTGCGGCCGCACATCCTGGCCGTGACCGAGGATGACAAATACACCCCACTCAAGCAGGCCTTGTGCGCCCAGGTCGGCGCGCGCTACGTCGTGCTGCCCAAGACGCCGCCGCAATTTCCGTCGATTTCGACCACGGAAATCGTCCGCTGGATCCGCGCCCCGCAGGAGGCGCCCTTGCGCGTGGATTTTGCGGGGGGCTGGCTCGACGTCCCGCGCTTTGCCCGGCCGGGCGGCTATATCGTCAACTGCGCGATCTCTCCCACGGTCTCGCTGCGTGCCTGGCCCTACGAGCGCAACGCCGGCCTGGGCGGGAGCGGAGCCTGGGCGCTGCTCAACGGCAAGGACGGAGTCGGATCGGAGCTCGACCTCGGCGTGGGCTGGCAGGACCCGGCGGTGATCGCCGAGACGGGCCTGTGCGTCTGGCGCAGCGGCCCGCGGCCGGATTTGGAGCTGAAATCTGACGGCGCGTTCCTGCGCGGCCGCTTGGCGGTGTACTGGACGGGGCAGTCGCACTCGACCCCCGGCGTGGCCAACCAGGCGCGCGACTATGACGCAATTGCCCGGGCCGGCCAGACCGCCCGCGACGCCGTGTGGCGGCAGGACCTGAATCAACTGGCCGATGCCGTCCGTCAGTCGCACGCCGTACAGTGCGCCGAGGGCATGGAACCGCTGCCGGCCGATCTGCCCGGGGTACTCGCCTATAAGTACTGTGGCGGCGGCTTCGGTGGCTATGCTTTCTTTCTTTTCGCCGAATCGACCGCGCGCGACGCCGCGTGCCAACGCCCCGGTTTCCGCCCGATCGAGCCCTACGTCGCGACGCACTAACCAGCCCCGCCCCGCCTTTCTCCATTTTCGCTTTCCTCATTTCTTGCTTTCCCGCTTTCTCGCCTTTCCCTCGTCTCCCGCATGGAGCAGATCTCTGACTTCCTCGCCCGGCTTTTCACGAAGCCACCGTGGTACTTCCTTTCGTGGCCCGCGGCGGCGATGGTGGCGGGCACAATCATCGCCATCGCATTCGACAAGGCGGCGAGAACGCTTGGTGTGATTCCGCGGCGGGCCGCAGGCCTTCCCGGTATCATTACCTCGCCTTTCATCCACGCCAACGTCGCGCATCTTGCCGCCAATCTCCCGCCGTTCATCGTGCTCGGCGCCCTCGTGTTGCACCGCAACGCAGGGCAATTCGTCGAGGTCGCCGCGACGATTGCCCTCGCGCAGGGCGCGCTGCTTTGGCTGTTCGGCCGGAACGCCTCCCATGTCGGCATGAGCGGCGTGATCTTCGGTTTCCTCGGCTACCTGCTCGCAGTGGCCTGGTTCACCAGGACGATGCCCGATCTGCTCGTGGCTGGCGGCGTCATGCTATTCTACGGCAGCATGCTCGCCGGGGTTGCGCCGGCGCGCGCCGGCACTTCCTGGGAAGGCCATCTCTTCGGCCTGCTCGCCGGCCTCGGCCGGGCCTGGCTGGAGACAATGTGAATTTCCCTGGGGCCGCGGTGGCGGATCTCATGCCCCGAACAGGTCCACGGGGGTGAAGACGTTGACGCCGGCGGCCTGCAGTGCCGCCAGGGCTCGGTCCATGTCGTCGAAACGGAAGACCATGACGGCATCGCCGCCCGCGCGCATAGCAAAGGCATACATGTATTCGACCGAAATATTGTGGGTCTCGAGGACCCGCAGCACCGAGGCCAAGCCGCCGGGCCGGTCGGGCACCTGCAGCGCCACCACCTCGGTCGCGGTGGCCGCGTAGCCGGCCTGCTCGATCACTTGTTTCGCCTTGTCCGGATCGGCCGTCATCAGCCGCAGCAGCCCGAATTCGCCGGTTTCAGCCAGGGTGAGCGTGCTGAGGTTCACCCCAGCGTCGGCCAGCGTGCGGCACAGGGCCGACAGGCGGCCGGGACGGTTCTCGAGAAAGACAGAGATCTGGCGGATTTTCATGTTCTGTAGGAAGTTGAGGGTCGACGGTCGAAAGGCGAGGATCGTGACCCGAATGTCGAAGAGATGAGGAGGGAGGAACGTTCAGGGCCGGTTCGTTGAGCGAGTTCATCGGAGGCCGTGTCCGGGTTTTCGACCTTCGACGCTCGTCCCTCGACCTGGCTCGGGTCAGACGGGTTCGTTGCGGTTATCCAGGACGCGCCTGGCCTTGCCTTCGCTGCGGGGGATCGTGCCCGGCTGCACGAGGGTCACATCCGTGTGCAAGCTGGTGATCTGCTCGATGCTGCGCGCGAAACGCCGCTGTAGGCCCTCCATTTCGCTCAGCCGGTCACTCAGCATTTCACCGGTGACCTCAACCCGCACTTCCATTCGGTCGAGGCCGGACTTGCGCGTGAGCACGATTTGGTAATGTGGCAGACTCGCCTCGGTCCGGAGCAACGCGGTCTCGATCTGCGAGGGATAGACATTCACCCCGCGGATGATGAACATGTCGTCACTGCGGCGGCTGATGCGCCTGATGCGCCGGAGATTCCGGCCGCAGGCGCAGGGCCGCGGTTCGATCGCTGTGATGTCGCGGGTGCGGTAGCGAATGACCGGCATGGCCTGCTTGCTGAGCGTCGTGATCACCAACTCGCCCTCACTGCCGTCGGGCACCGGTTCGAGGGTCGCCGGATCCACGATCTCCATGAGAAAATGATCCTCAAAAACATGGAGTCCGCTCTGGCAGGTGCACTCGCTGGCCACGCCCGGACCGATGATCTCGGACAATCCGTAGATGTCGTAGGCCTTGATGCCGGAGGCCGTCTCAATGTATTGGCGCATCCGGTCGGTCCAGGGTTCGGCGCCGAAAACGCCGCGCTTCACTTTCAGGTCGCGCTTGAAGTCGATGCCCAGCTTGGCGGCGACCTCGATCAGGTGGATGAAGTAGCTCGGCGTGCTGCACACGGCGGTGACGCCAAAATCCTTCATCACCATGACCTGGCGTTCGCTGTTCCCGCCCGAGATCGGAATGACCGTGGCGCCGATGCCCTCGATTCCGCTATGGAGACCCAGCCCGCCGGTGAACAAGCCGTAGCCAAACATGTTCTGCACCACATCGCCGCGGCTGTAGCCGGCGGCATACAGGGTGCGCATGATGACCTGTTTCCAAACTTCCATGTCCTCGGCCGTGTAGCCTACCACGATGGGCTTGCCCGTGGTGCCGCTGGAGGCGTGCAACCGCACCACCTCGCTCATCGGCACGGCGAAGAGTCCGTACGGGTACTTGTCGCGCAGGTCGTTCTTGATTGAGAACGGCAGCAGGCACACGTCCTCGAGGCGGTGCACGTCTCCCGGCTTCGCGCCCCGGGCGTCCATGCGCTCGCGGAAAAGCGGCACGCGGTCGTAGGCCAGCGCGGTTGCCGCTTTGAGCCGCTGCAACTGCACCTCGCGCAGGCGGTCCGCGGGCATGTAGTCCAAGGCGCTTTCCGGAAAGAAAGTGCCGTCGAGGTCGTTCCAGAGGTTACGGATCATGAGTTTCTCCCCAGGTCGAAGGCCTGGTTGTTGGCCGCATGAAGCTTCTCGTTGAAATGCATGCGCAGGCTGGCACGCCAGGCCTGCTCGGGAAAGTCAAAATGCCGACTCAGGCGTCCCAGCAAGGCGACGTTCAGCGCCTTGGAGGTCGGCAGCTTCCCAGCGGGGATGTCAGCCGGTGCCAGCAGCACGCCGCCGGGTCGCAAGCCGCCCCGCACCACCTCCACCTGCGTGGGTTCCAGCACCACGAGGAAGTCGCAGGCGCCGTCGGGAATCATCGGGCTGTGCACCTCGGCGCCGAAGCGCACGTCCGACTGCACCGAGCCGCCGCGCTGGCTCATGCCGTGGACCTCGGCTTTCTTGACGGTGTGGCCCTGGCGGAACGCCACGTCGGCAAAGATATCGGACGCCCGGATGACGCCAGTGCCGCCGAGGCCGGCGAAACGGACGTTAATGGGAGAGATCGGGGTTGCGCTCATGGCGGTTCAGTCGCCCGCCGGGCCGCCGCAGCCGCAATCCGGGTCGCACGCGCAGGGAGGCGTTGCCGCGTCCGCGGCTTCGCGGGCCTTGCGTTCCTTTTCCCACGCGGCGATGCGACCCGCCGCGAGAATGCAGGGACTGCGGGCAATGAACACGGTCAGCTCGTCCTTCCGCAGCGCCTCTGCCAGGAGTTCCTTGAATCTGGCCTTCTCGCGGATGGGGTTGAGCGTGACCACGTTTGTCACCCCCGCGGCGCGGGCCATCCCCTCGTAGCTCACCTGGTAGGTGGCCTCGCCGTCGAGCTGGCGGCCGGTTCCGGGGTGCTCCTGCTGCCCCGTCATGGCGGTGGTGCCGTTGTCGAGGATGACCAGCACGTGTCCGGTCTCGGGCGGATTGTAGGCCATCTCGACGAGACCCGGCAGGCCGCCATGCAGGAAGGTGCTGTCGCCGATGACGGAAACGACGCGCTTGGCCTGCGCGCGGGGCAGCACATGCCGCAGGCCCAGGCCCATGCCGACGGCTGCGCCCATGTCGATCATCATGTCCATGGCGGCGATCGGCGGCAGCGCGGCCAGCGTGTAGCAGCCGATGTCGCCGGAGACGATGCAGTCGAGCTCCTTCATTACTTCGAAGCTGGAACGGTGCGGGCAGCCCGCGCACAGCTCCGGCGGCCGGCCCCGTGGCGGCTCGGGTTCGGGGCTGGAATCGTGCGCGAGGATGCGGCGCACGCGGTCGACATTGAGTTCGCCAAACCGGAAAATGGTGTCGTCCTTGGCCTCCACGGCGAGTCCGGCGGCCCGGCAGGTGGTGGCAAGCCACGGATCGTTTTCCTCGATCACGACACAACGCTCCACCGAGCTCGCAAAATCGCGGAGCGTTTTCATCGGCAGAGGATGACTCAGGCCGAGCTTGAGGATGCTGGCGTCGGGCGCGGCTTCGCGCACGTGGTGGTAGCTGATTCCACTGGTAATGACGCCCAGCGCCGCGCTCCTCCGCTCGACGCGGTTCGGTCCCTCCGCCTCGTTCCATTCCTGCAGATCCGCGAGCTTCGCGCGCAACCGCTTGTGCGCCGGCTTGGCGTGGCCCGGCACCATGACGCGTCCGGCAATGTTGCGCACGAATTCCGGCTGCGGAGCGCCCGTGGCCGGGAACAGCGCATCCAGGGGAAAGCGCGGTGTTACCGGGGACTTGGAGTGGCTCACGCGCGTGGTCAGGCGGAAGAGCACGGGAATCTGCCAGCGCTCGCTGACTTCAAAGGCCGTGTGCAGCAGGTCGTAGGCCTCCTGCGAGTCGGCCGGCTCAAACATCGGCGCGGCGGCGGCCTCGGCATAGCGGCGACTATCCTGCTCGTTCTGGCTTGAGGCCATGCCCGGATCGTCGGCCACCACCAGCACGTAACCGCCGTCCACGCCCGAATAGGTCATGGTGAAGAGCACATCGGCAGCCACGTTGAGTCCGACGTGTTTCATGGTGCAGAGCACCCGGGCCCGGGCAAAGGCGGCGCCGAGCGCGACCTCGGCGGCCACTTTCTCGTTGGGCGCCCACTGGGCCTTGCCGCCGAGCGCGCTGAAGCCCTCGAGAATCTCGGTGGAAGGCGTGCCCGGATAACCGGTGCCAAGCGCCACGCCGCAATGCAGCGCCGACAACGCCACCGCCTCGTTGCCGCTCAACAGCAGCCGGCCGGAGGGATCCTGGGAGGGGTGCATGGGAACCAGTAGAGAGTAGTTAGTATGGAGTGGGGACCAGCGGGAGAGGAATCGCCTGCGAGCAGGCTCCTACAACTCAGCCCCGCGAGGCCAGGTACGCGCGGAGGTTGGCCAGGCAGCGTTCGTTCTGGTCGGCCGTGCCCACGCTGATGCGCACGTGGTGAGGGAGGTTGCCGAAGGGCCGTACGATCGTGCCGTGGGCCTGCAGGAAACCAAACGCCTTCGCGCCGTCGGGCACTTCGACGAGGATGAAATTCGCCGCCGAGGGCACGGCTGCGAGCCCGAGTTCACGGAAGCCTGCTCCAAGCTGGGCGAGTCCGCGGCGGTTCACGTCGCGGCTGCGCTGGACAAAATCCGTGTCATCGAGCGCGGCGAGCGCCGCCGCCTGGGCCACCGCGTTGAGGTTGAAAGGCTGGCGGGCGCGGTGGAGCAGCGCCGCGATGTCGGGCCGCGTGTAGCCATAGCCGACGCGCAGACCGGCCAAACCATAGATCTTGGAGAACGTGCGCGTGCAAAGGACCGGCCGGCCCTCGGCGATGAGCGGCCGCAGGTCGGGCGCGCCGTCCTGATACTCGACGTAGGCCTCGTCGAGCAGGAAGAGCACATCCTCCGGCAGGCTGCGGGCGAAATTGACCAGTTCCGCCTCGGTGTGGGCGGTGCCGGTGGGGTTGTTTGGACTGGCGAGAAACACGACGCGGGTGCGCGGGGTGACCGCGGCGCGCATGGCGACCAGGTCATGCGCCAAGCCGGGCATGGCCACTTCAACCGGCTTCGCGCCCATCAAGAGCGTGACGAGCCGGTAAACTGCGAAACCGTGCACGCCCATCACCGCTTCGGTGCCGGGCGCCAGAAAAGCGTGGGCGACCAGTTCCAGCACCTCGTTGGAGCCATTGCCGAGCACCAACTGGTCTCGACCGACTTGCAGAATCTCGGTAAGTTTTCCAGTGAGGTCCCAACAACTGCCGTCCGGGTAGAGGTTGACCTCCCGCAACGCCGCCGCCGCGGCCGCGAGCGCCTTCGGCGAGGGGCCGAGCGGGTTCTCGTTCGAGGCCAGCTTGTCAATCCGAGCGGGATCAAGCCCGAATTCCCGGGCCACCTGGGCGATCGGCTTGCCCGGCTGATAGACCGGCTGATTCAGGATGTGGGATTGGGCAAAACGCGCGGCGTCCATGGGTTGCTGGAAAAATGGGCCCCATGTCTATGCCACCGGGCGGGAAGATGCAATGCTCGCGGCTGTGCACCGACTGGCTGGGTGTGCGACTGGAATCTGGCCTGACGTGAAACGGAGAGCGAGCTTCGGGCTGGAACATGTCTAGCATCTACGTCATCTCAGGCCGTTTTCCCACCTGCTCCGTCTTGCTCCCGGTGGAATCGCCGAAGAAAATGCTCCGCCCGGAATCACCGGTGAACGCTACCGGGCCCCGGCGGTCTCGGGCGCGGCGGCAGCACTCGGGTCGCAGTCGTTTGACCACTGGTAAACGTAACTGGCCGCCACGAATTCTGTCCCGAAAAGGCACACGTTCACTCGAATGTGTGTCGGGATCGCTTTCTCGGGAGATTCCGACGGCTTGGCGTCGAACACCGTATACGAAACCAGCGGCATCTTCGCCGGAGAGGGATGACCAGCGGCCCTAGCGCCCGCGCTTCCGTTGAATACGATCATCTTGCTAGAGTCTCGGAGCGTCATCGCCCACTTCGCCGCCTTGCCTGTTCGCAGCTCAGCAACCAACTCATCCCTATTCGGAAATGTCACTGCATAGCGGTCCTCTGGATAGTCCGTGTCGCTCCCGTATGCTTTGGAAAGGTCGCTCTCTACCCGCACGGCCACCACCGGCCACCATACGAGATTGTTCAACGACCCGGCATCGTCGCCTGACATGGCCATGAACATCGTGGGTCTTGCTTGCCCGAAGATCCCTGAGATCTTGGCCGCAATCCAAAACTCGGCGGGCTGCCCCGGCAGGATCGCCTTCGGCACGCGCCACTGAACCGTCTGAGCGCCGAATGCTCCCTTGCTCATCCCACTCTCCTGCCGGCCCGTCCACGATCCGCTGTTGTCCTTGCCGGAATAGCTTTCGGTGTAGGGATCGCCTTCTTTGCGAGACCGCTCGATGAAAGCGAGGGGCGGACGGTTCTTCGGCGGAACTTCCGCCGACACCAGTTTGTAGCCCCAACCACGCCCCGCCATGGCAACGTTGGGCGCGGACCCCACCACTTCCACGTCCACAAACCCCGTCTGGCGGATTTCCTGCTGGGCTAGGGGCCCCCCTCCCGCCGCAGGCCACCCACCGAGACGCAGCACCCGCACCGCACTAACGGAATAGGTCCCGGGACGATCGAAGGTGAAGATCCGACTCGTGCTCAGGCTGGTTCCTGGACTACCACCGGTCCACTCCACCACGGGATCGGCATAGGCGCCGGCTCCATAGAGGTTCCGGAGCAGGCCCCGAAGCCGGTCCAACCGGTCATCGCTGCCCCGCTCGAAGCCGTAGCTGACCGTGGCGAGGGCTTTACCTTTGGCCGCCTCGAAGAGTACGGGCGCAGGCTCGTAGGACAACCGGAACGGCAGCACTCCATAGCTGGCCTTGAGGGCGATGGCCTCGTTCCGCCACTGCTCCCGCCGGGCCTGCCAAGCCTTGAGCAAGACGGGCATGCAGCGGGCGTAGAGGGCGTCCCGCGCCGCGGCATCCACACTGTCGTCCTTCGTCGTGGCGTTGCTGCACAGGGTGAGGATCAGGTTCCGCAGGACCTCTTCCTGCCCCTCCCGGTAGCGCTCCGCGAGGCGGTCGATGCTCACCGTGTGGGTGTCAAAGCCCGCGTCCTCGAAGCCCTTCATGGTGATCAGCCCGTCCAGCAGGTCGAAGGCGTCCTGGTAGCCCGACACCAGGTCGTACCCGCCGGCGCGCGCCTGAGTCAGAATTTCCTGGGCCAGCACCGTCAGTGTCGCGGGGCCCAGTGAGAGCAGGAAGGGCGAGGCTTCGCTCAGGGCCTTGGCCAGGTCCTTCTCCGCAGCGGCTTTGGAGATTTCCGCGGTGGCAACGTAGAGCATCGCTCCCTCGACAAGCCGGCCCCATGGCACTTTCAGCAGGGCATCATTGATTACTTTGGGGGCGTTGCGGCCATCTTCGGCGACACGGAGAAAGCTTTTCAGGATGGCCTTCTGGGCGCCGGAGGCGCCGTCGAGGCGCGCCAGCACTTGACCCGCTTGGGTGGCCTGGCGCAGGGCTTCCGCGATGCGCGGCTCGAGGCGGCTCAGTGCCCTGGGGTTCGCCGCCAGCTCCTCCCGGAGGGCCCGCAGCTCCTCGCGCCAGGGGCCCGAAGTCTCGAGCCCGGCGAGGCTCCGGCTCTTGGCCAGATCCCGCTCGGTCCGGTCGAGGTATTTCCCCACTAGTCGGCCGTCCCCGAGGGCCAGCGCACCGGCGCCGTGCTCGGCCCACTGCTCCGCCGTATGCCCTAGTCCGCCCGCCGTGAAGGATTGGGCCCCATCGATGAGGTTCACGAGTTCGGCAGTGCCCGTGAACACCCGACCCTTCTCCATGAAGAACAACTTTCCTGCGGTACGCTCATACTGCTGGGTCCAGGCCGCAGAACCCTGGCCATAAAGGCCCTCCACCAAGGCCTGGTCCAGGGGCATGTTCGCGCTCCCCGTGAAGCTCAGGTTTGGAACCGTTCCCAGCTCGCGGAACCGGCTCGCGGCGTCGGCCGTGTCTTCCACCGCACCCATGAGCTGGCTCGGAGGATACACGTTCATCGTGGCCAGCACCCGTTCCGCATCCCGGCCAAACTCGGCCTTCACCGCCTTCGTCACCTCCTCGCGAAAGGTCTTCCAGCGCCGCAGCGCCTCATCGCGTGGCACGTCCTTCGTCAGGCGCAACCGCAGGTCGCCGTCCGATCCGCCCGTTGGCAGTCCGAGAGGGTCCGTGTACTTTCCGTTCTGGGCGACCCAGGACCCCAGCACGACCGCCTCCTCCCCTGTCTTCAGGACTGCGGCACCCACGGCCTTCTGCATCCTTAGGTTGGTCGCAGCGGGCTGGGCGCCCAGCAGGAGGCTTGCGAAAAGTGCCAGCAACACAGTGGAACAGAAGGTTTTTTTCGACATTCGCTTCCCCTATTTTAACCTGATAAGAATTTTCTCTGGGATGGACAGAGTCTAAATTCGGCCTAAAGCGCGGTCGAGGAGAAACGCCCATGCGCTCGCTTCCGATGGCGGGTCGGCGGTTTAGGCCAACGATGCCCGAGTCACCATCGATACTTTTCAAGCAATCCGCGGGGTCAGCTTTGGTGTTTGGGGTTGATGGACGATGGCGTTGGAGCAGAGACGGGGGCGGGGGCCCCGGCTCCCGATGTCATCTCCCATGCAAGAGAACTCAACCCGCCGATGTTGCCTCGGGCCCCCAGCCTTGTTCACCTCGGCATCGCCCCATGAAATACGGCCACTTCGACGACGCAGCCCGCGAATACGTCATCACCCGCCCCGACACCCCGCGGGCCTGGTCCAACTACCTTGGTTCCCGGCGCTACGGCGCGATCATCACCAACAACGCCGGCGGCTACAGCTTCACCCGTTCGCCGGCCTCCGGCCGTTTTCTGCGACACCGCTACAACTCCGTGCCGATGGACCTGCCCGGCCGGCAGTTCTATCTGCGCGACCGTGACAGCGGCGACTTCTGGTCGGCGGCCTGGCAGCCGGTGGGCAAGCCGCTCGACGAGTACCGGACCACCACGCGCTTCGGTCTGGGTTATGCGGTGATCACGAGCGAGTGGCGCGGCATCCGGAGCGAGGCCACCTATTTCGTGCCGCTGGACCAGTCGTTTGAATATTGGCGGCTGAGGATCGCCAACACCGGCGCGCAGCCGCGCCGGCTGAGCGTGTTCTCCTTTTGCGAATTCACCACCGAGTGGAGCCTGCTGCAGGACCTGCTCAACCTTCAGTACGCCCAGTACATTTCCGACGCGGCCTGGAAGGACGGCTTCATCCTCGCCTCCTCCTGCCGCCGCCTGCCGGAAGATCCCGTCAATTTCTCCAACTGGGACCAGTCGCGCTGGTGGTGGATGACCCAGCTGGGCGGTGAGATCGCCGGCTACGACTGCGAGCGTGAGAAATTCCTCGGCGTGTACCGCAGTTTCGACCGGCCCGAAGCCGTCGAACGCGGCGCCTGCGGCAACAGCGGGCATTTCTCCGACAACGGCTGCGGCGCGATCCAGAGCAACCTTGAGCTGGCGCCCGGCGAAACGGCCGACGTCCTCGTCCTGCTCGGCATCGGCCGGGCCGCCGTCGCGAAGCGCGTCCGCAAGAAGTTCGGAAACGCCGCGGCCTGCGAGCAGGAGCTCACAAAGCTCAAGACGCACTGGCACGGGCTCATCGACGCGCTGCAGGTCAAGACGCCGGACGCGGACTTCGACCACATGACCAACGTTTGGGGGGCCTACAACGCGCTGATGACCTTCGAGTGGTCGCGCTCCTGCTCGCTCGTCTACACCGGTGACCAGCGCGACGGCTTCGGCTTCCGCGATACCGTGCAAGACATGCTCGGCGTCACCGCCATGCTGCCGCAGGAGGTCCGCCGCCGCCTCGTGCTCATGCTGTCGGGGCAGGACGCGACCGGCGGCGCCCAGCCGGAAATTCGCCCGTGGTCGCATGCGCCGGGAAAAATGAAGCCGACGCCTCCCGGCCACTACCGCAGCGATGACTGCCTGTGGTTTTTCAATGCCGTGCCGGCCTACGTCGCCGAGACGGGCGATGTCCACTTCTACCGCGAGATCGTGCCCTACGCGGACCATGGCAGGGCGACGGTGTTCGGTCACCTCCGCCGCGCGCTGGAGTTCAACCTCGAACGCACCGGCCGCAACGGGTTGCCCTGCGGTCTGCTCGCCGACTGGAACGACTGTCTCAAACTCGGCTACAAGGGCGAGAGCGTCTTCGTCACTTTCCAGGTCCGGCTCGGGCTCCAGACCTATGCCGACATCGCCGCCAGGCTTGGCCGGCCGAGGGACCGAAAGTGGGCGCTCGCCGAGCTCAAGAAGCTCGACAAGAAAATCGCCAAAACCTGCTGGGACGGCGGATGGTTCATCTGGGCGATTGGGGAAGACGGCACCGTCTTCGGCACGAAGAAAGCGAAGGAGGGGAAGATCTACCTCAACACCCAGTGCTGGGCCATTCTCTCCGGCGCGGCCACCGCCGAGCAGACGGAAAAGGCGCTCGCCGCGGTGAAAAAGCACCTTGCCTCCGGGTACGGCGTGGCGCTGTGCAATCCGCCGTTCGCCCGGACGCCCGTCAAGGTTATGCGCGCCGTGCTGTTCAACCCGGGCAACAAGGAGAACGGCGGCATCTTCAGCCACACGCAGAGCTGGATCGTCCTCGCGGAGATTGCCCGCGGCAACGGCGACCAGGCCTACGCCTACTTCCGGTCGTTCATGCCGGCGGCGCAGAACGACCGGGCCGAGATTCGCGAGATCGAGCCGTACGTCCATTGCCAGAGCACGCATGCGCCGGCCTCGAAGAAATACGGCCGCTCGCGCGTTCCCTGGCTTTCTGGCACCGCCTCATGGGCGCACACCACCGCGGCGCAACATATCCTCGGTATCCGGCCGGAGCTCGACGGCCTGCGGATCGATCCGTGCATTCCGAAGAACTGGCCCGGCTTCTCGGCGACCCGCGTGTTTCGCGGCAAGCGGCTGCACATCGAGGTGAGGAATCCGGCCGGCGTTTCCCGCGGAGTGAAATCGCTCACCGTCGACGGCGCGCCGGTGGCCGGGAATCTGGTGCCCATTGCGCGGATCAAGACTGGTGCGAGGATCGTTGCCGAGCTGGGCTAGGAAATTGAGATTTGAACCATTGAGGCACTGAAGGCAGAGAGATGGATAGAGCCAAAACGGTGAGAGGCCGCTCTGCAGCTCTCGCTCGGTGTGCTCTGTGTCTTGTGGTAAAGTTCCTTCCCTTCCATGCAATACGGTCATTTCGACGACAAAGCCCGCGAATACGTCATCACCCGCCCGGACACGCCGCGCCCGTGGTCCAACTACCTCGGCTCGACGGAATATGGCGCGATCATCACCAATCACGCCGGCGGTTATTCGTTCTATAAGAGCGGCGCCACCGGGCGGTTCCTGCGGATGCGCTTCAACAGCATTCCGGCCGACCAGCCCGGCCGGCTATTCTACCTGCGCGACCAGGAGTCGGGTGATTTCTGGTCGGCGGCCTGGCAACCCGTGGCCAAGCCCCTCGCCCGGTACAAATCCACCTGCCGGCACGGCACGGCCTATACCATTATCGAAAGCCGGTATGCAGGCGTTGCGACCGAGGCGCTTTATTTCGTGCCGCTCAGCCAGACGTTTGAGTATTGGCGGCTGAAGGTGACCAACAAGTCAAAGCGCGAGCGAAAGCTCTCGGTGTTCACCTACTGCGAATTCGCCAACCTGTGGAACACCTACCAGGACCTGGTCAACCTGCAGTATTCGCTCTTCATCACCCGGGCCACGCTGGAGGACGGCATCCTTGGCATCACCTGCAATCCGAACTACGGTTTCGACGGTCAGGACCTCACCGGCTGCCATCGCACCTGGATGGCGCTTACCGGAGCGCCGCTCGCGGGCGTTGAAACGACGCGCGAGCGCTTCCTCGGCAGCTACGGCGGTTATGCGGCCCCGGAGGCGGTGGCGCGGGGCCGGTGTTCCAATTTCCTCGCTGAGGGAGACAACGTCGTCGGCGGCCAGCAGGCGGATCTGGTTCTCGCCCCCGGCGAGACGCGCGAAATCATCGTGCTCCTCGGGCTCGGCACGGTGGGCTCCCATGGCCGCAAGACCGTCGCCGAGTTCGGCAACTCCGAACGCTGCGCGGCCGAGTTCGCCAAGCTCAAGGCAGCGTGGCACGCCCCGCTCGCGTCGGTGCAGGTCAAGACGCCCGACCCGGACCTCGACCACATGGTCAACGTCTGGAACGCCTACAACGCGCTCATCACCTANNCTCATGCTCACCGGCCAGCTCGCCAACGGCGGGGCGATCCCGGTGATCAAACCGTTCTCCCATCGCCCCGGCCACGAACTGCCGCCGCCCGACGAGGAATACCGCAGCGATGACTGCCTGTGGTTCTTCAATACCGTGCCCGCCTATGTGGCTGAGACCGGCGATCTCGACTTCTACCGGAAGGTGCTGCCCTACGCCGACGCCGGCGAGGCCACCGTGTTCGGACACCTGCGCCGCGCCCTCGAGTTCAACCTCGAGCGCACCGGACGCAACGGCCTGCCTTGCGGGCTTTCAGCTGACTGGAATGACTGCATCAAGCTCGGCTACAAGGGGGAGAGCGTGTTCGTGGCGTTCCAGGTCCGCCTCGGTCTCGACGTCTATGCCGGCATCGCGGAAAAGCTCGGCCAGACCGCCGAGGCGACCTGGGCCCGCGCCGAACTGGAGAAACTCGACGGGAAGATCCAGCAGGTTTGCTGGGATGGCGAGTGGTTCATCTGGGCTATCGGTCAGGACGGCACGATCTACGGCACGAAGAACTTCCCGGAGGGCCAGGTCTACATGAACACGCAGGTGTGGGCGGTCATCAGCGGAGCCGCCACCCCCGATCAGGCGACGCGCGCGCTGCAAACCATGAAGGAGCGCCTCGGCACGCCCTACGGCGTGATGCTCTGCGCGCCACCCTTCATCAAGGCCGACCCCGAGATCATGAAGGCCACGCTCTTCAATGCGGGGATCAAGGAAAACGCCGGCATTTTCTCGCACACGCAGAGCTGGGGGGTGATCGCCGAGTGTCTCCAGGGCGACGGCGATCAGGCCTACGCCTATTACCGGGCGTTCATCCCGTCGGCCTACAACGACCGTGCGGAGATCCGCCAGATCGAGCCTTACGTGCATTGCCAGACGACCTACTCGCGTTATAACGTCAACGAAGGCGCCGCGCGCACGCCCTGGCTCTCGGGCACCGCGTCATGGGCCTACTACGCCGCCACGCATTGGATCCTCGGCGTGCGCCCGGAGGTGGAGGGACTGCGAATCGATCCCTGCATCCCGAAGGCTTGGCCGGGCTTCACCATGCGCCGCCATTTCCGCGGCAAAATGGTGCGCATCGAGGTGAAGAATCCCGGCAGCGTGAGCCGCGGCATCAAATCGCTCACCGTCGACGGCCGGCCGGTTCCGGGCAACGTCGTCCCCACCGAAAAACTCAAAGACGGCTCAAAGATCGTCGCCACCCTCGGCTGAGAGATCGAGGAGCTTTCGGCGAGAATTAAAAGGCGCACTGGACTCCCCGCAGAACTGCCTGCGAAAACCGCTCCGACAGCCCGATCCTGGCTGAGATCAGTCCTCCCGACCTTCCGTCACCGTTTGCAGCAGCGCAACCACCGCACGCTGCACTTCAGGCGAGAGCGAGGTCCATTCGAGGTCGAGCAACTCCAGCGCCAGAATGCGGTCCTGGTCGCGTTGGGCCTGGAGGGCCGCCTCGGCGGCAGGCTGCTGCGTCGTCGTTGACGTTTCGGGGCTGCATTGCACCGCGCTCTGGCTGATGGAAACAACGGTACTGGTGTCTTCCTGGATCCGCTGCTCTCCCGTTACCGCCGGTTCTTTGCTCGATACACGGATTCCTTTCCGTTTGTCCCGCGGGTCGATTCCCGATGGGGAATGGGACTTATCCATCTTCCCACGTCCCGATGATCCGCTCTTTCGCCTGACGCTTGGTCCAGACATGACACTGGGGTTGGTTGACCGATAAATGCCTAACCGCACGCCGTCGGAGCAAAGGGAACCGTCACCACGGCAGCATACGATGCCACTATGCATACATGCGTGGTTTCTGCAAAAAAAGGCGCAAGCAGAAAAAGCAGGCCGCCGTCGCCTGAGCCTTCGGAAAATCCATTTTTCGAAACTTCTGCTCGAGGCAGGTGGCTGGTCTGGGTCCTGAAACGGGCAGGGTCGCCTCCCCTGATCGGCCCATTCTCCACGAATTCTGCGATGCGAAAGCGCCGTTCCCTGCCCGCGGAAAGCGCACAGCCTCCCACTCGGGAGCTGCGGTCAGGAGGGTTTGTCTTCCGTGGTGGCTTCCGGCAGCCGGCCGTGCAGGTCCGCCAGCTCGCGCAGGTAGCCGGCAGCACCGCCAAACAACCGGTCGAGTTGCGGTGCGCGGTACCGCCACTGCCAGTTGCCAACCGGCTGGCCCGGGGTGTTGAACCGTCCCTCGGCACCGAGGCTGAGCAGGTCTTGCATCGGGATGACCGCCAGGCGGCTCACCGCGGCGTAGGCCGCCCGCACAAAGTCCCAGCCGACCTCCGCGCCGCTTACGCGCAGGTAGCGGCGCACATGGTCACGCGTCTTTTCCCCGGCTGTCGCGTACCAGCCGAGGCTGGTGTCGTTGTCGTGGGTGCCGGGGTAGATGACGCCGTTGGCCTCGAGGTTGTGCGGGAGATAGAAATTCGTGCTCTTGCCGCCAAAGGCGAACTGCAGGATGCCCATGCCGGGCAAACCGGTGTCCCGCCGCAACTGGCGCGCGGGTTTCGAGAGCTCGCCGAGATCCTCGGCGATGATCTTAGCGCCGGGACGGACGCGGCGCACTGATTCGAAGAACGCCCAGCCCGGGCCGGGCCGCCACTCGCCCTTCCGTGCCGTGGTCGCGGGCAGGGGAATGCGCCAATAATCGGCGAAGCCGCGGAAATGGTCGATGCGCACAATGTCGCAGAGTTTGAACGCCGCGCGCAGGCGGGCATGCCACCAGGCGTAATCGTCGGCCGCGTGCACCTCCCAGCGGTAGAGCGGATTGCCCCAGAGCTGGCCGTCGGCGGCAAAATAATCGGGCGGCACGCCGGCCACGGCCAGCGGCCGACCGGTGTTCTCGTCCAGCTCAAACAGCTGCGGCGCCGCCCAGGCGTCGGCGCTGTCCATCGCCACGAAAATCGGAAGGTCGCCGATGATCCCCACCCCGCGGCGGGCGGCCGTGGCCTGCACGCGGCGCCACTGGCCGAAGAAGAGATACTGGGAGAACGCGTGGGTCTCGACTGCCGTCTCGAGCTGGCGGCGGAGCTTCGACTGTAGCGCCTTCGCATGGACGCGCGCTTCGGCCGGCCATTCCCACCACGGCCGCCCCTCGAAATGGTCCTTGAGCGCGCGGAAGAACGCGTAGGATTCAAGCCACTCGGCGTTCGCCTGCTTGAACGCGTCAAACGAACCGTAGGGCGGCGCCCCGCGGCCGGCGCGGAAATTCCCGTAGGCGCGTCCGAGCAGCGGCCACACGAGCCGGTAGAGCGCGCCATAGTCGACCCGGTCGGCGTTGAGGAAAATCAGCGGGCCGAGCGCGTCCGGCGGGAGCAGGCCATGGCGGGTGAGCTCCAGCAGGTTGATGAGATAGGGATTGCCGGCGAACGCGGAGAAACACTGGTAGGGCGAGTCGCCGTAGCCGGTCGGGCCCAGCGGGCAGAGCTGCCAGTACTGGCACCCCGCGGTCTCCAGGAATTCGAGGAACCGGTCGAGATTGGAGTCCAGTGTGCCCACCCCGAAATCGCCGGGCAGGCTGGTTGGATGCAGCAGTACGCCGGCGGCGCGCGTGGTGAGCCAGTCGAAGAGCGGAGGGGAAACGGGGGCTGGTGGCGTCATGCGCGAAGAAGAGGGAAGCGGTTATCACGCGGGCCAACAAGCAAAACAACCGGAGATCCGGCCGGTGAAACGCCGCGCGATCTACCACCCGGCCGCCTGGCCGTCCTTGCGACTTTCACTGGCGCCGATGTAGGTGCGGTTCTTTGCGTCCCACATGATCGCCTGGTAGCCGCCGAAACCGCCCAGATCGACGCGGATGTCGTGCCCGCGCCGCTTGAGTTCGGCGACGACGTCCCAGGGAATGCCACTCTCCAGATAAACGTAGCCGCCATCGGTCATCTTCGGATGGTCGTAGTCGGTGGAGCCATCGTGCTGCCAGCGCGCGGCGTCGCCGGCCTCCTGCAGGTTGAGTCCATAGTCGATCAGATTGACCAGGATTTGTACGTGGCCTTGCGGCTGCATCGCGCCGCCCATGACGCCAAACGCGAGCCACGGCTCGCCTCCTTTCATAACGAAGGCGGGAATGATCGTGTGGAACGGCCGCTTGCCGGGCGCGTAGACATTGGCGTGGCCGGGTTCCATCGTGAAAATCTCACCCCGGTCCTGAAAACCGAACCCCAGCCCGGGCACAGCGATACCGCTGCCCATACCGCGGTAGTTGCTCTGGATGAGCGAGACCATGTTACCCTCAGCGTCGGCCGTGCACAGGTAGATAGTGTCGCCGTCATTGACCGGTGGATGTCCCGCGTCATAGGCCCGGCCCGCGCGGGTCAGATCGATGAGCTTGCGGCGCCCGGCGGCATAGTCCTTCGAGACCAGCCATTTCACCGGCACCTTGGTGAAGGCCGGATCAGCGTAGAATTTCGCGCGGTCCTCGAACACCAGCTTTTTGGACTCGATCATCACATGAAGCGCGGCGGCGCTCTCGAACCCCATCGTGCGCAGGTCGAATCCCTCGAGGATGTTCAGCATCTGCAACGCGGCGATGCCCTGGCCGTTGGGCGGGAGTTCATAAACGTCGTACCCGCGATAATTAGTGGAAATCGGCTCGACCCACGTCGAGGTATGGTGCTCGAAATCGGCCTTGCGGAGCCAGCCGCCGTTGGCGCGCATGAAGCCGTCAATCTGGTCCGCGATCTCGCCGCGATAAAAGGTATCGCGACCCCGGTCGGCCAGCAGCTGATAGGTATGGGCGAGCGCCGGATTCCTGAAGATCTCGCCCTTTTGCGGCGCCTGGCCCTCCTTCGCCAAGGCTTCGGAGGACAGGCCTCCGGAGTTCACACAAAAAGTCTCTAGAAACGCGCCTGGCAGATGCTGGCTCCGCAGAATCGCCACGTTCCGTTCCCAATAGTACGCGATCAGTTCGCTGAGAGGAAAGCCCTCCTGCGCGTAGCGGATGGCCGGCGCGAGCACCTGCGCCATTGGCAGCTTCCCAAACTTCGCGTGAAGCTCGAACCAGCCATCGACCGCACCCGGCACGCTGATTGGCAGCATCCCGGAGGAGGGAATGGTGGTGCGCTTGAGCTTCGCCAGCTCAGCCTGCATCTGCTCGAAGCTCAGACCGAGCGGTGAGCGTCCCGAGGCGTTGATTCCGTAGAGCCGGTGCGACTTTGCGTCCCAGACGATTGCGAACAAATCGCCGCCCACCCCGCTGCTCACCGGTTCCATCAGACCCAGCGCGGCGTTGGCCGCGATGGCGGCATCGACCGCGGAGCCGCCGGCCTTGAGGATGTCGAGCCCGGCCTGGGTCGCGAGCGGCTGGCTGGTGCAGACCATGCCGTGCTGGGCGATGACCTCCGAGCGGGTGGCGAACGATCTGCCTGTGATGCGGTCCACTTGGGCCAGGATGACCGCGGCGGGCAAAAAAGCGAATGCGACGGAGGGAATCAGGCGCGCGAGGTTCATGCCGGCACGGTACGCGCGCGCTGCGTTGGGTCAACGCGCGCCGACATTGCTTGCCTTCCATTATCGGGTGTCCGATACCCAAAATCACCATGCCCGCTGTTCCCGGATTGCGCAGTCCTTACGCCAAGGTCGGCCGGCTCGTCTATTTCGGCCGCATGCTTGACAAGATCCGGCTGCACGCCGCCGGCCGGCTCCCGGTGGAGTACCAGGCCAACCTCGGGGATGACAAACCTTACGTGTTTGGCAGCCGGTGCTGCCGGTTTCTCGGTGTGCGCTACGCCGACCTCAAGGCCCGCACGTTGCAGGGAGGGGCGGACCTGGATGTCCTGGTCTGGTGCGAAGCCCGCGGCATCTTGCACACCGACGACGAGTGCCAGACTTGGAATCGTTTCATGATGAAGATCGGCTGGCGCGATGAACGCTCGGCCGCCCTGCAGGACCGCATCCGTGAATACGGCCTGGCGGGCAAGCCCATCGAAACCGGGTTCGACCTGATCGATTACGACGAGGGCCGGGACCCCGTGGCCGCCCAGGCGTGGCTGGAGTGCCCTCCGGCGGGGGATCCCGGATACCGTACCCCCCCCGGAAACTTCCCTTCGGCGCGCCTTCGCTGATCGCAGATCTGCGATCCGAGATTGAATAGCGGTTTGGGGAGGGTATCATGGCCTGGATTCCGCTTCCCGATCCCCGCCACCCGCATCTAAAATCAATCATGTCCAACGTTCCTGGTCTTCGCAGTACCTACGCCAAAGTCGGCCGGCTCGTCTACTTCGGCCGNNTCGGCCGCATGCTCGACAAGATCCGGCTGCACGCCGCTGGCCGGCTCCCGGCGGATTTCGTGCCCAACATGGCCCGCGGCTTCGACGGCCGTTGCTGCAATTTTCTCTGCGTCAAACACGCCGAGCTCGCTGCCCGCGTGCTCCAGGGCGGAAGTGACGACGAAATCCTTGCCTGGTGCCACGAACAGGGCGGCCAGCGCACCACCGAGGAATGCGAGATCTGGAACAACTTCATGATGAAGCGCGGCTGGCGCGACGGCGGCACGGAGACGCTGCAAACCCGGATCAAGGAGTCGAAGCTCGAAGGCAAGCCCATCGAGACCTTTTTTGATCTGATCGAATTCGATGAGGGGCGCGACCCCGTGGCAACGAAGGCCTGGTTCTCGTGATTTCTGCTTTTTGACTGGTGATTGTCGTTTTGATGCACGACGACCTTGGTCCGCCGTGGACGGTTTTCTATTTCGCCCGGCGGTTTTCGTCGTGAAGTAGGCCCGCCCGGTTGTCCGGCAGCCGATCGCCCATCGAAAAGCGAAACACAAAAATCCCCAAGCCGTCATGTCTCCTGCCGCCATCCGTTTTCGCCTGCTTGCCAGCGTGCTGAGCGTGCTGCTGGTCGTCGCGCTGCTGATCGCGACCGGCCTCTGGTGGCTGATGCGCCGCAACCTGCCCCTGCTGGACGGCACGGCTGCGCTGCCCGGTCTCTCCGCCCCGGTCACTGTCAACCGTGACGCGGCCGGCGTGCCCACCATCCACGGCGCCACCCGCACCGACGTGGCGCGCGCCCTTGGTTACCTGCATGCGCAGGACCGGTTCTTCCAGATGGACCTCCAGCGGCGCCGGGCCGCGGGCGAGTTGTCCGAGATCTTCGGAAAGTCGACCGTCCCGCTCGACCGCGCGGTGAGGATTCATGGTCTCCGCGCACTGGCTCGCAAAGCGCTGGCGCTGCTGCCGCCGGAACAGGCTGCGCTGGTGGAGGCCTACACCGCGGGTGTCAACGCCGGACTGGCCGCAACACGCGCCCGGCCGTTCGAGTATTATGTGCTGCGCGTCCGGCCGCAGCCCTGGCTGGCTGAGGACACCCTCTTGGTTGGTTACGCCATGGTGCTTGATCTGCAGGATCCGCAGGGCCGTTACGAACGCACCCTGGCCGCGATTCAATCCAGCTACGGCACGACCCTGCTCAATTTCCTTGCGCCGGCCGGCACCGAGTTCGACGCGGCGCTCGACGGCAGCACTGTCCCACGCCCGCCGGTGCCGGGTCCCGAAATCATTGATCTGCGTAAACAGAAGCTGGCGGAGAGTGCGGGTGCACAATCCGGATCGCAGCTGGCCCTGCAGGCCCCGCTCTCATGGGAATTCGCTCCCGGCTCCAATGCCTTCGCCCTCGCTGGCAGCCGCACGGCCAACGGATCAGCCATGCTGGCTAACGACATGCACCTCCGCCTCGGCGTCCCTAACACCTGGTACCGCGCCTCGCTGGTCTGGGGTGACGATTCTCCAAACCCTGAACCCCGAACCCCGAACTCTGAACCCAAAACCCAGGTCTCACGACCGTTGGCACTCCACCGGGTGACGGGTGTTACGATTCCCGGCATTCCCTTGATCATCGCCGGCAGCAACGGTCGCATCGCCTGGGGTTTCACGAACAGCTACACCGACACGACGGATATTGTGACTGTTGAACGGAGCAGCATTGATCCCTTTTTATACAAGAACGGCGACGCGGTCCCGGAGATGGAGCGGCGCAAAGAAACGATTCTGGTCAAGGGGAGCGACCCCGTCGAGGAGACCGTGCTCTGGACCATCTGGGGGCCGGTCATCGGCGTTGGCGACCAGAACCGCCCGCTGGCTCTGCGCTGGGTGTTCCATGATCCCGCCGCGGCCAGTCTCGGTCTCGTGGCGCTGGAGACCGCGCCTGATGCCGCGACCGCCCTGGCCCTGGCACCAACCCTCGGCGTACCCGCCCAGAATTTGGTCGTGGCCGACCATGCCGGCGCCATCGGCTGGACGATCACCGGGCGCCTGCCCCGCCGCGTGGGATTTGATGGGCGTCTCCCCGCCGTTTGGGCTTATGGCGACCGCCGCTGGAACGGCTACCTGCCGCCCGAGGAGTACCCGCGGATTCTCTCGCCGGCCGCGGGGCAGCTTTGGTCGGCCAACAACCGCCCGGTTGGCGGCGCGGCCTACGCGAAGCTCGGCGATGGCGGCTATGACGCCCCCGACCGCGCCCGCCAGATCCGCGACGATCTCAGCGCGATTACCACTCCGGCCACGCCGGGCGATCTCCTCGCGGTCCAGCTCGACGATCGGGCGGTGCTGCTCGAGCGCTGGCAACAACTGCTCCTGGCCACCCTCTCCCCGGAAACCCTCACCGTGAACAAACGCCGGGCCGAGCTCCGCCGCCTTGTCGCGCGCTGGAACGGCCATGCCTCCATCGACTCAGTCGCCTACCATCTGGTGCGCCGCTGGCGCGGATTCGTCGCCGACCGGGCGCTCGGCCCCGTGTTTGCGCCGTGCACCGACGAAGACGCCGCGTTCGATTTCCACCGGCTCAACTACGAGGCACCGCTCTGGCAGCTCGTGCAGGAGCGGTCGGCCAATTTTCTAACCCCCGACTATCTGGCGTGGGACGACCTGCTTCTCGCGGCCGCCGACGACGTGCTTCACTGGGCGGATCAGCAGGACCATTCCTTGGCGAGGCTCACATGGGGCACGCGCAACACCGCGCGGATCCAGCATCCTCTCAGCCGATTGCTGCCGTCCCTGCTCGCGGGCCTGCTGGACATGCCGGCGGAGCCGCTGCCCGGCGACCGCGACATGCCGCGGGTGCAAGGGCCGGCATATGGCGCCTCGGAGCGCTTCGTGGTGTCGCCCGGCCATGAGGACGAGGGCATCTTCCACATGCCGGGGGGCCAGAGCGGCAACCCACTTTCGCCATTCTATCGCGCCGGGCACGAGGCGTGGGCGCAGGACGTGCCGACGCCCTTTTTGCCCGGACCGACGGTGCATACGCTGCGGTTGCGGCCGTGACCGCGGCACGTGCGAAGTCCGCCGACGCCGCCGGCATCAGAAGTGCCAGCGAAGCCTGAGGTGCCGGAGGCCCCACCAGGTCATTTTCAGGAGCTGCCACCCGTGGCGGAAGCGCGAGATATTGGTGCTGCCGTAGGTCCGGTCCCGGTAGCGCACCGGTACGTCACGGATGCGCAGGTCAAGCAGCGCGGCGCCAAACAGAAGGTTGAAATCACCAAAGGGATCGAAGGCGCCGAACGGCGCGATCCGCCGCAGGAGCCGCTCGTAGTCGGAACGCAGGAGCATCTTGGTGCCGCAAAGGCTGTCCTTCAGCGGCTGGCCGAGCACGGAGCTGAGCGCGACCGAAAAGAACTTGTTGCCGAGCAGATTGAGGAACCGCATCGCGCGTTTTTCCACCGGATAAACCAGGCGGCTGCCGTTCACGAATTCGGCGGTGCCCGCCGCGAGAGCGTCGAAGAACTTGGGCAAATCCTCCGGCGGCGCCGTGAGGTCGGCGTCTTGGATCACCAGCACGTCGCCTTGCGCCGCGGCGAGCCCCGTGCGAACGGCGTCCCATTTGCCGATGCCGGGTTGCCGGAGCGCCTGGACCAGGTGCGGGCCGCGGTAGGCGGCGGCCTCGCGCCGGATGGCGTCCCAGGTGTCGTCCGTGCTGTGGCCCTCAACAAAAATCACCTCGGTCCGGCGGCCGAGCACCGGAATCCGCTCCAGCGCGGCCCGGATGTTTCCCGCCTCGTTGCGCGCAGGCACCACCACCGAACAGCTGACTTCGCCGGCAAGGGCGGGCGCCCGGCGCGGCCGCGCAGTGATGGCGACCGTGAGGCCCAAATGGCGGATCACGGGCAGTTTCACCAACAGGTCGTTGAGTAATGCCGAGAGCAGCGGAACCTCGAACGGGAAGAGCTGCAGGTGCTCGCAGGTGATGACCTCCCATCCGGCCAGTTCGAGGAGGTTGAACAGGTCGCCGTGCGAGAGCCAGTTGCTCGGCGGCTGCGGGCTCACCAGGCCGGAGGCGGCGGCAATTCTCAGCGGACCCAGCCATAGCGTGTTGATCGTCGTGAGATGCAGCCGCGTGCGCGGGTGGGCGGCGCCATGAAGGTTCTTCAGTGCCGTCTGGATATCGGGCAGATAGCCGGTGAGGCAGTCGAGGACGAGGTGATCGAACGGCTCCGCGACCGGATCGCTCTCGATGTCGGCGGCGTGAAATTCCAGCGCCGGGTCGCCGCCGTGGCGCACGCGGGCCTTGTCAATCATGCGCGGACTGAAATCGAGTCCGAGCCCCCGTCCCGGCTTCAGGCCCGCGACCAGGTCGCCCGCCCCGCAGCCCCATTCGAGCACCCGGCTGCCCTCCGGGATATGGTGCCGGAAATACCGCAGCATCTGGGTGTGGTATCCCCGCTGCAACCGGCGCGGGCTGTCGTCATGCCCAGCCACCCAGTCAAAGTGGTCGCGCATGGTCAGCTCGGATGGGTATTTCGGCATGGGATACGGACGGCCTCCAGTGAGCGGCCGCCACGGCAAGAATTCAAGGCTAAGCTGCCCGTCTCTCGCGAAGCCAGTGGTTTCTGCGGGCCGCAAGCCCGGAGATTTTGCACTCCCTCCCATCATCGCGAGCCCGAAGAACGAGGGCGTGGCGATCCCGCTGGATGGATTGCTTCGTCGCTTCGCTTCTCGCAATGACAATGGTAGAATATCGCGTTCTACCGCCTGCGCAGCGTTCACCTCTGAATGCTACCTGTCCCGGCCAGCGGGCCGACGATGTCCGGGCCATTTGATTCGTCATTAGCGGTGACGGCGCACCGCCCTGCAAAACCGCCGGCCCGCTCAGCCCTGGTACGCGAAGGCGGGCACGCCGCGCACACCGGGCCTCACCTTGAAAAGACATCCGGCCAGCGGTTGCGCGGCCAGTTGCTCGTCAGTCAGACCGGCGCGCGCGGACGTAATGTAGAGCGTATCAAGGTCCGGCGCGCCGAACGCGCAGGAGGTGACGCGAGCCACGGGTAGGCGGATGGTCTGCAGAAGTTCACCCGTCCGCGGATTCCAGCGGGTGACGCCCCAACCTTCAAACATGGCGACCCAGATCATGTCCTCGGCATCGATCGTCGATCCGTCGGGTCGGCCGAGGTCCGGTGGAACGGTGATGACGGCGCGGCGACTGGTGATCGCACCGGTGGCGTCGTCGTAATTGAAGGCGTCCACCCGCCGCAGCGGCGTGTCGATGAAGTAGAGCGTGCGGCGGTCGAGACTCCACCCGATGCCGTTGGACGTGGCGACATCGCGCAACATCACGTGCATCGAACCGTCCGCATCGAGGCGGTGGAGCCGGCCCAGCGGCTTCGGTCCCTTCACCAGCGCCATCGTGCCCGCCCAAAAGCGTCCGGCTGGATCGCATTTGCCGTCATTGAACCGCACGATGGCCGGGTCGTGTTCCGGCGGCCGCGGCAGCGGTGCCACGCGACCGGAGTCGAGGTCGAGGGTGGCGAACCCCTCGTGGAGCGCGAGCATCAGGCCGCCCCGCGCCCGGGGAACGACGGTGCCGACCTTTTGGCCGACGTCATAGGCGCGATTTTCCCCGGTCGCGGGATCGTAGGTGAAGACGCGCCGACCCTCGATGTCGATCCAGTGGAGCCGTTCGAGCGCGCGGTTCCAGATTGCGCCCTCCCCGAGAATTGCCCGGCAATCGGGAACTTGTTCGGGTTCGCAAGGGCTGGCCATGGCACCCCGAAGCTCGCCCCAACGCGGAGCAACGCAACCCCGTTTCTCAACCCGGCCGGAGGATAGGCTCCGGAACGCGCGCTAGTCTTGGAAGCTTAAGAGTCTTCTCAGCGGTGACGATGTAATAAACAACTCCCTCGCTCGTGAGCTTGCATGCGGTCAGGTGATCGGTGTAGGAGCCTGCTTGCAGGCAATTCCCCATTCGGATCGCGAGCAAGCTCCCTCCTACAATTGGCCCAAATCCGGCTACGCTGGCTCCTCGGATGAACCGCCTTGCCGGCCGGAAGGAACCTGCCACCGTTTCTACGAATATGAGGGGACTTCTTCCGACCTCCGTGGTGGCAATGGTGCTGTCGCTCAGCTGCGTCGCCCGTGCCCAAGAGCTCTACGTCGGTGCGAACTATCACCCGCACGACTCCAAGGCTGCCGACTGGAACCGGGATATCCCGCTGATGAAGGCGGCGGGATTCAAGGTGGTTCGGATGGGCCATCTCGCCTGGGACAGCTATGAGCCCGCGGACGGCCGCTTCGAATTCGCATGGTTCGACCAGGTCATGGACTTGATGGAACAGGCGGGCATCAAGGTGATCCTGGATGTCGCGGTCCGGCCGGCGCCGATCTGGCTGCATCAAAAATGTCCTTCAATCAGCATCACCGATTCGAGCGGGAATCGACTGTACCCAAATCATCGTTACATGGAGGACGTCGGGGACCCGGCGTACCAAACCCATGCCCTGCGGTTCGCGGAAGCGCTGGTCCGAAGATACGCAAACCACCCGGCCCTGCTCGCTTTCGGCATCGATAACGAACCGGGTGACGGTCCCATCTCCTACTCGGAAACCGTGAGGAACCGGTTTGTTTCCTGGCTGCAGCGGAAATACCCGAGCGTCGACGCCTTGAACCAGGCATGGGCCAGCCAGCGCTGGTCCAGGAGAATCGGCCGATTCGACGAGGTGGGCCTGCCGCTCTCGGGCTCCATCAGCGGGCCGCCCGAGCGGGTGCTCGATTTTCGGCGGTTTGTGTCGGATGAGGTCACGCAGTTCCTTTCCCGCCTGATCGAGACGGTGAACGTGAACGCACCCGGCGCACTCACAACCTCTAACATGTGGTATTACAGTCCGCTGAAGTACTTCGACTACTCCGGGCTCGCCTATGCCGGCCGGTTGGCCCGCGGCGGTTGTGGTCTTTATCCGGGGAACTCGCTCGTGGAGAACGGGGGTCTCAAGAATGCGCTCTTCGGGATGGCCCGCATCCAGTTCGAGAACACCACCCCGTTTTGGTGTACCGAGTTCACCACCATGACGGCGGTGCCGAAATCCATCCGCAGATCGGCCTATGCCTCGCTGCTCTTTGGCAACCAGTTGATTTGCGGGTGGACCTGGCAGAGCATGTGGGCGGGGGAGGAGCAATATCTGGAGGGCATGGTGGACTGGGATGGCGTGCCCAACCGCAAATATGATGAGTACAAACAAATCGCCGCGGAGTTTCAAAAGATTGAACGGTACGGATTTCCCTACAAGGTGCAGGCCGAGGTGGCGCTGGCGTTCTCCTTCCCCAGCCAGATCGTCAGCGCGGCGTACCCGGAGTTGCACGACGACCAACTCCAGAATTCCTTCGGCTTGTTCTTCGATCGCAATATCGACACGCGGGTCGTCGAGATCAGCCGGAGTGATCTCCACTACAAGCTGCTGATCGTGCCCGGCGTGGCTGTGATGGATGCAACCACCGCGACGAAGATCCGCGACTTTGTGAACCAAGGCGGAACGGTGATCATGACCGCCGGGTCGGCGTTGGTCGATGCAGACTGTCAGGTGTTTGCCACCACGCTGCCTGGGCGCTTGAGCGATGTGTTTGGAATTCGCCTCGCCGGCTTTGAGGAGCCTGCCGTGCTGAACGAGATTGCCCGAGAGCCGCTATCCGGAAGAAAAATCCGCGTGGTCTGCGCGGACCGAAGCGCGGTTCTCGAGACTGCGCGGTTCGATGTCATCCAAGCGAAAGGGGCGGAGATCCTCGGGCGGATCGCCAGCCTGGACCAGGATTATCCGATCGTGACTTCGCATCGCTACGGCAAGGGCCGGGCGATTTACGTCGGGCTGCCGGTGCGAAGTGAAGTACTTCAGCCCATCTTGGAGCAACTCATCGATGAGCTCTCGATCAAGAAAGGTCCCGCCACCCCTGCCAACGTCATCGCCCGGAAGATCGACGCCAGGCACATCCTCTATCTAAACCTGGGCAAGGAACCCCGGGTCGTGGAGCTGCCGGGAAAATCCCGGAGTATCCTATGGGACAAGGATTATGCGGACCGATTCACGATCGGACCCTTTGAGCCGGAGTTCGTGGAGATCCGCTGAGGGTGCGTTCCNNCCAGCAGCGGAAACGAACCGGCGATCGGACGGCTGACCAGCAATTGGACTGATCGCTATCGTCGGCGCCGCGGGGCGCGCGAGCGTTTCGCGGCGGGCGCCGCGTCTTTGGCCGGCGCGCCTTCAGAGGAATTCTCCTCCTCCGGCTTTTCCGCGAACTTCGATGCCTTGGCGTTGAGCCAAAGCTCACCGCGGGCGTTGCGGTTGAGCCAAAAGATCTCGCCGGCATTTTCGGCAAACACCGGCTTTTCACGGGCCTTCTCGGGCACCCGAAGGCCGGCTGCAACCAGGGCGGCCAGGAAATCTTCGGCGCTCTTGCCCAGTTGCGCGGCGAGGCGTCCGACCTCGGCAGCCACGCCGCCGCGTCGCGTCTCCTTGAGCAACAAGCGGACCGCGGCCAACGGGGAGCCGGTCGCCGGAGCAGCCGGCGCTATTGGCACGGAAGCCTCCGCGGTGGGGGACGGGGAGGGCTCAAGGGGAACCTCGCTTGGCGGAGCCGTCGGCGGAACCGGGGCGGGCGGGACTTCCGCTCTCGACTCCTCGCCCGCCCGCCTCTCGCGGGTGTTGATCCAAATTTGGCCGCCCTTGTCCTGATTGAGCCAATACACGAAATCGCCAATCTCAACGAACAGGGGTTTGTCGTTCGGACGCCGGGGCAGCTCGAGGCCCAGCGCACCCAAAGCCGCTTCCAGCGCCGCCGGCTCGATCTGGAGCGCGCGGGTGAGATAGCTAAAGCTGCCCGACAGGCCCGCTCCGCGACGGTTCCGTCGCATGACCGGCCGCAGACGATCCAGCAGTTCCGGTCCGGCCGGCAACGGTTCCCCGGCGGCGGCGCCTGCGGATGGACTGCGCCCGCTGGCTGGCTCGGCGGCCGGCGCTTCCGGCACCGGCGGCAAACTTTCCACTACCCGGTCTTCCGGCTTGGCTACGGCAGCGCCGGACCGGTTGTCCTCCGACAATTCTTTCGCCACCACCTGCTGTCCCTGCGCCGGCCGGAACACCGCCCGCGGTTTTTCGCGAGTGTTGATCCACAGCTGGCCGCGGTGATTGAGATTCAGCCAGTAAAGGTCGCCGTCATATTCAAGATAGGCGGGCTCGCCCTTGGCGTTCGCGGGAATCGTGAAACCGCATTCCTTCAGCGCCTCGAGCAGGTCCGCCTCAGTCTGCTCAAACTTCTTCGCCAGGTATTCGATGCCCACCGCCATGCCCGGCCCCTTCACATTTCTCCGCATGTGGGGACGGATCGCCTCAAAAAAGGTCGGCAGATCCTCGTCGTCCACGCTCTCGTCAAACTCATCCCCCGCCCCGACCGCCGCTTCTTCGTCTGCTGCGCCGTGCAGCGGCCGCAACGATTCCTCTCGGGCCAGCAGCGAATCGCGGCGCTCCTCCGCCTCGGCGCGGAGTTCCTTCACGCTGGGCGCGTACGCCGGCCGCTCCTCCGGCGGCACCGGGACCGCGCCGGATTTCGTGCCGGGCATGCCGGCAACGGGAGCCCCCTCCACCACCCAGTCGCGCATGACCGGCCGCCGGGCCAGGCCGGTGAACGCCAGCTGGTTGTCGGGACGCGTCTGGTAGTGGATGATCTCCCACTCTTCTTTGCCCAGCTGATTGAGGTTCTGCTCGAGCAACTGCAGCGTGGCGAAACCCAGCGTTCCGCTGGTGATGATCTTGTATTCCCAATTTGGCATAACGAACGAAAAAGAGTTCCACCCATCCCAGATCACCGGAGCAAAGCCGAGCAAAAAAAGGCGGGATTGGCGACTTTCCCTCCTTCCTTGAGCAGATCCATGTTCAAGGGTGAAGACGGCTGCGCACCGCAAATCAGTCAGTTCTCATTGTCGGAGATTGGGCGCCAAGAAGTCGTCATTTGCCAAGCGCGGCGAGGACAGTGCGGAAGTTGTTCAGGCCCGCCTCAATGTTCTCGACGATGTCCTCGGCAAGATCCTTCGGGTCGGGCAGATTGTCGAGGTCGGCGAGGCTGCTGTCCTTGAGCCAGAAGAGGTCAAGGCTCGTCTTGTCCCGGGCGACGATGTCCGCGTAGCTGTATTTCCGCCAGCGGCCCTCAGGATTCTTTTCGGCGTCCCACGTTTCCTTTCGGACGTGACGGTTGACGGGGTTGTAGCAGGCGATGAAGTCCGCGAGATCCTCGAAGCGCATTGGCTTCCGCTTGAGCGTGTGATGCACGTTAGTGCGGTAGTCGTAATACCAGATTTCCTTCGTCCATGGTGCTTTCGCCGCCGGCTTGTTGTCGAAGAACAGCACGTTCGCCTTGACGCCATTGGCGTAGAAGATGCCGGTCGGCAGGCGCAGGATCGTGTGGAGTTCGGTGTTCTCGAGCAGCTTCTTGCGGACGGTCTCACCCGCGCCGCCTTCGAAGAGGACATTGTCGGGCATCACCACCGCGGCGCTGCCGGTNNGCCCAGAAATCCTGCCGGTTGTAGACAAGATCGTCCTTCTCCTGCTCACCTTCCTCGTTGGTGAAGGTCATGCTGCTCTTCTTGCCGAAAGGCGGATTGGCCAGCACGTAGTCGAAGCGTTTCCCGTTGTCGGCGATGAGCGCGTCGTTGGGCGAAATCGGGCTCTCGCCGTCGATCTCCCCGATATTGTGGAGAAACATGTTCGTAAGGCAGAGCCGCCGCGTGTTGGCGACGATCTCGTGACCATAGAACATCTCGTGCTTGAGAAACGCTTTCTGCGCCTTGTTCAGCGCATGGGCCGCGATGAGGTGATCGTAGGCGGCGAGGAAGAATCCGCCGGTGCCGCACGCAGGATCGGCAATGGTTTTGTCCGGCTGAGGGCGCACGCATGCGACCATCGCCTTGATCAAGGCCCGGGGAGTGAAATATTGGCCGGCGCCCGACTTAGTATCTTCCGCGTTTTTCTCCAGTAGCCCTTCGTAGATTTCGCCCTTGGTGTCGGCCCCCAGCACAATCCACTCCGTTTCGTCGACCAACGCAGGCAACCAGTGTCACTCGATCGCTGCATGGAGCAAAGGCGGCAGATCCGGCTGTGTTTCGGTCCCGCTGCGTCAGTGCGGGGAGCAGGCCCGAACGGCCCAGCGGAGTTTAGCCGAGGAACTGCGCGGGTTGGCCCGCCGTTCCTCCGGCCCGGCGCGAATGATCTCCTCGTTGGTCGCGGAATAGATCCCCGCGCGCAGGCCTTCGCGGAAGGCGTGCTTCACCCGTCGGTCCTCGCCGGAATGAAAAGTCAGAATCGCCACGCGGCCACCGGTTTTCAGGCAGGAAGGCAGCTGGCGCAGGAACAGGTCGAGCACACCGAACTCGTCGTTCACCGCGATGCGGATCGCCTGAAACACCCGGCGCACGCAGTCGTCGTCGGCCTCCGGGTCGTGCCGGGGGTTGTTCTGGAGCCGGATTGCCCGGATCGCCTTGGCGAGCTGCAGCGTCCGGGTAAACGGCGTGCTCTTTCGGCGGGCGGTGAGCTCCTGGGCCAGCAACTCGGCGTGGGGTTCGTCGGAGTTTTCGGTGAGCGCGGAGGCCAGATCCGTGGTGGATACCCGCGCGAGCCAGTCGGCCGCGGAGGGCGGGCGTGAAGGATTCATGCGCAGATCGAGCGGGCTGTCCGCCTTGAACGTGAAGCCGCGCAACGGGTCGTCCATTTGCATTGAGGAAACGCCGAGATCGGCGAGCACGGCGTCCACGCCGTCGATCCCGAGTTCCGCCAGCACCTGGGGCAGGCCGGCGAAGTTGGAGCGGACCGCGGTAAAGACCTTCTCACCCCAGCCGGCGGAGCGCAGGCGGGCGGTAGTTTTGGGGTGTTCGATCGGATCGACATCCAGTCCGATGAGCCGGCCCCCCGGGGCAATCCGCGCCAGCAATTCGCGGGTGTGCCCGCCAAAGCCGAGCGTGCAATCCACGACGTGTTCGCCGGGTTGGAGGGCGAGCACCCTGAGGATCTCGGCCACCATGACGGGCCGATGACTACCGGCCGGCGTCTTGCCCGCGGCGAGCACCTTGGCCACGTCGGCGGCGTAACGCTCCGGGTTGAGCTCCTTGTATTTATCCTCGAAACGCCTGGGATTCTTGCCCGCATAGCGCGGCCGCCGCCGGTGCGGGGCCGTTTCTTTTGCTTGGGGCGTTGCGGGTTCGGAATCAGGCACCGGAGAATTCGTTCATCCCATGAAACAGCTGTGTCCGGGAAAGTCTACCAGGGAAGAACCTGGCGCGGCGGAGCCGCCACCAAATCCGGAAATGCATTTCCTCACGCACAGGTCGCCAAGCAGACGCAAAGTCACGTAGGAGCAGTACTGTAACTGAAGCCGAGAGGATTCGGAGGCCCCATCCCCAAGGCCTCACGGCCTTGGCTACAAGTATACCTTTGCGACCGTTGCGCCCTTAGCGTGAGGCGCAATGACCTCGATCCGAACTTCGTCGGCGTCCACGAGGATTTTGACCTATAGTAGTACAGTGCATCCGCTCATGGATCAACACCAGGATCCGCTCGAAGATGGACTCTTCGCAGCGGCGCGACTGAAGCCTATCGGGGCGCGACCGCGGGCGCCCGGAAGAAGCGGTGATTCACCGGACGCCGCTGCTCCGGGGTCAACGGCGGCAGATCCGGCAGCGTGTCCGTCCGGATCAGTCCAAGCTGGGCGCGGCACAGTGCGCGAAAATCGTCCCAGCGCACCGCGAGCACGGCCGCCGGCGCCGGGGGATCCGGGACCTCCAGCAACGGCGCGTTGACCACCAGCCGCAGCAGGCTGCGCCACTCGGTGAGCAGCCGGTCAATGTCGCCGCGACCGGCGAATTCGCTCGCGGCGGCGAGTTCGCCGCGGCGGGCCTTCTGCTCGACCACCGCGCGCACAACCTCGGACCCTCCGTAACCGTATTGCGGCGGCAGGCCATGCTCGAGCCAGCCCTCGGCCGTGAACCGCCGGTACGTCTGCTCGCACACGCGCGCCAGGCGGCCGAGCGTCCGCGGGTTGGTGTCGGCGAAACGATCGCCGGCGAAGAGGTTGGCGCAGTCGAAGAGCAGGTCGTCGAGCGGATAGCGGACATCCTCCAACGCGGCTGCGAGCGCCAGTCCCTCGGGTCCAAGAAAGCACGACACGACCCCGCCGCGCGGCGTGAGCCGAAGCGCGCGGTCCAGCAGGCCGAGCTTCTGCCACTGCCAGAGGAGCGCGGGCTGCGGACTGAGCGCCAGACACTCCGCGTTCAGCGCGCAGGTGCGGCAGGCGGGGAACGGGTTCTTCTGCCGGCGCACCAGCCGGGCGCGGCCCGTATCGGTGCGCTGTCCGCAGGGCATTTCGGCCGGATCGCGGCCCACGGTTGCCTCCAGGCCGAGAGTGAGAGGTGCGGTCGCGAAAAAACGGCCCGCCGCCGCGCCGGCCACCTCGGGCGCCGCGTGGCCCGCGCGAAGCTGTCGCAGGATAAACGCCCAAGGCAGGGGTGCCGCCCGCTTCAGCCGCAGCGGCTGCGCCTGCCGCAGCCGCGGCGCACTGCCGCTGCATAGCACAAAGCCGGTCTCGTCCAGTCCGCGGCGCCCGGCCCGGCCGATCATCTGCAGCAATTCGTGCGGCTCGATCTCATGCTCCAGCTGGTTGAATCGGTAGCTCGATGCGGTGATGAGCACCGAGCGCAGCGAGAAGTTGATCCCCGCGCTGAGGCCGAGGGTGGCGACCACCGCGCGGAGCTGCCCGGCCTTGGCGAGCGGCTCGATGACGCCGGCGCGTTGCGCATACGTGAGCCCGCTGTGGTGGAACGCCACGCGCTGCTTGATCAGCTTCGCCAGCACCGGACCCAGCAGGTTCTCCTGCTCGGGCGTCAGCGGCAGCGGATCCGCCAGCGGCAGCTCGCGGGCAAACTGCCGGGCGAGGCGCTCCGTATCCTGACGGTGCGGGGCAAACACCAACACCGGTCCGAGCCCCTCGCGCAGGGCACCGGCCACCCGTCGGCTCCAGAATCCTTCGATGCTTGGCGGCAGGCCGTGGACGAGGTCGTCGACGTCCACCTCCTCCAGCGGCACGGGACGCTCCAGGTGCTGAATGATCTCGACGTTGCGTCCGAGGCGGCGCAGCCAGGTGACGACCTCCTCCGGATTCGCGACATTGCCGCTGAGTAGCAGCAACTGCACGGAGGCCGAGACGGACAGGATGACTCCCTCGTAATGATTGCCGCGATCGGGATCAGCCAGCCATTGGTATTCATCAACGACGAGCAATTGAAAAGCATGACCGCCCCTGGACCGGACCACGGCGGACTGCTGAGCATCGGGGGCCTTCCGCGAGGTCGTTCCGCCGTCCTGAAAACACCCTTGCACCGCCTCCAATGTCGCAACGACGACGGGTGCATCCGGAAAGATGGTCACGTCGCCGGTCATGATGCCCGCGCGCCAGCCCCGAGTGCGCCACTCGGCGAACTTGTCATTGGCGAGGGCGCGCGTGGGCACGGTAAAAAGCGCCCGACGCGAGAAATTCGATTGCTCCATCCACCGCTCAAAGACGTAGGTCTTCCCCGCTCCAGTCGGAGCATCAATCACCACGTCGCTTCCCGCCTTCAGAGCCTGAATGGCCGCAGCCTGCCAGCGGTCTGGCAACATCAGCTTCTGCAGGCCTTCTAGTGCATCCACGCGCACAGCACGGACCGTACGAAGCAGTCCATCGTCGTCAATCATCGCGTGAACGACTCTCAAAATCAGAACTTGACACAGACGATTGAAACGATTGTTTTAATCAACCGTTTTGCCATGTCGATCGAATCACAAGCCACCAGAGACCGAATACTAGACGCTGCCGAGCGGTTATTCGGGCTAAATGGATTCCCTTGCGCATCGCTCCGCCAAATCACTGACGAAGCAGGGGTGAATCTGGCCGCCGTCAATTATCATTTCGGCTCGAAGGAGGACCTGTACAAGGCGGTGCTGATCAGGCGCATCCGTCCCGTGAACGAGGAGCGGTTGACCCGGCTGGGCCAGGCGGAACAACTGGCTGGGGACCAACCGGTGCCGTTGCGCGCCATTCTGGACACTTTCATCCGTCCACTGCTGCGTCGCGCCGCCAACGAATTGCCGGGAGGAATGCCTTTTCTCCGTCTTATCAGTCGTGATCTGACCGATCCTCAACCATTTATGCTCGACGAGATGGTGCGGGAGTTCGACCCGCTGGTCGCGCGCTATACCCGGGTCCTGACCCAGACGCTCCCTGGAATTCCGCTGTCCGAACTATTTTGGCGGATGCAATTCACCATCGGCGGAATGCTATACGCGGCGGCGCACCAGCATGATTTTGAGCGTACTTCATGCGGCCTCTGCCGGGAAAATGACCTCGACGGTTGCCTCCGGCGCCTAATCGACTTCTGTGCGGCTGGGCTTCAGGCACCGCTGACAAAGGCGGCCATGCAGCCGGCGGCATCAACCCTGCAGCAGAATGCTCTCCTCCATTACCAATGAGTTTTCGGCCCCATGCTGCAACTTCTTCATGTTCTCCTGCGTATTCCAGGAAGCCGGGAACAAGAAGATCCAAGACCACTCTCACCGAATACACCACACCAAGCCATGATCGCAGCCGTTATTGTCCTAGCCTTGCTCTCCGCCCTGGTGGCGACAGAGCCGGATCCAGACCGTGATCCGGAATAAGGCATTATCCCTTGCGGATACCCCGAGTTAAGATACTTATCTGGAGTACATTAACCAATAATCCACGCTTCGCTACCAATGCTCTTTGGTGAAACGAGGCGATTGCTGGCGATTCTCCTCGTGGTCTCGCGAACCGTTCCATGTGCCGGTGTAGGACGCCCGCTTACGGGGGATAATCGGTCGCAAGCGACCTTCTGACTACATGGTTTTGGGCCTAGAATTGGACGGCGAATTGACTGAGTCGATTGAGACTGTGTCTGCTCATCCGGCCGCGAAGCAACGCAGGTACTTCAGCGCCACCGCGAACTCGTTCGGAAGCGGGGCGCGCAGCGTTACGAATGTGCGCGTGACCGGATGAGTCACCGTCAGCTCGCTGGCGTGCAGGGCGAGCCGGCTGATGAGCGGTCGCTCGCTTGCACGGCCCTTGTAGCCCCGTTTCAACGCGGAGAGCAGCAGTTGCACTCCATTACCGTAAAGGCCGTCGTTGACGACCGGCAGCCCGCTGGCTGCCAGGTGCACACGGATCTGGTGCGTGCGTCCCGTGAGTGGATGGCATTCGAGCCAGGTGAATGCCCTGAACCGCTCCAGCACTTGGAACCGGGTGGCGCTCGGCCGACCGGATTTCTTCACGATCCGCATCAGCCCGGGCCGGTTTTCGTCCTCGGCCAGCGCGAGCTCGACCGTGAAGGCATCCTGGACGGCGGCGCCCGCCGTCAGCGCATGGTAAATGCGGACCGCGGCCTTTGCTTGAAATTGTCCGCTCAGGAAATCGAGCGCCGGCTTCGTCTTGGCGCACAGCAGCACGCCGCTAGTCTCGGCATCGAGCCGGTGCACGTTCGCAATCCCGGGTCCAAACTTCGCGTGCACGAGCGCCATGAGATCTTCACCCGTCCGGTCCCGGCGGTCGGGCGCGACCAGTTGGCCGCTCGGCTTGTCGAACGCGAGCAGGACCTCGTCCTCAAAAATGACGGTCGGCAAAGCCATCCGATATGAGATGTGGGAACGCCGGAGGAAGTCACGGGAAAGTTTCGCCACGGTTTCCACCGCCGCGATTTCCAGTCGCCTGTCTTGAAATCCACTCGGCGGTTAAAATCGGGTAAGGCCCGCCGCGCCGCGTGAATTCGCTTGCGGCACGCCCGGCCGTGGCTTCGTCTGACGCGGATGGTTCCACCATGATCGCGCCCCCCCGAGGCCTGGTGAACTTTGCCGCCGGGCTGTTGTCAGCCCGGACGGCCCGTCGGCTGCGCCGGGTCGATCCCGGTCACGCGGCCCAGCGGAGCGCCCTGGCCGACCTCACCGCCCGGATGGCGATGACTTCCGCCGGCCGCGCGGCTGGCGTTGAAGCAGGCATGCCTTATGAGACCTTTCGCGCCCGCGTGGCGCCGCGGGCTTATGGGGCGTTCGTCCCGTACATTGAGCGCATGAAGCGCGGCGAGCCCGACGTGCTCTGGCCCGGACGATGCGCGTTGTTCGCGGTCTCCTCGGGCACCACGTCTGGTCGGGCCAAATGCCTGCCGGTCACCGAGGCGCTGCTGGCACATTTTCGCAAGGCGGCGGTGGAGTCGCTTCTCTACTACACGGCCCGCGTGGGTCACACCGGCGTTTTTCTTGGCCGGCATCTTTTTCTCGGGGGCTCGACCCTGCTCAGCCCAATCGAGGAGGCGAAGCCGCGCGTCGCCTATGCCGGCGACTTGAGCGGCATCGCCATGCTCAACCTGCCGGGCTGGGCGGAGAAACTTTTCCACGAGCCGGGCCCCGAGATCGCCCGGATGAGCGACTGGCCGGCCAAGCTTCAGGCCATCGCCGAGCGCACGTTGCGGTGCGACATCACCCTGCTCGCCGGCGTCCCGAGCTGGGTGCTGCCGCTAGCCGACGCCGTCCGGGCCCGGGCCGTGCGGGGCAAGGCCTCCGCGCTGCATCTGAAGGCCCTCTGGCCCAATCTGGAATGCTTTGTCCACGGCGGCGTGCCGGTCGCGCCGTTTGCGAACGAGCTGCGCGCCGCCCTCGGCACCGAGGTCAACTTTCACGAGGTGTATCCGGCCTCCGAGGGGTTCATCGCCGCCCAGGACGCCGACACCATTGGCGGGCTCCGGCTGATGACCGCGGCGGGGCTGTTCTTCGAGTTCCTGCCGATGACCGTTTTTGACGAGGGCAATGCGACCAATCTCGGCCCGAGTGCGGTCCCGCTCGAGGGCGTGAGGGCCGGCGTCAACTACGCGCTGTTGTTGACCACGCCGGCAGGACTGTGCCGTTATGTCATCGGCGATGTGGTACGCTTCAAATCGACCGACGTGCCGCGGCTGATCTATGTCGGCCGCACCGGCCTGCAACTCACCGCCTTCGGGGAACATGTGATCGAACAAGAGGTCACCGACGCGCTGCTCGCCGTTTGCCAGCGTCACGGCTGGACCATCGTGAATTTCCATGTCGCGCCCGTGTTCGCCAACACGCTCACCGGGCAAATGCGCGGTTGTCACGAGTGGTGGATCGAACTGAAGGTTCCGACGACCGAGACGCCGACCGCCAACCTCATGTGCCCCGAACTCGACGCCGAAATCCGGCGGCGCAACCACGATTATGAGGCCAAGCGCGCGGGGCGGAGCCTCGAACCGCCGACGGTACGGCTCGTCATGCCCGGGGTATTCGAGCAGTGGATGAAGCAGCAGGGCCGGTGGGACGGGCAGAGCAAGATGCCGCGGTGCCGATCCGACCGGTTGGTCGCCGACCAACTCGCCGAGCTGTCTCGTTTTTATGTCGAGAAGCCGCCGTCGCATGTCGTGCGCCGCGGGTAGGAATCTTCCGCCGACAGGCGGGATGGTCAGATCTGCCCAAAATCAGCCCGAACGGCAACTTGGCACCAGAAATGCTATTCAGGTCCGCAGGGCCTGCCTGTCCGGCATGGCAGCAATCCGGGCAGCATGGATGGCCGGCGGAACGCCGGAAAAGAAAAACAGGGGGCCGGCGTGAGGGGTTACGCCGGCCCCTTCTGTTTTCACTTCAGAAATGGTTTCAGCACCGCCGCGAATTCCTCGGGCGCCATCGCGCCGACCTTGCGGTAGCGGACGGTGCCAGTGCGATCGATGATGAAGGTCGTGGGAATCGCCTCGATGCCGCCGAAGGCCTCGGCGATCCGGTCGTCGCCCATCACAATCTGGTAGTTGATCTTCAGATCGGCGATGAACTTCTTCACCACCGCGGGGCCGCCGCGGTCGAGTGAGACTCCCACGATTGCGAGGCCCGCCGGTCCGGATTGCTTCTGCAACTCAACATAACCGGGGATTTCAGATCGGCACGGCCCGCACCAGGTCGCCCAGAAGTCGAGCACGATCACCTTGCCTTTCAACTGTTCGGAGCTGACGGCCTGCCCGTCGACGTCCTTCAGCGTCCAGGCGGGCGCCGGGCCCGGCTTGAAGTCATTTTCGGCGCACAACGACGGCAGCGTCAGGCTGGTGGCGGCGAGGGACAGGGCAACGAGCACAGAACGGCTGGTTTTCATAGGGAGGCGTAGCCTGAATGTGTCCGCGGTGCCCGCGGCTGCAACCATTCCCTCGATTTTGGGCGGACCGCCGCCCTGGTCCCGCGATCCGGCCGGCCGTTACAAATCCGGCGCGATCGAGAGGTCGGTGCCAAGGGTCTCGATGAACTTCTTCATCGCCGGCGTCAGGACGCGGCCCTTGCGATGCAGGATCGCGAGCGGACGGGTAAACTCCTTCCCCTTGAAATGCACTGCGGCGAGCGTGCCCTGCTTCACCTCCTGCAGCACCGTCGCCTGCGGCACGATGGCCACCCCCGCGTCGATTTCGACCGCGCGCTTCACCGTCTCGAT
>PMBT01000117.1:0-1312 GCA_003153035.1 Opitutia bacterium
CCTGGCCCATCTGCTTGAGATACATGCGGACGGGATCGTCGAGAATGTCGTGCTGCGACGTGCGGGACTCCTCCTCCTCGGCCTCCTCCTGCCGCTGCTTGTAGCTGTCGACTTCCTCCGGATCCAGGATGTCGATCTCAAGATTCTGGAGGATGGAGATGACGTTCTCGATGTCCTCGGGGTTGTCGACGCTCTCCGGCAGGGCATCATTGATGTCGTCGAATGTCAGATACCCCTGCTCCTTCGAAAGGCGGATGAGATAACGGATCTTCTCGTTGATGTTCGCGCTGCCGGCGGGGATTTCGCCGCCCGCGGGCCCGCCGCCGGCGGGCGGCGCGACCGGCACAGAAGCTTCAACCGCGGCGGGGGCAGGCGGCGCTTCCACTGGAGAAGCATGTTGGGCAGACTTGGCTTTGCGCGGCATGGAAGTGTAAAAACGAAAAAATCAACCAACGCCCGGCAGCGTGGGCGGCTGTCGGAGCTGACGTTGGCACTCGGAGCGACTTTTCAGCAGCGAGAGGAAATCAGCATCAACATCCGTCTGTTTGGCGGCTATTTCAAGTTCTATCTGCCGGAGACGCGGCTCGAGCGCGCGGGTCTTCAAACGGTTCAATCCTTCAATGGCAACCTTGCGGGGATCATCAATTTCGGGAGCTTCGAAGAGCAGGGTGGCAACCAGCGATTTCTCCTCAGAAGTCTCGAGCAGGTCGTCGAGGTGGTCGCGGCCCGGCCAGGTCCCCTGTTCGAACTCCGTCAGAAAGCGCCACAGGATGCGGCCGGACAGTTGGGTGGTGTCGATCCAGTCGCGCGCAAGCGATTCGTCCGCCAACGGCTTGCCCAGCGTCTCGAAATGCAGGCAGAGCAGCAATAGGTCGAGCTCGGGTGGGCGGACAGTCGTCGCCGCAGGGGTCGCGCTGGGCGCCGGGGCGGCGGCCGGCGCCCCTTGGCGGGCCTGGCGGCGCACGAAGGCGCCAAAGTCGCGGTGCAGCGAAGCCACTGGCAGGCGCAGGTGCCCGGCGCATTCCGCCAGAAACTCCATGCGGGCCACCTCGAAATCGCTCTGGACCACCATCTCAAAAAGGGCTTGCGCAGCGCGGGATTTCTGTTCCGGAGAGGCGGAACCCGGCGCGGGCAGCAGGCTCTGGCAGGCAAACGCCATCGCGGACAGGCCGTGGCCGCGGATTTCTTCGTAGGCGGACAAGCCGCGGTCGCGGAAAAGCGAGTCAGGGTCCACGCCCGGATCCAGCACCAGGAACCTTACCTCGAGGGCGGCGCGCAGCGCCAGCGGCAGGAGGCGCATCGCGGCCTTCTG
>PMBT01000117.1:1379-18932 GCA_003153035.1 Opitutia bacterium
GCCTCGCGGGCCGGATCATCGGCGGGGGTCAGCTCGGTCTGGCGCGCCGTGAACGCGACGACCCGGCCCTGGTGGTCGCGGATGGGAATCATGAGCCGGCCGCGGAAGCGGTGCCGGAGGGATCCGAGCATGAGCGGGCCGCCTTCGCGCGGCGCAAAGAACAGGCCGCACTGGCGCAGGGCGTCCTCGGAGAATTTTCGCTTCATGAGCACGGCGGCAAGTTCGCTGCCGTGCTCGTCGGCGGCGCCAATCTTGAATTCCTCGGCCAGTTCGAGCGGAAAGCGCCGCTGTCCGGTCCAGTAGGCACGCATGAATTCACCAGCGGCTTCCCGACCTTTGAAGACCTGGTGGAAATGCTCGGCGGCGAGCTCATGCAGGTCGAACAACTCCTGGCGCAGCGAGCGCTCCTCCCGGCTCGGACCGGTGCCCGCCTCGTATTCGAGGGGCACCCCGAAGCGCTTCGCGAGGGTCTCGACNNCATTTGTAGAAGCCGTTGTCAGGGTTGACGTAGAAGGACGGTGTTTTCTCCTGGTGAAACGGGCACAGCCCGCGGAAGCGCGATCCGACCTTGCGCACGGTCACCACGCGGGAAACCACCTCGAGGAGGTTCACGCGGGCCTTGAGGTCGCGCAGGCTGGAAGGTTTGATGGCGGACATGGTGGGATGGGGTCGCCGGGCGGAGAAAAGCGCGCGCGGCGAAGGAGAAAGGAAGAATGCACTTTCAACTCGTGGGGAGGTGTGTCAAGTTAACTGCCTTCCGCGCGGAACCAGACGCGGATTCAAACGACATATACAGCATGCATGTACGGAGCGAGCGGGTGGACTGCGGCGCGTTGCGCCTGGTCATGGCGGTGGCGGCAATGGGTTGGGCGGAGGTTTTCCCCGCCCGCGCGGGCGAGACCGTGGCGCCGCCCAAGCCGGCCTCCAGCCCGGTGCTGGAAAGTGAGCTCGGCGGGTTCCGCGAGTCGGACTACGCCAGGGCCGTGGAGGTCTTGTTCACGCAGTTCGAGCAAATCAGCGGCCGTCGCCTGGTGCCCGGGGCGAAGGGCAAGGTGGGCCTGAAGATCTACAGCGACTCCGGCCCCGGGCTGGCCACGCCAATCCCGCTGGTGGAGGCGGTGATCGCCGCGCTGGAGCGGCGGGGCTTCAAGACCGGCAACATCTTCCTCGTCGGGCTCAGCCAGCTCCGCATGCGGTTCACCAGTTACCTGCCATCGCTTGCCACGGGCGAGAGTCCGTTCAAGAATCATCCCATCTATGTGCTGGAGTCGGGGAAATTCTACGATCCGACCTGGTTCTATGACAGCCCCCTGCCGACGCGTTTTGACCCGATCCTGAACGAGCGCGCGGCCGAGGAGGCCGCCGGCGGCAAGGTGCAGACCACGGTCGACGAGGACCGCAAGAGCTTCCTCGATACTCCGCTATTTCTCGACTCTGATTTCTGGATCAACCTGCCGGTCTATACCGACCATCCGGTGCTCGGCATCAACGGAGCCCTGGTCAACGCCACGCTGTGGAATGCCTCGAACACCCTGCGGTTCTTCCGCAGCCCGGCCAACGCCCCGGCCGCCGTGGCCGAGATGGCGGCCATCCCCGAGCTGCGCTCGACCTGGATGTTCTCGCTCGTGAGCCTGGAGCGCTATCAGTTCATCGGCGGACCCTACTTCAATTCGCTCTACACGCTGTCCGAGCCGCGCCTCTGGCTGAGCGCCGATCCGGTGATGCTCGATGCCCTCATGCTGCAGCGCATCAACGCGGGCCGCCTGAAGGCGGGCTTCAAGGAAATCGATTCCGACGGCCTGCGCATGCTCGAGTTTGCCGAGCAGCTCGGCGTCGGCTCGGACCGGGTGGACGCGGTGAATTGGGTGCGAGTGTCGCCACCGGTTGCGTCGCAGCCTTAGGCCAATCGAGGCAGTCGGAGGTGGGGCGGGAGCGCCGGATCCCGCCGTTTCCTTCGGCCCTCCGCCGGCCGCCCGGCGAATATTGCCGAAAGTTTCCACTTGAACCATCCGGCGGGTTACGCGCAACTTAGTCACGATGCCATCGGCCGCCTATCTGCCCTTCCTGTACCAGATCATCCTGGCCGCGGGTATTGCCGGCGCGGTCATTGGGGCGAGCCACTTTTTCGGCCAACGGGCGCGGAAGAACCGGATCCAGGACACGGCCTACGAATGCGGCGTGGAAGGCGGGGGGCTGGCGCACGCGCGATTCTCGGTGAAGTTCTATGTCACGGCCCTGCTCTTCATTCTCTTCGACATCGAGGTGATTTTTCTTTTTCCCTGGACCTTTGTCTACCGGGAGTTTCTCGCGCAGCACCTGCCGATCCTTTTTCCCGGGCTGTTTTTCCTCGGCCTGCTCGCGCTCGGTCTCTTCTACGAGCTGAGAAAGGGTGCGCTGGACTGGGAGAAATAGCCGGCGGCAAGCGCCACGCGGGCCCGGGGGCGGTTTTTTCGCATGCGGATCGATAAATTCATCACGCGTCATCGCATTGTTGACCTCGTCAGCACCGATCTGAAGGGGGCGCTGGCGGAGTTGCTCGAGATTTCGGCCAATCGGTTTCCCGACCTCAACCGGGAGTCGCTCCTGCGCGGGCTCCTGCAGCGGGAGAACACGATGACCACCTACCTCGGACTCGGGGTGGCCCTGCCGCACGTGCGCGTCAAGATGCCGCGACGCTATGTGCTCGCCATCGGCCGGAGCCCGGCGGGCATCCGCTACGACGGGCTCAAGGACAACGAGCGCATCCATCTCATCATCATGCTTCTCGCGGACGAGACGGCCCGCGACTACCTGCAGGTGCTGGCCTCCCTCGCGCGGCTGGTCAAGGAGCCGGAGTTCGTCAACGGCCTGATCCAGGCCCCGGATCTCGGCCTGTTCTACGACCGCCTCCTCACCGGGCTGGGCGGCATCGCGGTGCGGCCGGCGCAGCTCCAGCAGAATCGCATCAACCGCATCATGTTTCGCGAGGCGGAGCACGTGGCCAGGGGCTGCGGCTGCTCGACGATCATGGTGTTTGGCGACACCTTTGTGGGCGGCATCGAGGCGGAAAAATGGTTCGGTTCGACCAAGACCATCCTGGTCACGCGCAACCCCGGCGAGGCGAGCGATGAGCGGAAGGGTTTCGCGGAAATCATCCAGGTGCGCTCGTTCTCCAGCCAGCGCCTGGCGCAGCTCCGGAGCGCCGTGCTCGTGGCGCTGACCCGCGGCCTGATCAGCTTCAGCGACCGCCTCTGCTGCGTGGGGGGCATCGCGGGCAGCAACCAGTTCGACACCGTGGTCGTGGTCGACGTGGAGCGCGAGTTCCAGGCGCTGCTCACCGGGCACGCCGACCTGCTGCCGGCCGACGTGAAGCCGGAGGTGCTCGAGCGCGTGCTGGCGGTGGCCACGGATCTGGCCGTCGAGGGCCGCGAAGGCCGGCCGGTGGGCGGGCTGTTTGTCGTGGGCGACACGGACAAGGTGGAGAAGTTCATCAAGCCGCTCGTGCTCAATCCATTTTACGGATACAAGGAGGAGGACCGGAACATCCTCAGTCCATTCATGGACGAGACCATCAAGGAGTTCTCGTCGATCGACGGGGCCTTCGTCATCCGGGGCGACGGGGTGGTGGAATCGGCCGGCAGCCTGATCCAGGCCGCCGATTACGATCACGCGCTGCCGGGCGGACTCGGCTCGCGCCATGCGGCGGCCGCGGCGATCTCGGTGGCGACGCAGTGCATTTCCGTCGTCATTTCTTCAAGCACGGGCCAGGTGACCCTGTTCCGCCGCGGCGTGATGCTGCCGCTCACGGAAAAGAGGCGGAGCGGCACCTGAGCCGTTCCGGGGTGGCGTGAATGGAACGGTGGCCGGCCGCAACCACCCTGACCACGGCCAGCGGAGAGGATTTGTGACGCAATGCGTTCCAAACCGGTTTGGCGGCGGGCCAGCCGCCCCGTTAGTGGGGCGGGGCTCGTCCCTGCCGAATCCGGCGGATGGCGGGCCTGATGCCCGGCCCTCCGATGGCGAAACGCAGAGTCAATGACCGTCGCTGGCGGAGGGAGTTTGTAACGTAAGACGTTACAAACTGAACAAGCGGCTGTCCCCTCGCGGCGGCCTCCGATCGATTGGTCTCACTTTGGGGTTGCGCCCCGCCGGCCGGCCCCTTTGCTCTGACCCTTCCAACCATTTAACGCCATGCAAGAAGTTGTGACCCTCGAATGCACCGAAGCCCGGAAAGAAGGCAAACCGCCCTCCCGGTATCTGACGAAGCGCAACAAGAAGACGGTGACGGAGCGCATCGAGAAGATGAAGTACAATCATTTCCTACGCCGGCACACCCTGCACAAGGAGATCAAATAGACCCGCCCGCCCAGCCCGGCAGCATTTTCCAAGACTGACTCCCTCGCGGGGGTCAGTTTTTCTGTTTCTGCCCGCCGGCGACGAGCCCGCCCGCGGGCGCCCGCGGTGGCATGAGCGCGGCCTGCGCCTGCTGCTGTTGCTGGAGCAGGGCGCGCCGATGCGCACGCCAGCTATCCCGGTGCTTGCGGATCCAGTCGAGCAGCGCCCGCTCAAAACCGATGTCGTATCCCAGCCGTTCAGACTCCAGCCACTTGTGGCGGAGGATCTCCTCCCGCTCCGCGAGGAATTCCTGGTAAAGCGAGGATTGCTTCACGAATTCACGCGAGGATTCAGGCGCTAAGGGCAGGGAACACATGGAGACCACGATGTCAGGTTGGGTTAAGATGTTGGCACCCTTCAGCGGTGATCATCGAGGGATGCCAGACCGGCTCCCCGACGAGATCCACTTTCGCGTGCCGCACGCGCTCCAGATTGAGCAGCGTGCGGTGCACTTCTGAGGACAATGATTGCGCCATCGGACAGCCTGGCGACGTCAAAGTCATTTTGACATTAACATCATAGCCGGAATCAGCGGCGACCTCACGAACGTCAACGGCATAGATCAGCCCGAGGTCCACGATGTTAGTGGGAACCTCCGGGTCGCGGCAGGCGCGCAATGCGGAAACCACGTCTTCTTTCGTCAGCGCCATATTGTTAAAATAGACTCAATCGCCAAGAACTGTCAATTCAACGACCAGCTGAAGCCAACCGGTCAAGCAAACTCCGCGCAATCTGGCGGAAGATCAAGGCAGCGGGGCCGGCGGAGTCATTGACAACGACGGGCTTGCCGGAATCTCCGCCCTCCCGGATTTCGGCGAGGAGCGGCACCTGCCCAAGGAGGGTGGTTCCGAGCGCCTCGGCGATCTCGGCGCCGCCGCCGCTGCCAAAAAGGTCGTGGCGGTGGCCGACGGAGTCGACGAAGTAGCTCATGTTTTCCGCCACCCCGAGCAGCGGAACATTCACCTTGCGGAACATGAGACCGCCCCTGCGCGCCACATTCGTCGCGGCGAGTTGCGGAGTGGTGACCAGCACGGCGCCATCCAGCGGAAGCGTCTGCACGAGCGACAGCTGGGCGTCGCCCGTGCCGGGCGGCAGGTCCACGAGCAGCACCTCGAGGTCGCCCCAACGCACGTTTTGCACGAATTGCTGCACGGTTTTCATGATCATCGGGCCGCGCCAGATGACCGGGGTGTCCGCGTCGACCAGGAAGCCCATCGACATGACCTTCACGCCGTGGTTTTCCATCGGCAGGAGCATGGCGTCGGCACCGTCGCCCTCGATGCCGGGGCGCCCGCTCAGGCCCATCATGAGCGGCACGGTGGGGCCGTAAACATCGCAGTCCATCAGGCCCACGCAGCCGGCTTGGCCCTGGGCCGCCAGCTCCTGCGCGAGCGCGCAGGCGAGATTCACCGCGAACGTGGACTTGCCGACTCCACCCTTGCCGCTGGCGATGGCCACCGCGTGTTTGATCCCCTTGGGCGCGGTGCTGCCGGCCAGGCTGCCCCCAGTACCGCCCGCCGCCGGCCCCCGCACCGGCGCCACCGCGATGTCAATGATGGTCTGCTTCACACCCGGCAGGGAAAGCAGCACTTTCTCCACCGCGGCCTTGAGCGCGACCGGCACCTGCGGGTCGGCGGTGGTCAGCGCGAGCGCGACCTTCGCCGTTCCGTCCGCGAAGGCGGCGGACCGCACCAGGCCGAACGACACGATGTCCCGGCTGAAACCGGGATATTTCACCTGCTTGAGGGCTTCCTTGATAACGTCGGAGGTCACGGTGCGGTGGTGCATGGTGCGCAACCCGCCGGCAAACACAAGCGGCGCCGCGCAGGTCGCGAATTGCGGATTTACGTTGTGCAGGCGACCAGGTCTGTAAATAAGAAACTCGCCGCGCCCGGCGCGGCTTTTTTCCAAAATCCCGCCATGCGTTCCTGCCTCCTCTCCCTTCTCCTTCCCGTCGCCGGGGCCGCGTCGGTTTTTGCCGACAATGCCACCCACATCGGCGACGTCATCATCAATGCCGACCGGAATGTGACTTCCATCGAGGTCCACGCCTCGACCCCCGAGCTGGGCAACTTGGCCCGGCTGGCCTTCAGCGCGCACGGCGCCTACCGGCTGGTCAGCGGAGGCGCGTCGTACACGCTCAATTTCACCCTGGTCGCACCGACGCAGGTGCGGGTGGAGATCGCGCGCGGTTCGGCGGGCGAGCCCATGTTCAGCGAGGTGGTCGCCGGCACCAGCGCGCGCAACGCCCTGCTGCGGGCGGCCGATGTGGCCGTGGCGCAGACGAGCAAACTGCGCGGGTTCTTCGCCGGCAAGCTGGCGTTCATCAGCGACCGGGGCGCGGGCATGGAGATCATGACCTCCGACTTGTTTGGCGGCGAGGTGNNTGGGCTGGCCGGGAGTGAGCCGGCAGATCATCGCGCCGCGCTGGTCGCCCGACGGGCGCCGGCTGATCTTCACTAGTTACCGTAATGGTTTCCCGGATATTTACGTGCTGGATCTGGCCACGCGGACCCCGACGCTGCTGGTCAGCGTGCAGGGCACCAACACGGGCGGCCGGTTCAGCCCGGACGGCGGCCGGGTGGCAATGGTCCTGAGCGGTGAGGGGAATTCCGAGATTTACGTGGGCAACGCGCAGGGCCGGATGATCTCACGGCTCACCCGCACCCCGGCGGTGAAGGCCGGGCCGTGCTGGTCGCCTGACGGTTCGCGGCTGGTATTCACGTCCGAACCCGGGCCGCAGCTCTACCTCATGTCAGCGGCGGTCGGATCGCCGCCGCAGCGCCTGCCAACGAACATCAGCGGGTATTGCGCCGAACCCGACTGGTGCCGCTGGGACGCGAACAAACTCGCCTTCACCACCGCGGTGGGGAAACGCTATCAGGTCGCCGTCTACGATTTCTCCTCCCGGCAGGCGGAGGTGGTGTCGGCCGCGGCGCTCGATGCGATCGAGCCGTGCTGGCTGGCGGACGGCCGACATCTCATTTACACGGCGCGCGAGGCGAACCAGCGCAGCCTGTGGATTCTCGACACCGAGACCCGCAAAACCAGACGCATCAGTCCGTCCGCGCTTGGCCAGGCTTCGCAGGCGAGCTACTGGATCCAATAGCGGCCGGGCAGGGCGGCGGGAAGATGGGCGTTCGGAAAGAGGATTCAGCCACTACGGAATTGCCATGGCAGGACCCAGGCGGCAACAATGGGCACCATGAATCGATCCTCCTGCCTGCGCTGGCTGGCGTTCCTGACCGGCTGCGCGTTTGCCTGCTCGCTCTCGACGGCCGAATCAACCGGTGGCGCGGCCGGTCCTGCCGCGGGGGCTGCTCCGGGGAGGGCGTTCACCTTCAAGCGGGGCGTCAACCTCTCCCACTGGCTCTCGCAAAACACCGATACCCTGACCTACGCGGCCCCGTGGTTTGGTGAGCGGGATGTGGCGTGGATTGCGGAGCAGGGTTTCGATCACATCCGCCTGCCCGTCGACGGCCGCCTCTGCCTCAATCCCGACGGCTCGCTCGACGAGGCGAAGCTGACCCCGGTCGATGACACCGTTCGCTGGGCGCGGGCCCGCGGGCTTGGCGTGGTGCTCGACATGCATTTCCTGCCGGGGGCCGACTTCAACCGCGGCGGCGAGGGACGGGTATTCGAGGACCCGGCGCTGCGGGAGAAGGTCGCGGATTTCTGGCGGCGCCTCGCCCGCCGTTTTGCGAATCAAGGGCCGTGGCTTCGGTTCGAGATTCTCAACGAGCCGGTCGCTCCGACCAGCCAGCAGCTCAATCTTTTCAACCGCCGGATGCTCGCGGCGATCCGGCAGAGTAACCCCGCGCGCATCGTGTATCTTTCCTCGAACCGATGGAGCACTTTTGGCACGGTAGATGATCTGGAAGTGCCGGCCGATCCGAACATCGCCATCACGGTGCATTACTACGAGCCGATGGTCTTCACCCACCAGCGGGCTCCCTGGGCGGGTTTCACGGATACGATGCCGGCCGTCCCGTTCCCGGGTCGCGTGCCGGATCTTTCCGGGGCGACGGCCGACAATCATCCGCTGAACGTCCGAACCGGCGACGAGTTGACCGTGGCAAACATCGAAGCCGGCTTCTCGAAGGTCGCGGCGTGGGCGTCGTTGCACGCCAGCGGTCGTGAAATCTACCTCGGAGAATTCGGGGTCTACAAGGCCGCCGATCCCGCGTCGAAGCGCCGGTGGATCTCCGCGGTGCGGGCGGCGTCGGAAAGCCGCGGCTGGAGTTGGGCCGTGTGGGACTACAACGACAGCTTCGGGGTGCGGGACGCTCAGGGCCAGGCCACGCCGATCCTCCAGGGATTGTTTCCGCGGTGACGCCAGATCGCGCTTTGCAGCGCGGTCGAGGCGGCGATTGAAAGACGATGCCGCGGGCATTCGTAGGGGCGCGATCTTGTCGCGCCCTCCAAAATGGGCGCAGCAAAGCCTGCGCCCCTACAACTCGGCCCTGACTCTTCGGACAGCCCCTCGGAAAGGCGTCCAACAAAAAGCCGCACCAGGGAAAATGCGGCTTGCGTGGATGATCGGCCGCGAGCGGCCTTCCCAAAGGCCGCGGCGCGTCACTTCAAAGCGGCCCGATAGTTTGCCTCGGCGGCATCCCAATTGACTACATTCCAGAACGCCGCGACATAATCGGGCCGACGGTTCTGAAAGTTGAGGTAGTAGGCGTGCTCCCAGACATCGAGACCGATGACGGGCTTGCCCTCCAGTCCGGCGACCAACTTGCCCATGAGCGGGCTGTCCTGGTTGGCGGTGGAGCCGACGACGAGCTTCTTGTCCGGTGTTACGACGAGCCAGGCCCAGCCGCTGCCAAAGCGCCCGACCGCCGCTTTCCCAAAGTCCTCCTTAAGTTTGTCGAAACCACCAAGCGTGGCCGTGATGGCTGCCGCCAGCGTACCCTTGGGGGCCCCGCCCTTGCCCGGGCCGAGGATCTTCCAGAAGAACGAGTGGTTGCTGTGGCCACCCCCGTTGTTGCGCAACACGCCGCGAATCGCCTCCGGGACTTTTCCGAGGTCGGCGATGAGCGCGTTGACCTCCAGGGCGGCGAGGGCGGGCTGGTCCTTCAGCGCGTTGTTTGCGTTGTTGATGTAGGCCTGGTGATGCTTGGTTAGATGGATTTCCATCGTGCGCGCATCAATGTGCGGTTCCAGGGCGTTATAGGCGTAGTCAAGTTTTGGAAGTTCGTAGGCCATGGGAATGAGTAGGTTGAATTCGATCAGTTGATATCCTAAATTGCGCCACTCTCGCCCGGCGTCAACTTTACCGGTGAAATATTCTTCAGTCGGCCCGGGGTAGCGGGCACGAAATCCGGAACCGGGATTCAAAAACCGAGAAATGTTTTGCCGAAGCACCGCGAACCTGAGAAGTTCCGGCGTCCGCCGCGCGCCGTCCTTGCTCCAGAGCCCTGCACCCGCCTCGGTGGCGTGGTTACAGGCTGCCTCCGGAAGGGCGATTACGGCGGGTCTCCAGCCTGCCCTCTGGCCCATTTTCCCGCTCTCTCATGCATGCGATCAAGAACGTTCTCATCGTGATCTTGGCCGTGGCCGCGATCGCGGCCTCGGTCATCGCCTGGCAGCGGCAGGCGGAGTTGCGCGCAGCCCGCGACAAGGCGATCGACCCGGGGGCGCACGTTGCGCTGCAAAAAAAGCTGACGGCCGCCTTGAACAACGTGAGTGAGCTCGAACACCAGCTGGCGGAGGCGCGCCAGCCTGCCGGCGGCCCGGGCGCACGCCGGCCGGGCGCATCCGGTGGCAGCCCTGCCGAGATGCTGCCGATGCTGGCCGGCTTCCTGGACCGGCCGGAGATGCAGCGGATGCTCGCTTCGCAACAGAGACTCTCCCTGGCGCGTCAGTATGCCGCGCTCTGCAAGAGACTCGGCCTGGGTTCAGAGCAGCAGGCGAAGTTCGTGGACCTCCTACTGGACAAGCAGCTCGTCGGAATGGACGCAATGATCGCTTCGGCGCAGCAGGGAACCAACCCGCTGGAGGTGCAAAAGACGGTCGCGGCCATGCAGGCGGAGGACGAAGCGAAGATCAAGGCGCTCCTGGGCGACGCGGCCTATGCCCAGTATAGTGACTATGCGCGAACGGAGCCGCAGCGCGCCGTGGTCGGGCAACTCCAGCAGAATCTCACATTCAATGATACTCCGCTCACGCGACCGCAAGCCGAGGCCATGGTGCAGATTCTCGCTGAGACGAGCCCGGCCCGGCCGGCCACTGCGGAAGGCTCTCTCGCGATCGGAGGCGGCGGGGGCGTTGCGCGGATCGGCGGGGGGGTGATCACGGACGACGCCATTGCACGGGCCGGCGGAGTCCTCACCTCCAGCCAGGCCCAGGTTTTGGTAGAACTACAGCAACAGCAGCAGCAGGCCGCGGAGACCCGGCGTTCGTTGCCGTCAATGCAGTCATTGTTCGGCACGGGCGCAGCCGGTGCCAGCGCCGGCAGCTCCGCGAGCGGCAGCACCAGCCCGACCACGACCGCCCCGCCGGCACCCCCCCACGGTCCGTAGATGTGATCCGGAAGCGCAGTGCTCGGATCAGTCGTGCCGAAGGGCCCTGATGGGGTCCACTCGCGCGGCGCGAAACGCCGGATAGGCCGCCGCCACCAGGCTGATCGCGGCGGCGAATCCCACCGCGCCGACCCAAAGGTACCAGGGGATGAAGAAGAACTCCACCAACGGCTTGCCGCCGCCGCCGACATAGCGGTTTACAACGTGGTTGGCGAGGCCGTCGACTGCCCAGCCCACGGCAGAGCCGAGCAGGCCGCCAATCAGGCCGATGAGCATGGCCTCCAGAAAGAAAATGCCCATGATCTGGCCGTCGCCCCCGCCGATCGCCTTCATGATCCCGATCTCCCGGGTGCGTTCGGTGATCGACATGATCAGCGTGTTGGAGATGCCTAGGGCGGCCACGAAAAGCGCGATGCCACCGAGCAGCGCCAGGCTGGCGTTGATGATGAGAAAAACCCGTTTGACCTCTTCGAGCTGGTTCGTCAGCGAAATCGCCCGGAGTCCGAGCTTGTTGATCTCCTCGTAAACCCGCTGCGTCTGTGCCGGGTCGGTGACGTGCACCACCGCGGCGGGATAACCGGTGTCGCCGAGGAGGGCCGCGCCCAGGCGCGAAAGCGGATCGCTGTTCACCTGGCGGAAAAGGCGGGCCTGGCCCATCGGCACCATCAAATCGGAAGACCCGGCGATCATACGGTCAAACATCGCCCCGGCCGGCAGGGTGGGCACGACGCCGACGATCTTGAAGACCTGGCGCTCAAGTCCGGCCTCGGCCGGGGCCGGGCCGCCCGGCCCGGCCACCGCTTCCGCCGGTGTGCCGCGCCCGGCGGCGGAGCCGGCGCGTAGCATCAGCAGCACAACCTCGCGGTCCAGGAGTTGCGAGGCGGCCTTGGTCCGTTCGGCCTCGTTCAACTCCGGACCCGGCGGCGCGAACGGCGAACTCGGCGGGCGGCGCGACGCCGCGTGAGCGAACAAACGGGCGAAATCCTCGGTCACGATCAGCTCCCGGGCGTAGTCGTTGCTGAACGGCTGACCGGCGAGCAGCTTGCTCGTGCCCGGCAGGTGGGCGGGATTGAGCGGCGCGCCCGCCAGCCCGAGCTGGCGAGTCTTGCCGTCGAACTGCACAAACGCGGTGAACGTGACCCGCGGAAGCACATAATCGACTCCGGCGATGGCTTCGATCTCCGCGATTGCCTTGTCGTCGAGCGGGCGGCGAGGTTCGGCCCGGCGGAAGGCGTTCCTCGGAGACTCGGCGGCCGGCGCGCCGGCGGGCGCTTCCTCCGGGGCCGCGGCCGCGCTGCCGTTCTGCTGGAGCTCAAGCATCAAGCTGACGCTGGCGCCCGTGACTGGCACCGTGGTGAAAATGTCGAATTTGGCCAGGGTGCGGGCGAGCAGGTTCTCCTGCAGGCCGAGGCCGAAGCTGACCATGCAGACGATGGCCATCACTCCCACCGCCACGCCGGTCGCGGTCAGCGTGGCGCGGAGCTTGGCCTGCTGCAGATTGCGCAGCGCCAGGAGGAAGAGGTCCGCGAGGGTCATGGGGCCACCACCTTTCCGTCCTTCAGCCGGACGCAACGGTCGGCGTAGGTTCGCGCCAGGTCTTGATCGTGGGTCACGAGCACGATGGTCTTGCCGGCGCCCTGCATTGCCTTGAGGAGGCTGAGGATCTCCGCCGCGTGGGTGCTGTCGAGGTTGCCGGTCGGTTCGTCGGCCAGCAGGGCCCGGGGATCGTTGGCGAGCGCGCGGGCAATCGCGACGCGCTGTTGCTCGCCGCCGGACAGTTCCGCCGGACAATGGGCGGACCGGTCGGCGAGTCCGACTTGCGCCAGCAGCGCCTCGGCGCGCCGCCGGCGTTCCGCGCGCCTGACGCCGGCAAAGGCGAGCGCCAGCGCGATGTTCTCCCAGGCGGTCATCGTCGCGATCAGGTTGAAGCTCTGGAACACCATGCCGACATGGCGCAGGCGGTGACGGGCCAGAGCGGGCGCCGAAAGCGGCGCGAGGCTGTTGCCTTCGAACCGGACTTCCCCGGTCGTGGGACGGTCAAGGCCGCCGAACAGGTTCAGCAGCGTGGATTTCCCGGAACCGCTGGTTCCGAGGATCGCCACGAATTCGCCGGGCTCAATATGCAGGGAAACGCCGGCCAGCGCGCGCACGATGCCGCTGCCCATCCGGTATTCCTTGACGACTTCTCTGGCGTCGAGAATGGCCATCAGGAACTGCTTGGTGCGGAGGGATTGTCGGCGGCGGAGGGCGGGCTCCCCGCCGGAGACGCGCCCAAACGACGCGACCGTTCCACGAACAGAACGAAGACTGCAGGACCGAATGAGAACAGCATCACGGCGATGCCGAGGGACAGGCCCGCAAAGGTGATCCCGTCGGCGCAACAGTAATGCCGGGAACGAACGATGATGTGGCAAGGTACGGCGACCAGAAGCTCGAGCACGCTCCCCCGGAACAACCGCTGGCATAACGCCGCGACGAAATCAGGCGGCACCTGTTTGCCGCTGATGCGAAAGAAGAGAACCGACCAAAACCCCCACAAACCGACCAGGGAGGCAAGCAGCGCCCATCTGTGCCATTCATTCTCGAGCGCACGGTCGCCGAGGAGGACCGTCTGGATGCAGACGGCCGCGGCGACCACCAACAGGGCCAGCGCAAGGCTGGCCGCCAGAATCGTAGGCCAGAGCGCGCCCTTGGTCAAAGGTCGCCGGCTGCTGATGCGCACCGGAGCCGCCAGCAAGACCAGTTCGCAGCCCACCATGATGAGCAGCCATAGCCAGAAACCTTGTTCGCGGAAGACCTGCGCAATTTCTCCGGGCGATTTCCAGAACGCAAGTGCCGCCACCGGCACCGCGAGAAAAGCCAGCACCAGTGCGTAGAGCACCGCGACGAGCAAGGCCCAACGTTTCATAGGTTTGTCGATTGTGGGACGGAAGCCCTGCGGGTGGCAACCGGATTGCCACAGGAGAACCTAGCGCGGCGGAGCCGCAACCAAAGGCTGAGATGAATGCATCACGCAAAGGTCGCAAAGGTCCCAATACAGCAGTACAAAGGGAAGCTTGGAATCCGTGCTTTCAGACCATTGCGGACTTTGCGTCCGTTGCGTGAGGCGGAATGGCAATTCTTCGGCACTCGCGAGGATTTTGAGCTACAATAGGACAGGAGCGGTCACTCCAAGCATGCGGAAACGGGGGACGGAAAGGATCATCGGGGCGCGCGCGAGGGGACAAGGATCATTCCTTCTCCAACCGTTTCAGCTGGAAGTACGCCTGCAGCAGGTCGCGGCACTCGGTTTCCATGACGCCGCGGGTGAGCTCAAGATGGTGGTTGATTTCGGGCAGGGCGTTGAGGTCGGTGGCGCCGCCGAGGCAGCCCATCTTGGGGTCGCCCATGGCAAAGACGACGCGCTTGAGCCGGGCCATGAGGGTGGCGCCGGAGCACATGGGGCAGGGCTCCTTGGTCACGTAGAGCGTGGCCCCGCTGAGCCGCCAGTCGCCGACAATGCGGGCGGCCTGGGTCATCGCCAGAATCTCGGCGTGGGCCGTCGGGTCGCGCGTGCCGTCAACCTGGTTGTGCGCCGCGGCGATCACCTCGCCGCCAAGCTCGATGACCGCGCCGACCGGCACCTCGTCCTCCCGCCACGCCTCAATGGCCTGGTTGTAGGCCAGCGACATGTAGAACGCGTCGTCGCGGTGCAATTGCGACGGAAAGACCTTGGGAAAAGGGCAGATGGCGGGCGGGCGGGCGGCGTCAGTCATGGGGGGAAGCTCGGGCGGATGGCCACGGATAAAGCCTTGACTTACGTTCAGCCTTACTCACTTACAACTGTCTTTTGGCAGCTGACACCACCCTATGTTAAAACGTTCTCCCGGCATCCGCCGCGTCCTGTATGTCTGACGGCAAGTCGATCGAAGTGGAAGGAAAGGTCGTCACCGTCCTGCCCGGCACGATGTTCAGGGTGGAGTTGTCCAACGGGCACATGGTGCTGGCCCATATTTCGGGCAAGCTCCGCAAGCATTTCATCAAGATCGCCGCGGGCGACCGGGTGAAGATGGAGATGAGCCCTTACGATCTGGAGAAGGCGCGCATCACCTACCGCGTGCGCGAATCCGCGCCGCCGCCGCCCGGCCTGCGCCGCCGGCGTTACTGAGATTTTCCACGGTGACCATGAAACGCGTCCCAGCCCGGAGAGAAGATCACGGCGGGACCGCGAGGCGTGAGCGGACGCGGCCGGGCCGGGAAAGGCCCGGGGCGGCGTTCCCCGCCGGATTGCCCGCGGCGCTGGCCGACGCCATCGACGGGTTCATCGGCTACCTGGAACTCGAGCGCGGCCTTTCGCGCCACACGATCGCCGCCTACGAGTGCGATCTCCGCCAGTGCGCCCGGTTCCTCTCCCGGAAGGGCGTGCGCGCGTGGTCGGAGGTCGCCCCGGCGCAAGTGACGGACTGGATCGGCGCCTTGGGCGCGGACGGTCTCGCCGCCAGCAGCCTGGCCCGCAAACTCTCCGCGCTGCGCATGTTCGCCCGCTACCGGGCGCACGAAGGCGCCGCCGGCCGCGACTTCACAGAGCTTCTGGTTGGCCCGAAGCTCGTGCGCCAGATTCCCGGCACGCTCACCGCCCGCGAGGTCGAGCGCCTGCTGGCGGCACCGGCCGGGGCCGACCATTACGCGCTCCGCGACCGGGCGATGCTGGAGCTGTTCTATTCGAGCGGCCTGCGCGTGTCGGAACTCGCCGGACTCAACCTGCAGCAGCTCGACCTCGACCACGGCTTCGTGCGCGTGTTCGGCAAAGGCTCGAAGGAGCGCGTCGTGCCGGTCGGCCAGAAGGCGTGTGACGCCCTCGCCACCTATCTGGCATCCGGCCGCCATCATTTTGTGAAGCCACGCACGGGCAGCCAGCTCTTCCTGAGCGAGCGCGGCACGGCTATTTCGCGGAAAATGCTGTGGGTGCTGATCAGGAAATATGCCCGGCTCGCCGGCCTCACCCGCCCCGTGAAACCGCATCTGCTCCGGCACTCGTTTGCCACGCACCTGCTGAGCGGCGGCGCCGATCTGCGCGCCATCCAGGAGATGCTCGGGCACGCCAGCATTGCCACGACGCAGATTTACACCGCGGTCACGCCCGACCGGCGCATCGCCGAGCACGCGCGATTCCATCCACGCAACCGCAGCTGAGGACGGCGGGCGCGGTGGGCTGGAAGATGACGCGGAATCCCGGGCCGGCGCCATCGGCGCGGGCGGCCTAGCCACATGTCATATCATCAGATACAGATATGTTGATATTTTACTTGCCCTCGGGCGGGACGGCGCTTTTTCTAAGGCAAAACCTATGGCCAATTCATTTGTTTTCTCCTCCGAGTCCGTGGGCGAGGGCCATCCCGACAAGGTGGCCGACCTGATCTCCGACAGCGTGCTGGACGCCTGCCTGGAGCAGGATCCGCAGAGCCGCGTGGCCTGCGAAACGATGGTGAAATCCAACATGGTGATCATCGCCGGCGAGATCACCACGAAGGCGAAGCTCAATTACGAGCAGGTGGTGCGCTCGGCCATTCGCGACGTCGGCTACGTGCACGACGACGACGTGTTCCACGCCGACCGGGTGTTCATCAACAACTACCTCACCCGCCAGTCGCCCGACATTGCCCAGGGCGTGGACGCGCGGGCGGCGGAGGGCAAGGAGACGGCCGAGCAGGGCGCCGGCGACCAGGGGCTGATGTTCGGCTACGCCTGCAACGAGACGCCCGAAATGATGCCGACCGCGATCATGTATGCGCACCGGCTGGGGCGGGAACTGACCAAGCTTCGCAAGGCCGGGGTCGTCGGCTGGCTGCGCCCCGACGCCAAGTCCCAGGTCTCCATCCGCTACGAGAACGACCGGCCGGTGAAGGTGGAGAATGTGGTCATCTCCACCCAGCATACCCCGGACGTCAAACACGCCGCCATTTGCGAATTCCTCATCGAGCATGTGATCCGCAAGGTCATCCCGGCCGACATGCTCGACCAGGACACCAAGTACCTGATCAACCCCACCGGGCGCTTTGTCGTCGGCGGGCCCGAGGGCGATTCCGGGGTCACCGGCCGGAAGATCATCGTGGACACGTACGGCGGCTGGGGCCGGCACGGCGGNNTCGGCCGCCTACATGTGCCGCTGGGTGGCGAAGAACATCGTCGCTTCCGGTCTCGCCGAGATCTGCGAGCTCCAGGTCGCCTACGCCATCGGGTTCCCCGAGCCCGTGAGCATCTGGGTCGACTCGATGGGGACCGCCAAGGTGCCGGACGACGTCATCGCCCGCGCGGTCGCGAAGGTCTTCAGCTTCAAGCCGGCCAACATCATCAAGCAGCTGGATCTGCTCCGTCCGATTTACCGGCAGACGACCAACTACGGCCATTTCGGCAAGCCCGACTTGTCGTGGGAGCAGACCAACCGGACCAAGGAACTGATCGCCGCAGCCCGGTAGACGCCGGTTCTCCGGACCCTTCAACTGAATCTCACCTTCCCAATCTGCCTATCATGCCTGCCACCGCATCCACCGCCAGGAAGCTGGACTGCAAAGTGCGCGACCTCTCGCTCGCCGACGCGGGCCGCCGCGCCATCGAGGTCGCCGAAAAGGAAATGCCCGGCCTCATGTCCGTGCGCGCCAAATACGCGCGGCAAAAG
>PMBT01000099.1 GCA_003153035.1 Opitutia bacterium
CGACGCCGTTGAGATGGCGAAGGAGGCCGGCTACACCGCCGTGATCTCCCACCGATCGGGTGAAACCGAGGACGCGACCATTGCCGACATCGCCGTGGCGACCATCGCCGGCCAGATCAAGACCGGGTCGCTCTGCCGCACCGATCGCGTGTGCAAATACAACCAGCTCCTCCGCATTGAGGAGGAACTCGGCAAGAGCGCCGTCTACGGCGGCAAGCTGTGACCTTTCCATTCGCAGCCCGTCGGACTTCAAGTCCTCCGGGCTGTGAGTCTGGCGAGACGCAAGTCCGACAGACTCCAAGGGCGTGACGTCAGATTGGCTGTCATCGCGAGGCGCGCCGTGGCGATCCAGTTGGATTGCTTCTTCGTCCCGCTCGGCGGGACCCCTCGCTATGACAGTCTGAAGACACGGCTTAGGCCGTGGAGCGCCGCTTTCGCCTTTGCATGTTCCGAAGAAAGGACAAGATGCCGCCTGACGCCGGCGCCGCGCCCGCTTGCCGGAACCGGTTTTCGCCCGGACCCACGGCTCCATCAAATTCAAAATCCCATGGAACTCATCTCCGCCTCGCTCTGCGATTTTGCCGCCGACTATCAGGGGAAGCTTTGTGTTCTTGGCGCCTTCGATACCATTGGCGCCAAGCAGTATCCAGCCGTTCATCCCCAGTGCTCGATCGCCCTGCGACTCCTGTTGCGCGAGGAGGACCGGGGACCGCATCGTCTGCAGGTTTTCTTCATCAATCCCGACGGCCACTACCTCATCCCGGCCGGCCAGAGCCCCAACATCGATTTTGACGTCCCGCCCCTTCCGCCCGAGTCGTTCTTCCTGTCCCGGAACTTCGTTCTGCATTTTCAAGGACTGCCTCTCCCCCAGCCCGGACAGTATGAGATCCGGATTCTGATCGACGACCGGGCCATCAGCACCCTGCCGCTGCAATTCGTCCAGGTTAAGGAAGTCAGCTGACTGCCGGAAGCTGCGCCGCGCCGCAGCATTTCTTGAACTTCTTGCCGCTGCCGCACGGGCAGGGATCGTTCCGGCCCACTTTCGGCGTCTCGCGGCGGACGGTCTGGCCCTTCGGTTGCACGGAACCGGAATAGACCCACTTGCCCTCTTCGCGCCCGAACAAACCAGTCTCCACATGCTCGTATTCCTTGCCCGCGGACCGAAAGCGCGCGCAGAACTCGACCACGCCCTCGGTGTCGTCGGGTCCGCCTTTCTCGGTGCGCAATATCGCGAGCCCCAGCCATTCGGAGCCCTCGGCCCACTGCTTAGCGTCGCCGAGCGAGAAATCCTTGCGTTGCTCGGCGCTGAGCGACCGCTCGAGGTGGTCATACGCCCGCTTCACGTGGGCCGTGTAGCGTGAGCGCATCAGCGCTTCCGCCGACGCGGCGGGCGCGCCGGCGATAATGGGACCGCAGCACAATTCGTAAGCGGAACCGGAACCACAGGGACAGTCAGGCATGAAGGGCTTGTTCTCGTCTGCCCCGAGGCTCCGTGGCAAGAGCGAAACGCCGGCGCCACAATTCACTTCGCCGGCAACCGCAGGTTGCGCGCGTGGAATGCCAGCGCGTCGCGAATGTGCAGGTCCCAGTAATCCCAGTCATGGTCGCCCGGGAACTCGCGGTAAACATGCGGCACGTTGCGCGCCAGCAGCTGCCGATGAAATTCCCGGTTGGGCTCGAGGAGGGAATCCTTGGTGCCGCAGTCAATCAGGATGCGGGGCAGACGCCGGTGGTGGCGGCGGGCGCGTTGGATCAGCGTGAGGAGGTCGTGTTTTGTGCCCGTGAGCCGTCGGCCGAAGATCCGCCGAAGCTCGGGATAGAACGCGGACGGGTGTTTTCGGAAAATCGGGTCCTTCCGGGCCCGGCGCGGGCTCAGGTTGAGGTTCAGCTGCATGAGCGCGCCCGAGTGGCTGTGGACCGAGCAGAACCGTTCCGGGTAGCCGAGCGCGAGACGCAACGCGCCATAGCCGCCCATGGAGAGTCCGCCAACTGCCCGGGCGCCGCGCACCGGTTTCGCCGGAAAATTGCGCTCCACGAACTCCAGGAGTTCCTCGCCGAAATGCCGGGCAAACGCCGGCCCGTCGTGGTGGTCCGTATAGAAGCCCCGGTAGCCGTCGGGCATGACCACGATCAGCGGCAGGTCGCGCACATACACCTCGATCCGCGAACGCCGGAGCCAGGCGGTCGAATCGTCGCTGAGGCCGTGCAGCAGGTAGAGCGTCGCATACGGCGGCCGCCCGACTGACGGCAGCAGCACCTGTGTCGTGGTCTGCTTGGCCAGGACATCGCTTCGCCAGTGAACTTGGGCCCAGGGCATGTGAGAAATCCAGCCGCTCTCCCGGTCACTTCTCGCCTGGCAGCTCAGGCGCCGCGGCGCCCGCGCGCAGCTGGCTGTGTTTCCTTCCGTAGAAGAAATAGATGACGAATCCCGCCAGCAGCCAGATGAAGAGNNCGCCACCAGTTTTCCTTCGGAAGCGAGCACATCAGGAGCAGCGAGCTGCCCATGCCCAGGATCGGCAACAGCGGAACCCAGCGAACTCGGAACGGCCGCTCGGCGTCAGGGTGGGTCCGGCGGAGAACCAGGACGGCGGCACAGACCACGAAAAAGGCCAGGAGGGTGCCAATGTTGACCAGTTCAGCCAGCACGCGCAACGGCAGGAGCCCCGCCAGGGTGGCGACAAAGCAACCCATGAGAATCTGGGAAATCCAAGGAGTCCGGAACCGGGGATGAACCGCGCCGAAGATGCGCGGCGAAACCAGTCCGTCGCGGGCCATGGCCAGCATCACCCGCGGCTGGCTGAGCATGAGCACGAGGAGGACGGACGTGATTCCCACCACGGCCCCGATCGCGATGATAAAATGGGCCCAGTGAAGGCCCTTCTGCTGGAAAGCGGCGGCGACCGGCGCGTCGATGTTAATCTGGTCGTACGGGATCATGCCGGTGAGCACGGCGGCCACCGCGATGTACAAGACCGTGCAGAGGAGCAGCGAGGCCAGGATTCCGATCGGAACGTCCCGCCGGGGGTTTTTGGCTTCCTCCGCGTGGGTGGAAACCGAATCGAATCCGATGTACGCAAAGAAAATGATCGCGGATCCCGCCAGCATGCCGAGCGGCTCTCCGCCCGCGCCGGTCCGTCCAAGGAGGGTTTTGCCGAACAGGCTGAATCCGGTGTAGCCGAAGGGCGCGAAGGGATGCCAGTTCGCCGGGTCCACGTAGAAGGCGCCCACGGCAATCACAAACAGAACGACCGCCAGCTTCACGATGACCATCGCGGTGTTGAAACTGGCGCTTTCCTTGATGCCGCGCACCAGAACCATGGTGAGCGTGGCGGTGACCAGAATCGCCGGCAGATCAAGGACCGCCCCCGTCGAGACGAACCGGCCCAGGCCCGGATCATAATCGAAAGGCGTCTTGGACAAAGCCAGCGGTAGCTTGGGCAGAAAGGTGCCGAGGAACTCCTGGAAATACTGGGACCAGCCATGGGCCACGGCGGAGGAGGCAATGGTGTATTCCAGCAGCAGATCCCATCCGATGATCCAGGCCGCCAGCTCGCCGAGGGTGGCGTAGGCATACGTGTAGGCGGACCCGGCCACGGGAACCATCGAGGCAAACTCGGCATAACACAGCGCGGCAAACACGCAGGCCACGCCCGCCACCACGAACGACAGCATGATGGCCGGCCCGGCCTTGTCGTGNNAAAATGCCCGCCCCGATGACGCAGCCGATGCCCAGGCTGGTCAGCTGAATCGGACCCAGCGCCCGGCGCAGGCGGTTCTCGCCCTCAAGCTCCCGATGCAGTTGCGCGATGCTCTTTCGGACAAAAAGTTGTTTCATGCAGGGATCCGTGGACCGGCCCGCCACCGACCGTGCCGGTCGGCCCAACAACAACCGAAGATCGCCACAAGTAAAGCAATTGACGCCGGCCGCCGGGACCGGTCGGTCAGTCCACCCCCAGGATGTAACCGCGCAGGTATTCGCTCTCCGGCATCGTGACGAGCACCGGATGGTCGGGGGGCTGGTGGCAGAATTCCCGCACCTGGACCCGGCGCTTCGCGTCGGTGGCGGCCTCCGCCAGCATGGCCCGAAATTCCGCGTCCTGCACATGGTGGGAACAGCTGTAGGTAGCGAGCACCCCCCCGGGCGAGAGCCGCTGCAGGGCCCGGAGGTTGATCTCCTTGTAGCCACGCATGGCGCCCGCCAGCGCGCTCTTGGACCGTGCGAACGGCGGCGGATCCAGGATGATCAGATCCCAGGTCTCGTCGCGGCGGTCGGTGAAATAGTCGAACACATTCGCCACGATGAACTCGGCGCGCAGGTTGTTGCGCCCGGCGTTGCGCCGCGCCTGCGCAATGCTCTCCTCGGCGCTGTCGACCCCCCGCACCTCGGTGGCGCCGCTCCGGGCACCGTGCAGGGCGAACGGTCCCTGGTTGCAGAACGCATCGAGCACGCGCACCCCCTCCGGCCGCTCCCGGACCAGGCGGGCCACGTGCCCGGCCACCACCGAGTGTTGCCGCCGCTGGTCCAGGTAAAACCCGGTCTTCTGTCCGTCCTGCAGATCGAGCCAGTACTCGATTCCATCGATGCGCACCCAGCGTGGTTCCCACGGCCGGCCGGAGCGGGTTCTCACCTCCAAGGGCAGTCCTTCCAGCCGCCGGATGGTGGCGTCGTTGCGGATGATGATCTCCGCCGGTTTCACCAATTCGTCCAGCAGAGCAGCGAGGATCCCGAGCCGCTTCTCCATCGCCAGCGTCTGCGTCTGCATCACCAGGGTGTCGCCAAACTGGTCCACCACCACGCCCGGCAGGTCATCCGCCTCCGACCACACCAGACGCCGGGCAATGGCCTCCCCCGGCCGCGGATCCGGATCGGCCAGCCGGTTGCGGCGTTCGATCGCCACCTGCAGCGTCCGGCGGAGAAAAGCCTCGTCGAGTGCGACGTGTTCCCGGCTCAACCGCCGCCAGACAATCTGCGACCGGCTGTTGTAAATGCCGGTGCCAAGCAGACGCCCGCGCGGATCGCGGCACTCCACGGCTTCGCCGTCCAGCTCCTCCGAAAGCAACTCGGTTACCTCGTTGGCGAAGACCCATGGATGCCCGCGCAAAGCACGCGCCGTGGCGTTAGGTTTGAGTCTCAGCAATGCCGGCATCCGGCGAATCATCGCCGGTTTCCGCCCGCAGAGAAGTCAAAAAGTCCTCCGCCCACCGGGTTTTCGGCCAAAAGGGAAACCCGCGCCATCCTGAAGCGCCCGGTGCGACCAACCACCCGCGGCGGCGCTTCGCTCCAATCCTCCTTCCAGCCAAACCGTCAACAAGCGCCGAATGGCAGCTCTAGATCAGGCGTCCGCGCGGGATTTGCCCCGGCCACCGCCTCCGTGCGACCAACCCCGGAATCCTGCGGGACGGGCTCCGCGACCAGATCCAGGCGGGGCTCCTCCCCGGCCGGCGTCGCGACCCCATGAAAGCCCCGCCCGTCCTCATAGCCCTCCGGGGCGCGTCTCGCCACGGACAGCACCGCCAGCCCGCCGGCCACCGGCAGGGCGAGGAAGAGGACGATCAGCAGGAGGATCATGGGAGTCTTGGGTGGCCCGCATCTTCGGCCGATTGCGCATATCCTGCTACGCATTTTTTGTCGAGGCATCCGCATCTTCTGTCCAATCCCGCCGCCGCCGCGGCGGTCGGGCAACGGGCCGGCGCCAAAATAAAGCTTCCCCTCCGCGTCGTTGCGCTGTTGCGTCGACGGTTTTCCATGTCTGCCGCCCAGGAAACCGCCCGCCGCCGCACCTTCGCCATCATCTCGCATCCCGATGCGGGCAAGACGACGCTCACGGAAAAGTTCCTCCTCTACGGCAACGCGGTGCACCTCGCCGGAGCGGTCAAGGATCGCAAGAACCAGCGCGCGACCCGCTCGGACTGGATGGAGCTGGAGCGCCAGCGGGGCATCTCCATCTCCTCGACCGTTCTCCAGTTCGAATACGCCGGCCTGGCCGTCAACCTCCTCGACACGCCCGG
>PMBT01000085.1 GCA_003153035.1 Opitutia bacterium
CAGGGGCTGCCCGGCTCAATGTAGATGGTTTTGATCTGGTTGTCGGCCAGCCAACGCTGGAGTTCCTTGGCGATGAACTCCGAGCCATTGTCCGAGCGGATGGACTCCGGCGCCCCGTGTTGGGCGATGGCGCTCTTCACGAGATTGATGACGTCGCCGGATTTTAGCGCCCGGTCAGCCCGCAGGACGTGGCACTCCCGGGTGTGTTCGTCCAAGACCGTCAGCATTCGCAAGGCGCCTCCCCGGACCGTGGCGTCGGCAATGAAGTCCCAGGTCCAAACGTGGTTTCGACGGGCCGCCGGGGTCGGCAGCCCGGTCGAGTGGCCCCGGCGAGGGATCTTTCGCTTGGTGGGCGGCACGCGCAGCCCCTCTTGCCGGCGCAGCCGGCGCACCTGACGCTTGCCCACCTGCCAGCCCTCTTGCCGGAGCAGCGCGGCGATCCGGCGATACCCGGAGCGCGGGTGCTCGTCCGTGAGGGCGTGGATCCGTTTCACCAGCTCCTGCAACCGGCTCGATCGCTTCCCTGCCTGGTACCAGAAGCCCGACCTGGACAGTTTGAGGATCCGACATCCGGCCCGCCCGGAGCACACCCCGTCTTGCACGGCTGCTTCCACGACCTGCTTTTTGTGCCCCGGGCTCACAATTTTTTTTCGAGAGCGTACTCCAACACCCGCTTCGCCAGCATGGCATCGGCGAGCATCTTTTTAAGCTCCGTGTTCTCTCGTTCCAGGTCCTTCAAGCGCTTGGCCTCGTTCAGGTCCATCTGGCCAAACTGCTTCCTCCGGCGGTGGAACGTCACATCCGAGATGTTCTTCTCCCGGCAGAGATCCACGATGCTCTTGCCACTGTCCGCTTCCCGCAGGATGCGGACCTTCTCTTCGGTGCTATAACGCTTCCCTTTCATGGTCTGGGTCCTTTCTTTCAGGCCCAGACCGACTCTTCAAGCGGCTCGAATTTCCGGGATCACGTCAGCTTGCAGATTACAACTACCGGAAATAGAAAGCCTGTTCTGTCATGAACAACATACGTGAATTGAAGCGTCTGAGTTCGCCAGCACCCAAGCCCCAGTCGCTTGCCTGGGCCGGTTCAACTCTCTGGATGGGCTCGCGCGAAACCAAGCGCATCTACGCGATTGACCCGACGAGCTGGACGGTGAGCTGGGAAACCACTGCGCCGGGTACGCCGTGGGGCATGGCGGTTGTGGAGAGCGAACTGCGTGTGTTGTGCGGCGAGACCTCGGACGACAGCCGGATAATCCGGCGCTGCGTCCCCGGGCAAGGTTTCGACAAGGAGTTTGCGCTGCCGTGTCCCGACGATTGCGGCTCCCATCTCAGTTTCGATGGTCAAAAGCTCCACCTCAGCCAGTGGTATCCAAAGAAACTCCTCACGCTCGGCAATGACGGGAAGGGGGAACGAGTGATCAACGTTCCGCATGGCATCTGTGGACAGGTGTATGTCGACGGCTGTTTTTACCTTGCCACGACTGACGCTGAGGAGTCGACCGACTACTGGCTTACGCGCGTGGACCCGCGCCCGGAGCAGCCAAAGATTGAAGACCTCGTCCGCATCCCGTTTGCCGCGCGGGCGTTGGCGTTTGACGGGAAGAATTTCTGGACCAACCACCGCGAGCAAAACCAGATTGTCTCATTTGCCCGGCCGGATTGAGCGCCCTGACTGGGCATTTTGGATGTCGGACAATCTAGGCCAGCAGCACCGGGGCGAAAGGACCAGAGTCCCGAACAGCCCCAGAACCTCAAGTAACCGGGGCTTCATCGGCGAGGTGTAGCAGCATGCGGATGCTCACAGGGCGCTTCTCGGCCATAGTTCTTTGCCGAATCTGTTGCAGGGCATCGGGAGGGATCCGGTTGAGGGCCAGCAGTTGGGTCACCCGAGCACGGGTGAGACCTTCCCGTCGGGCAATGTCAGCGCGGCGGAGAGATGGATCGTTGGCCAATTCTCCCATCGAAGATCTGGCCCGTACTAGTGCTTCAGTGAGTGGGTCTTTCCGTTGAGCAACAGGAATTTGAGCGTCATCCTCAGGCTCGGGCAAACGGAACTCAATCGGGGCGATGGAGAAGGGGAGGAGGCCCGATTCTTGGTCCGGGATGCCGACCAAAAACCGCAGGCGGACGGGCTTCGAAAAGTTCGTATGTAGCCGTGCTTCGCCCAGCCAATCTTGTTAGATACGAACTTTTGAATACCGGTTCGGCAGGTTTTGCGGCCATGACGCCAGCTGCGGCGCAGGGGTCGATGCCTAACGCTCCTGCTTGAGGTTAGGGAACAGCCGGTGGACCTTGCGGCGCACCGTCGCCTTCTCTGCAGCCGTTCCGTCCTGTGACACGCGCGAAAGGGCATTTCGCGCATGAGCCTCATCCTCGACAGGATATCTGCGGCCAGGCAGCGCGAATTCGTTGGTTGGGATCTTCTTTCTGCTCGCTGTGGTTAGTTTTGCCATCTGGTGCATTTCTTTTTGACGGGTGCAACGCAGTCGAATCGCCCATGCCGAGGGTGGTTTGTGGGAGCTGCTGTGACTTATGCGTGGGAAAACGCTGTGGGCGTGACCATTTTGTGATGATGGATCCGGCAACGCTCGTGCGATATAGGGTTTTACCCGCTGACCGCTCGAAACTTCGGGTTGATCGGACTGACTGGCGAGCCGCACGGCTGCGAAACCACGACGCCGATCTGCAGGGATTTTGGGTGCCAGAGGATTCTTCAGCGAGTCCCTTCAGCACGCGGATGCTCAGCGGGCACCGCGCGGCTTGGCTGGATTCGGTCAACGGGTTGGCGCGGGCACTTCTATTGACGCCCAGCTCTACCGCTTGACGGATCAACTTGATGCTCTCCTCCTTGCTTAGAGAGTGGCCATAGCTGAAGTTCATTCCCATGCAGCCCAGCCCGATGGCCGAAACTTCCAGGTTATTTTTCCCTAATCGACGTTTCTGCATTGTTTATCTCCTATGTTATGAAAGCGTGATTAGTTCATACTGAACATTGCCCATTTTCATCTCTTTCATGTATGACAGCTGGCGCAGTCCCTTCCGGGATTCGATGCGTTCTTTAAGGTCGTGAAGTTCCGCTTCGGGCAGCTTATACACCATGTCAATCGAGGCTTGCTCTACTGCCAGGATGTCAGTGGAAGCCAGGATGCCCAGGTTGCGCGCCTTAACCGGAGCGGCGGTTACGCCAACGCAGTCGCAGTCCACCGACATATTGCGCAGCACATTTATAAAGACGATTCGCTTGCCGAAATGGTCTATTGTGGCTTTTGCCGACTCCACCATGTTCTCCTGAAAAGGTTCACCTTTGAGCCAGCTCTCGATATCCTCATCGTCCGGGGCGGCGTGGACCATCTTCTTGCCGATGCGGCCGTCCGCGCAACCGATTGCGATATTCTTCATCGAGCCGCCGAAGCCGCCCATGGCGTGCCCTTTGAAATGGGTCAGCACCACCATCGAGTCGTAATCCAGCATGTGTTTGCCAACCGACATGTTCTGGAAATGCTTCCCGCCTTTAACGGGAATCATCACCGCACCGTCCTCGTCCATGATATCCACCGGACAGAAATCCCAGCCGTTGATCTTGATGGTTTCGCGATGATCGGCGGTAGTATGTCTTTTCCCCTTATAGAGGGTGTTGGTTTCCACCAGATTGCTGTTGGGGATCCGCTGTTGCAGGGCTTTCACCATGTCCCGCGGCAATATATTGGGGCCGTGCGGCTCGCCGGTGTGCAACTTGATAGCGACCCTGCCTGTTATGCTCTCGTTGATTTTGGAATAGATTTCCAGCAAGCCATTGACGCTGATGTCATTCGTAAAGAATACGGGGGAGCCGAGCTCGCGATGCGGCGGGCGCGCGGGGCTCGAACCACTGTCCGAAGATGGGCTCGGCTTTCCTCCCAAGAGCGAAGGAGCTAACAACCCCCCAGCGGTTATTCCCAGCCCTGCGGCAAGGAACCTGCGGCGGCTGTGCATTGCGGGAGCAGCCGACACCTCAAGTTCGCTTTGGCCTAATTGGCGCTTTTGCATAAAAGGTTCTTTTTGCGGTTCTTTGGTCGTTCTATTTGCGTTTTCGGCCGGCCTCCATAGGCGCCTGATATTGTTCGTCTGTGACCTTCTCCATCCATTCGACGGCCTTGCCGTCAAGCTGCTCCTGAATCGCGATGTGTGTCATCGCCGTTGTGGGAGCGGCGCCATGCCAGTGCTTCTCGCCTGGAGGAAACCATACCACATCTCCCGGCCGAATTTCCTCGATGGGCTCGCCCCAGCGCTGCACGCGCCCGCATCCGGCGATCACGATCAGCGTCTGACCGAGAGGGTGCGTGTGCCAGGCAGTTCGCGCGCCCGGCTCGAACGTAACCGTGTTGCCTGCCGCGCGCGCGGGAGGCGTAACCGGAAACAGAGGGTCGATTCGCACTGTGCCCGTAAACCAGTCGGCCGGTCCTTTGGCGGACGGCTGTGAACCGCTTCGTTTGATATCCATGACTGACTCCTTTTGGGGTTGATGTGACGGATGGCGCAGCGCGGGCGCGGGAGCAGGAACCGGTTGTCTTCAAAGCCCGGTGCGCTTTTCGAGTTCCTCCGGATAACGGTCGCTCGCGACTCTGATCTTCTCCAAGGCAGAGTTAAACTCTCTCAACTCTGCAACGGTGGCTGGGCGAGCGCCGAGTAATGTCGTCATGAATCCTAGGCCTTGGGATAGTTTTCGCGACGATACGCGGCGATCCGTAACGTTCAGCTTGAGCACGAGCGCCTCAGGGTGACGATCACGGTGTCGCTGCCGTGGGCTTTCTCAGGTCGGCCTCAATATGGATGACGACATCGACGCTGTTGCCGATCATGCCCTGGTCCGCAGCGACATCAAAATCGCGCCGATCTAGCGTGGTTGAGACCTCCCAGCCGGAGATCGCGGCCCCCTTCATGCCTGGACCAAAGCCCAGCGACGTGACTTTAAGCACGACTTCCTTCGTTACGCTTTTAATCGTGAGATTGCCCTTGACGGCATAGGTGTCTCCGCCGGTGCTTTTCCACGCCTTGCTTTTGAAAGTCATGGCCGGGAATTTGGCGACGGCGAAGAAATTGGCGGAGCGCAAATCGTCATCGCGCATGGGCGTGTTCGTGGTGATACTGGCCGCTTCAATGACGGCTTCGACGGTGCTGTTGGCGAGGTTGGAGCGATCGACGACTACCGAACCCTTCACTTTGCTGAAAAAGCCGGGCACCTTGGTGAAAAAGTGCGCGATGGTGAAGCCGACCCAGGTGTGCACAGGGTCGATGTCGTAGGTTTCGACGGCAGCCTGGGCGGACGCAAGCGAGGCGAGCACAATGCCAGCGACAACAAGGGCGAGTTTGGAACGTCTCATAGGATTTTTCTTTTTGTGCAGCAGCCATCCGACCGAAAAACGGAGATCCGGGCTGTCGGCTGATACGGATGCGGCAAGCATGCCCCGCAAACGCAAGGGGAGCCATGGGGTCTTGCCCTACCTCACGTTCCGTGCGCACAGAATAGTAGTTACTAAATAGACGGATCGATTGAACTCCGGCCAGATCAACCGGCCGCGGTCTTTGTGGCCGGAGAGATAAGGAGTCGTTTGCAGGATTATGGGCGAATTCTGCCAGTCCATAGGCATTCTGATAACATGCTCCCGCGAAAGCTAACGATTCTCAGCCAGTCCCAACAGCATGCGGATGCTCACCGGACGCCTCCCGGACGCCATCTAATGCCGAATCTGTTGCAGGGCATCGGGAGGGATCCGATTGAGGGTCAGCAGTTGGGTCACCCGAGCGCGGGTGAGACCTTCCCGGCGGGCGATGTCAGCGCGGCGGAGAGACGGATTATTGGCCAATTCTCCTATCCAAGATCTGGCCCGTACGAGGGCTGTAGTTAGCGGATCTTCTCATTGGTCAACAGGAGCTTGGGTGCTCTTCGCAGGCTCGGGAAAACGGAACTCAATCGGGGCGATTGAGAAGGGGAGGATGCCCGATTTTTGGTCCGGAATGCCGACCAAAAACTGCAGGCGGATGGGCCTGGAAAAGTTCGTATGTAGCCGTGCTTCGCCCAGCCAACTTACAAATGTTTCGAAATCCGCTGGGCCATTTCTGGGCCATTTTTCGAGCTCTGAGGGGCAGCCGCAAGATACTGGTTCAACCGCCGTGCGTTTTGACACTTCAGTAGGCCATTATTGCAGGACAATTCATCCTCCAATGGAGGCCAAACGTTGTTCGGTGCTCCCCCTGGGCACGAATCTCATAGGTAGTATCAAAGCAGGGAACGGAAAGGGAACAGAACAGCGCCGCTTTGCCTCTTTATTTGCCCCATGCGGGCCGATCTTCGTGCGGACAGGCAAAGGGAGGGTGCCCCAAACCGCAGCCATCTGTATTCGCGATCGCGCTCATCTCGACGGCGAAGCCTAAACACAAACATCTAGCCAGGGACCTCCAGAGGGGTTAGGCAAACAGTAACGATGGCTGAGTCAGCGAAGAAAAGTTGGCGCAAATTCAATTGAGAGATCCGGACCGCCTACCATGAAGCGGGACACGCGGTCGTAGCTTTGGTGCGAAAAATACCCATCAAGTACGCCACGATAATTCCTGACGAAAACTCGCACGGCCATGTTTTAGGAAAGCCTCTTTCAGAGGGGTTTGTCCGAGATATGAATGACGGGATGTGGGAAACAGCATCTGAAACCAAGATCGACGCCTTGGTGGACAAGAACCTCGCCGGCGCCGAGGCCCTTCGCGCACTTGGGGTCAGGAATTTCCGGGAGGGCACTGGCAGTGATTACAGCAGTGCGGTTGATTTGGCAATCCGACGCGCCGGAGACGGCGAATTGGCGACTGCATAGCCTCGGCGCCCTGGCGCGAATGGTGAACAACCAGAATTGTCGACGGCACGCCAGACTGAAGCATCATACCCTGCAGCAGTCTTACACTTGCGCGGGTTGCTGCAGGATCGTTCACATCGCCACCGATGATAACGGCCTCCCAAGGATCGGGAACTGTCTCGACTATCCGGACGCTCCTTCTGGAGCGTGAATGGGCGAAGGAAACAGGGGAGGGCATCCAACTTACCCAGCCACAGAAGCTGCTCGAGGATTGGGGTGCGGTCTGGGCTCGTCGACGCGAGCGAGCCCATACCTTCTTCACTCTGACGCCACTGGCTGACACCAAGCGCCAGATGGCCGATTTCGCGCGCCAGCAGAAACGTCCATTCGCGCTCACCGGCGCCGCTGGTGCTTGGCGAGTGGCGCCCATGACGAAATACGTCCGCACCCAAGTCTATTGGGAAGGCGATCCGACCGAACTCGCCGAGGGCGTCGGGCTGAAGCCGGCCGATACAGGCGCCAACGTACACATACTCGTCCCGCGAGACGAGGGCGTGTTTTTCCATCTCGAAGAGATCGACGGGATTCCCATCGTTGCGCCCTTGCAGCTATACCTCGACCTTCAGCGCGATCCAGCGCGCGGTGAAGAAGCAGCCGAGCATTTGTGGCAGACAAAGCTCTTCCCAAACGATGCCCGCACCAAATGACCAGGTCCGGGCGGCGCGGGCGTTGTTGCGCGAAGTCTGCACGCTTCGCCGACCCGGCGCTGTTGGCAGAGCATTTCGCGTACGATTTCGTGTGTCGGCCGGAAACTAGTCGGCTGGATTCCGCTGCCGACAGCGATCAGACCAGCTCGAGGCGTTGACGGCGCTCCGCCAGAAGCTTCAGGTAGCGCTCTTTCATGGTCTCGGAAAGGAAGCTGGTGGCGATCCGGTCCGGCCAGGTGGCGCTCGCTCGGGCCGCCCGGGTCTTGGTCTCCGCTACCAACGCAGGCGAAAGTCCGAGCCGTTCCACGGCAAGATATCGCCAGAAGTGGTTCGCGCGCAGATTGGACTTCTTGCCGTGGAGCGGCAGGGCGAGTTCCTCGCGGCTGCGCGGGTTCGGGATCGTGGAATTGAGCAGGTCGTAGGCCGGGGAGAGTTCCACCTTGTCGTCGCGTGTGACGAGCGACCAGTTCTTGAGGTGCATGTCTTCATTGCCGGTGAGGAAGGCGAAGAGCAGGCGATCGAGGAGCTTCATACGCTCAAGGGCGGGAAAAGTGCAGTAGGTGTCGATCACGTCGATCAGCTTTTCCGTGCTGGAGCTGTATTTGGTGTCGCGGCTCTCGCCGCTGAGCTGCGCGAAGTCCTCCACCGGGAGCTTGGCCCAGCCCGCGCGGTCGAAGCGGCGGATGAAATACGACCGCGTCTGGTCGGCATTGAGGAGGAGGCCGTGGGCCGGCACCTCGATGTCGAGGGTCGTGGCCAGGGACATTGTCAGGGCTTCGTTCTCCGGCAGTTCGGGGTAGGCGAGGTTAGGCGGCTTCACGATGTAGCGGCCGTCATTGTCTACGATCTCCATGCGACCCTCGTTGGCCCGTAGCACGGTGCTCACCTTGGGCTGCATACCCTGAATGGACATCTTCACGGACCGGGCGGCAGCTTCCTCGATCAACTGGTCGCGCGTGTAGGGCAGCGGCGCCAGGGCGTGCAGCCGGCGGTCAAGCAGCCGCAGTCCGGCCGGGGAGTAAGGCCCTGGTCCGGCCCACGGTTCGTTCGTGATGAGGCACCTCATTTGGCCTCCTCGATTCGCAGGGAACCGACGACGTCGCCGCCGACGGCGAGGAGCTGGCCGAACAAGTCCCCGCGATCGAGCTTGCGGAGGCGGAGGAGCGCGTCGAGTTGCACGCCCTCAGGGAGGAGTCCCTCGAACGGCGCGGGGAAGCGCGGGAATTCCCAGATCCGCTGCGCGACCGGCATTGTGAGAGACACCGGCTCCCCATGGAAGGCGGGGTCGTAAATGAAGCGATAGGTGCCGTCCTCGCGGGCCTCAAGCAGGCCGGCGAGCTGCTTTTGCTGGAAGATGCGGGCGGACTTCATACCGGTGTGCGTGATTCGGCGATGGATGAGGCAGAGTTGTCCGGCGGAACTTCAACCGAGGACGAAGCGCGTGAGATTGCCGCCGAGGAGGCAGGCACCGCGGACAACGCCGACGTGCGTTCGAGCAACGGACTGCGCCATTCAATCGTGATGTTCAACACCCGGAAAATCTTTTTGAGCGTGTCCCACTGAACGGACTCCTTGCCGTTCTCAAGATCCCAAACAACGGTCTTGCCCACGCCGGCGAGGCGCGCGAGCTGTGCTTGGGTGAGGCCGGCCTTCTTCCGGTGACTCTGAATCAGTTGGGAGAGAGTGGTCATCGATACTGTCTTAGCGGTATAAAAAGTCGCAAACTTCAGAAATCAAGCCTAAATGCACCATTATCAGTATAATTTACCGCTTTAACGACAAAATATATCGTATTTTATCCAAATTCGCTAAGAACCATCTTGGTTAAGTAATAAATACCGTCTTAGCAGTAATTACAGTGGGTCATTCTCTCTCCATCTGATAACGAAAACTCACCCCGGGGGCCGTTAAGCGCCCTGCTCGGCCGGTTGGCATCGGTCGATCTGCCGGATGTCGTCGCCGACGTGGTAATTCTCGCCGACGACATTGACCGCGGCATCAAAGGCGTCGTGTGGGCACGGGAGGCGTTCCCTGGCATCCCGGTGCTCTACGTGGCCGGCAACCACGAACCCTACGACGAGCGCATCGGGCGTTTGCACGAGAAGCTCCGGGAGGCCCGCGGCCGGTTCGAACGTCGTCATTCTTGAGAACGAGACTTTCGAGCTGGATGGTTGGCGTTTCTTCGGCGCCACGCTCTGGACGGATCCCAGCCTCCTCGGCGACCAGCCCTCCGGCACGTTCGCGGCCGGCGCGAAACCGGGAGGGATGAGCGACTCCTGGGAGAGCCGCCAGGACGCCGGCCACCTGTCAGTGCACAGGTGTCGCGTCCGTTGCCTCCTTCGGATTGTGAACAGGTCGGGCGCGAACGAGCACGCGTCCATCGAACTTGTAGCCCAGTTCTGTGAGCTTGGCGATCACTTGGAGTCGTTTCGCTTCATTCTCGCCGGGGATGCCGGCCGGTCCGAACAAGGTGCTCGCAATATCGAAGCCATTCGGGTCCTGGGCGGCCGGATCGGCACCGTGCTCGAGAAGATAAAGCACCGAGTCCCATACCTTGAAATCTGCGGCGTGCTCGATCGCGCTGCAGCCACGGCGGTCTTTCACGTTCACGTTCGCACCGTGCTCAACCAACAGTTGGAGCTTCGACCGGACCGTCACAACACGGTGGAGCAAAGGGCCCATGTTATCCATGTTCATCCGATCGGGATTCAGTTTATGCTCCAGCAACAGGGCGAGGAACTCGTCGTCGTCGCGCTTAATCGCCGAATCGACCACCGATGTGTTCGGTATCTGGATCGGACGCGCAGGGTCGGCACCGAGATCGAGCAAGTGCACAAAGCCGGCCCGATTACGGGAAACAAAGGCGAACCAAAGGGGGGTGATGTCGCCCTTGCCCACCGCATTGACATCGAGCCCTTGCCTGACCAGCGCATCGATGGTGGCGACATCGCCCGCGGTCGCCGCCCGGGTGAGCGCCACCACCTTCGAGTCGGAAAAACAGTCCTCCGGATTGTCTCCGATCGCAAAACGGAGCTCCGACCGAAAATCCTCCCGGGTCTTCTTGGCGATATCCGGCCACAGCTTCTCGTCCACCAATACTGCCACTATCTCGCAATCCCCCAGCGCGGGATCTAGAATAATGCGCTCCTGAAAGGTGTCGGGGTTCACCACGACACCGTTGCGATCCAGCTTCGCCCGAGCATCGACCCAGTGGGGGTCGTAGTCGCGGGGCGTTTTGACGTCCCACTCGAGGACTCGCTGCAGGACCGTTTTGAACGCTGCAGGATGGGCAAGGGCATATTTCTCGATCGGCCAACCGTACCAACACTTCATCAAGTACGCCACGTTGCCGACATCTTTGTTGGCACAACGGTTGACGTCGAACTGGGTGCGCAGCTGACCGGCATAAAACCAGAACATCGCATCATCCATGCGCGCTTCCCGGGCGAGAACGGCGCCAACCACGCACAGTACCGGTGGAGCGAAGCGGTCGCCATGGGCCACGACCACGTCTGCCCATTTCTGCTGCTCGGCCGGGGTTCCTTCGCAGAGCAGATCGATGACCGCGCTGAATGAGTCAGCTCCATCGCGCAGACGGGTGTCGGCGGCATTAGCCGGGACATCGCTGGCAACCAACGCTGTGGTCTGTGCCACGAGAGCGATGCGCAATAATCCCCAGGTGTTTTTCATTTTTCGACACTCGTTCGTGCGGCAACGTTTCCGCGGACGATAACACCTTCTTTGAACGGCGAGAACATGACAGGCAAGCGGTATTGCACACCGTCACGGTTTCTGGGCGACAGACTGTCTGGGATCCACCATATTCCCCGCCGCGCTGTGACTGGCATGCGTGATGCGGTGAACCGGTGGATTGCGTGAATACAAAAACTGATGAGCAGATTTGTTGTCCGATCGGCTCGCACGCCCGCGAATCCGTTACTTTGCCGAGCCGGCCGCTGCGGGGGTGCCCGGAATGGCGGCGAGCAGGCGTTTAGGGAAATTCCGGAAGGACGGTGCACTGCACGGCGCGCGAAAAAAGGGCCACCCGGTTCACGGCCAGCACCGCGGTGCGCAATTCGGGCGACAGCTCCGGCCAGGCAGCGACGATCTCCTGGAGCTCGCCGGGTTTTTGTGCGCGCAGTTGTGCATCGGGGTTGGCTGCGAATTCAGAAGCGGCTGCGGCGACGCAGGCTTGCAGAAGTGCGAGCACTGGTTCGATCCCAGCCTGGGCAGCCAACTTACAAAAGTTTTTGAATCCGCTTGGCCACTTCTTGGCCGTTTTGGATTCCCTTGGCTCCTCGAAAACCAGGGGCTCTTTGGTCTGCTGCAGCAGGCGCCAGAGTAGGGCGGCGATAGAGACCCGCCATTGCAGTGACGGTCGCCAGGTGGCTGGCTGGATCAAATTGCCGGCAGTGGTGCAGTGTCACGTCATGCAGGCAAACCGATGCAAAGATCCCCCCGTGCCCCCACCACCCCTGCCACAGGCGACCACCCGCGGACCGGCCACCTTTCTAAAAGACCTTCACCAGCCATCGCTCACAAAGATTTTGCCCCTCCCCCCGGGTACCAGCCGCCCGGTTCAGGCCCTATTGTCGGCTCATTAGGCCAGTGATAGCCTGCCGAGCGGAGGATGGGGCTCGGGGGCGGACTTTACGGTGCCGTTAGCCACCAATTCACCCAGGGGATTGCTCGCCTTGTCTGTCGTCGGGTGGCGATAGCGTGCCGCCGTCAGGGCATCGACCTGCCCCGGGCTGTCTCGAACAACCGGTACCAGTCCTCGCGGTTGAGATTGACCTCAATCGACCGTGCGCAAGCCGCAAGGCGGTCGGGCCGCGAAGTGCCGATCACCGGTACGATCTTGGCGGGATGCTTCAGAAGCCAGGCGAGGGCGACCGCCTCGGCCGGTACGCCGCGGGCCTGGGCGTACTCCTTCAAAAGGGCGGCTGTCTTTCGCACGTTTTCCGTCCGATTGGAGAGATCTCCTCCCGTCAGGGTGCCTCGGTCGAGCGGGCTCCAGGCCTGCAGGCTGACGCCCTTGAGGCGACAATACTCGAGCGTGCCCTCCAATCCGTCCGGATAGCTGGGCGAAGCCTGGTTGAAGGAGATGCCGACCTCGGCAAAGCCATGGTGGAGCAGGCTCATCTGCAGTTGGTTCGCCACGAGCGGGTCGGGAAGGAAGCTCTGGAGGTATTCCATCTGGAAGCGGTTTTGGTTCGAGACACCGAAGTAGCGCACCTTCCCGGCCTTCTTCAGCGTGGCGAAGGCGCGTGCGACTTCCTCGCCGTCCCAGAGTACGTCGGGCCGATGGAGGAGCAGGACATCAAGGTAGCCTGTGGCGAGGCGCCCGAGGATCGCGTCGACGCTTGCCATGATGTGTTCGTAGCTGAAATCGAAGCGCTGGGGCGTGCCGGGAGGATGGTTGGCCCATCTGATGCCACACTTCGATTGGATCACGATCTTCTCGCGCAGGCCGGGTTCCTCGCGCATGACGCGGCCAAAGACCTCCTCGGCTCTGCCCACGGCGTAGATGTTCGCGTGGTCGAAGAAATTGATGCCCAGCGCCAAGGCCGTGTCGAGGAACACGCGCGCCTGGCTCTCGTGCTCCTTCGTCAGCACCACGCCGTCGTCCCAGCCCCCGCCCAGGCCCATGCAGCCCGCGCAGATCCGCGAGACGCTCAAGTCAGTATTCGGTATCATCAGAGTTTCCATGACGGTTGGTTCCTTTGCGGTCGTTGTTTCGGGATATTCGCGTACCTCTACGAAAGTTACTTTCCGACCGCTTCCACCGAAGCGAAAGATGCGGAAGCGGGCTTCATTCCCTCGGTGCTCGCGGTGACGGTGATGATCCCCGGGGCGAACCCGGTTCGTATTACCGCCCGCATCACTCCGCCCTCGGCCTGAAGCTCCAGGTCTCCGGGCGAATGATAGTTCAGACCGCGATCATAGGTGGCGTAGAAATTGTAGGAGCCGCGGTACGTCGCGGGACCGGTGACCGCGAAGTGGAGGAGGTTGTCCGCCAAGGGGCACCACACCCCTTTGGCATCGACCACCGCATTCTCCGCGTCGGTGGGCGACACAGATTCCACGCGCTGCATCCGCGCGTAGTCGGTCCAAACGAGCGATCCGATCGCGCAGAGCGGAACGATCATCCAAACGCGGAAAACAGGCCGGAAAGTGAGGCTCATCGGGTCGCGGCGGTGACTCGGATTGTGTCGCCTCTAGCCAATCGGCGGGAAAACCACGGTGCAAGCAAAGTCCCGGCGGTATCGGCGGGCGGGCCGCTCCTCGGCTCCTTGGTGGGAGTTTCGTCCCCCCGGAGTACCACCCGCCCGGTCTGTGGCTTTTCTTAAGGCCTAATTGGCCAGTGATAGTAGGCGGAGCGGAGGATGGGGCTCGGGGCCGGACTCCACGGCGTCGTTAGCCACCAAATCATCCAGCTACCTTAGTCCGCTCCTCTCCTCGCGGCTCTGGGCCGCGGTCAACCACTGCTTTGCCTGCGCGCACCCCAACCATCCTGTAAGCGTCGACCGCGGGGTCCACGCAGCCACACCAGCGGCCATCCGCAAGCGATCTCGGGGTCCGTCGCGACGAATCCCGCCGCCAGTCTGCCGTCAATCCAGCCAGGGGTCATCCTCGGCGCCACCATCGCGGCAAATACAAAGCGCATAACACCTGCCCGCCGCGTCCCCAGTTAATCCCGGGGCTTGTTCAACAAGAGACGTGTGCCGGCTATCGCGGCACACAACTTTCAGGGTTCGCCCTTTTCAAAGGTGGAGAAAGTAAACTGGGGCCATTGCAGCCAATACTGCTATGACCTGCAATGCGACTATCGGTAGCGCTGCTCGTGGAGCCTGCGGCAGCCACTTGATCATGAAGAAAGCGACCAGCGGGATCTGTGCCCCCATCAATATCTGCCAGATGTGGGCAGCAGCGCCCTCGTCGGGTTCTCGCGCAGCGCCGAACATTACGACGTGAACGATAACCACGGAGAGGGCGGCGAGCGACATCGCGATGGGCACGAATGCGCTCGGGTGTTTAAGCAAACTGCGAACGCCAACCTCGGTCTTCATAAGATTGATGGCCTAATGTTTAACGACCTGCAGCGCCGGACGGCGGCGCGATGCGTGCGCCCGCGCGAGGCATGACATTTCCCGTCATTGGCTTCCTTCGCTGGCCGTAGGGACAAACACGAACACATACGCCGCAGATTTGCGCTGCAATTTCAGTTTTGGCTTTAGAACGAAGTGTCTGTTCGACGCACCGATCTAGGTAGAGCGCATCTTCGCGGCTACCATACCTATCCTTCGTCCGAACATTTTTGATGGCGGCGGCTGGACACGCTTGCGCGCATTTGCCACAGGAACCGCAGCTGTTCTTCAGGGGTTTGTCGAAAGTGAGCGGCATGTCCGTCAGCACGGTCGCGAGCCTTAGGCGCGGGCCGAATTGCGGGCTTATGATCAGCAGACTCTTACCTTGCCAGCCGATGCCAGCCAAGCGGGCCACTTCCTTGTGAGAAACGGCCCCCAGCAAATTGCTCGTGTCCACGACCTGGGAGGCCGGAATCGCGTGCGCCGCGTAGCCTCGCGACTCGATCCACCCCGCAAGCCGAACCGTGATTGCATCGAGGGTCGCGTTGACCCTCCGGTAGTGCTGCGCATAGGCGATTGTTGGAGCGCCTTCGATGCTGTCGATAATTGCGTCGTCCAGGTGAACGGCGACCGAAATCGCATTGGCGAATCGGTCGAGCAAATCCAGTGCTACCGTGGCTCGCTCCGATTTGAAGGGTCGCAGATCCGCGATCCCGACAAGATCACATCCGGCTTCTTGCGCCATTGCCTTCAATTCTTGTGTCTGCTGCATCAGGTTGCATCCGCGAGGAGGGCTCCGAACGAGGAAAGGTCCGCTGCGGCGGCTTGTATGTCTTCAAAGCGCCTTGCCCACCGAGAACGCCTTTCCCACAAGCTCTCCGATGGCGTAATAGGACTGCGTGTCCGGCGTGAAGGCCAGCGGCATCAGTTTCTTGATGTCCACCAGCCCTCCCCTGCCCAACACGGATTCTTCTGCTTTCACGTCCAGAATCTTCCCGACAAACTGCGTGTGCAACCCCAGCTCAAACGTATGCGCGAGCCTGCACTCCAGGACTAGGGGGAACTCCTGCACGTAGGGCGCGTCGACGAGGTCGCTTTTCACCGGCGTCAGCTTGGCGGCGGCGAATTTGTTCACGCTCCTGCCTGACACCAGCCCCAGGTAATCCGCCTCCTTGACGTGTTTCTCGGACGGAATGCTGATCGTGAAGGCCTGGCGCGCCACGATGTTTCCATGGGTGGCGGTGGCTTTGCGGAGGGAGACGGCGACACAGGGCGGCTGGGAACAGCAGATCCCGCCCCAGGCAGCGGTCATCGCGTTGGGCTTGCCAGCTTGGTCGTAGGTCCCGACGACAAACACCGGGGTCGGGTAAACGAGGGTTTTGGCCCCAAGGGACTTTTTCATGGCGGACGCAGTTCTATGCCCAGTCTGGCTGGCAGCCAAGCTTCTGGCGGAAACTCACTCCGAAAATTAAAGGCCCAGCCAGCACCCGCCTGAGCTGCCCAGTCCTCAGTCCTCCGATTTCTATAAACAAAAATACTTTCCAGAAATCGCGATTGGAGGGCAGGCGGGGTATGGGTCAGAGGCCGCGCTGCCCGCTACGTTGACACCTAAGACCCCCTCTTGGTACCCTATCAGCGGTTCCGCGGGTTAGAACTCCTCGTTTCTTATTTCCATCATGAAAAAGCTCTTCGTCGCTGCGATCTGTGCATGCGCGTTTCTGAGCGGATGTGCCACTGCGAATCAACTCAATCAAATCCGCATCGGCATGACCAAGGACCAAGTGGTCGCCGTACTTGGCACACCAGATAGCACAAGCGCACAGGCCAACATGGTCTACTATACGTACTACCTCACCACTGACTCGGGATATGGGAGGGACCAACCGTATTTGATTCGGTTCGTCGATGACAAGGTGGAGTCGTTCGGACGGTTCCTCCAGTTGTACGATGCCTACAATCGTCCCGCCGTGGGAGCCGCGCAAGCCAGCACTCCCTCTCCAACGGGAATGATGGCGCCTTACCTACCAGGAGGAACAACTCCCGTAACGATCATCCGCCAAGCCCCACCCGTGGACCTCGCCACTGAGATCCGAAAGCTAAAGGAACTCAAAGACGCTGGTGCCCTGACCGAAGACGAGTTCCAAAAAGCCAAGGCAAAGCTGCTTTCTGACTCGAAGTAGTGATGAACAGGTGGCGGGTCGCTTTCGTTTGCCGCGAAGGGAAGCCCCATTGCCGGTATTATCGTCGCCTCAAGTCAGGAGCCTGGTTTTTGCGCTGTAGTTTCCGTGCGGACGGATACCCATGTTCCAAACGGAGCCAAATTGACCATCCCCGACGTTCCGGAAACCGGCGGGTGCGGTCTCGCGAGTCCTGTCAGCACGAATGGCGTCACGGTGGTCAAACTGGAAATTGGCTACTCTTATGTGGATGATGCGACTATCGGGAAGTAAGCTCCGCGGTCATTGGTCATTGGATCGCAATCGATTCGATCACTGAATCCGACGCTAGCAGCGGTCAGCGGGTAAGACCCCATATCGCGCGAGCGTTGTCGGGTCTATTATCGACAAATGGATACGTCACAAAAACCCGTAGCTCCAGTCGTCTCGCCCACCGCTAAGGCCAACCAGCCCGCCGCTCGCACCACGCCGCCCGTAGCGGCAGCCCACCCGACGCCGCCATTCGGTGGCCCGGATCCCACCTGTGTCGTGCATCGCCTCGAAGAGGCCCTGCAGCTCATCGAGTCGTTGCAGCTGACGAGCGACCAAAAGATAAAAATCTCGCAACTAACCAAGGCGCAAACGGCCCGTTGCACCGAGGCGAAAAAACAGCACAAGGCCACGCACGAGCAAATCCTCGCTCTCCTAACGCCCGACCAGCACCAGAAGCTACAGGCGTCGGATGGCCCGGAACACTGCCATAAGGGCAGTCATACGGCGCTCGAGGAGGACGCGGTGCACGCCTGATAACCGATTTGTAACTGAAAACCGCTGCGAGGTGAACGGTCACCCGCAGCGTTTTCATACCCATAGGGCACAGCAGGTCCCACAAACCAACCTCGGCACGGGCGATTTGACTTCGTTGGCACCCGTCAAAAAGAAGAGCACCAGATGGCAAACCTAACCACAGCGACCAGAAAGAAAATTCCGACCAACGAATTCGCGCTGCCTGACCGCAGATATCCTGTCGAGGATGAGGCTCATGCCCGAAATGCCCTTTCGCGCGTGGCACAGGACGGAACGCCTACCGAAAAGGCGACCGTGCGCCGCAAAGTCCACCGGCTGTTCCCTGGCATCAAGCAGGAGAGTTAGGCGTCGACCCCTGTGGGTAGCGAAAAACTGATCGCTGGGACACACGGTCCTCGATGACGGCCGTTTTTCCTTCAGCGTAGCGGGCTCTGGTTGCCGGCCGGGCATGATTGGCCGGTTGACAAAAGCGCGGCGTCATTTCTGGCGTGCTGGAACGGTGTCCCGGGCGATGCCGATCGTGGCAGCAATCCCACGAAGCAACGGAGACGACCCATGAGTGCACAACGCGCTGCGAGGAAGCGGCACCAGATGCCGCCATCGTCCGGATCAGCCGACCCCGCTGAAAAGAATGGCGAGATCACCCCACGCCAAGAGACACCACAACACTCCAAACAGCGTCAGGAAGGCGAACAGGACACCTATCAAGTGCGCGCCACTGCGAAATGCCCTCCACGCCCTCCAGCCGGCGTAAAACGCGAGCAGCGCCATGACGACCAAACCCCCGTGTTCTCTCCGACTGGGAGGGCCGAGTCCGAGCATGACGATGGCCGCCAGGAATGCACCGAGCATGAAAAGGAAAATCACCAACCGGCGGCGCTGCACCGCGGGACTGACCGGGTGGACGGGTAGCGCGAGCTGCGGAGGCAGGGATTGCACGGCGGGCGCCAGGCGCGCGAGGTCCTCGCGCAGCCGCCCGTGCCGCAGATGCCAGGCGAAGGCCTCAATCGGAATCCAGCGGCGCTCAGCCATCACCGCTTGTTGCTCCTCGTTGTAGATTGAATTGTAGTACCAGCCGAGGTCACGCACCGCCGCGAGATTCGCGGCCCCGGAACCACCGATCGGGTGGAGCGTGACGAACCCCTCGTGTCGCGGGTCGAGACGCAGTCCGGCCACGTCGATCCAGGGCGCGGCGAGATTCATGCCGATTTGCCGCAGCCGCACGCCCTCCGCAGTCAATTCGAGCCGCGCGTAGGAAATCAACGCGTGCAGGCCGAGCACCAGCAGGGTCAAGATCGCGAAGATCAGCGCGCCGACGGATCGATCTCCCACGCTGTCGGCAAACACCCAGAGGCTGGCTGCCAACACGAGCATCGGACCGAAGACCATCCACGGTATCGCGCGCCGCCATGGTCCGACATGATAGATGCAGCGTTTCATGGCTTCCGGGGTCGGCGTGGTTCTCATGCGTTCTGGCGAAACCTGAAGCGCCGCTCGCTCAGCCGAGCCTGGCCGCGAGTGCCGCCACTTGTTTCTCGAGCCCGCGCATCCGCCCGATCATATCGGGCAGCGTCCGGATGCCGACCCTCTGCCGCTTGGCCTGCTGGTGGACCGAGCCGTCGCCCACGACTTCGCCTTTAAGTTGTTCCACGAGGTATGCGGCCGTGAGATTCATCGGACTTGGGGAGGGGTAACCGGTCATGGACGCCAGCCAGTCTCTGTGCCACGACGTCCCGGACTATGCGATGAAGAAGGCGGGAAACCTCTCTCCCGCGCAAGAATTATGTCGCCTGCTCCATTCCGGCGCGCCCCGGCCCACGCACCAACCCCACCCAGGCTCTCCGCTCCGAATCGCCCAATCCCGCGGCATCTGTCGCCGCGGTCTGAACCTGACCAGTAATTTGTCAGCGGAGGATTGCCAGGTTGATGGGTAGGGACGAGCGGCCCGCTCGTCCGCGCGGACGCCCGGGGCCGGGCGTCTAGACCAGTCGGACATCCGAGATCGCGGCAGCCGCGCTGCCGGGAAAACGGTAGCTTCGGCAGTTCACACCTCTTCCTCTGCTGAGCTTTCCCTTGGTTCTTCTCGCGCCCGTGGCTTCGAAAAGCCTGCCCGGTTCTTCCAACACTTGCGCACTTGTTCGTGTGACAGACGCAATACCCTATGATGTTCCGTCGAGATAAATCTCGAGGATCATCGGTTCAATCCGGGTTCGGAGTGGGACGGATTGACCTACCGTGAAAACGGTACGATGGCGCGACGGTGGCGAACGAGCGTGGGATGATGCGGACGGTTTGGGATTACGCAGTCATGATTGCTTTCTTGGATTAGTTATCCGCAGCCTACCCGGCGAGCACACCATAATGGACGCCATTAGCCCAGCAATGACGTAGATCGCTTCTCGGTGCATTTCTCCGTCAATGAATGTCCTCACAGCCCACTCGTACTTGGGCTCAATAGCCGCGAGAAACTCCTCAATTGCCCGTTGCGGTTGCAGAAATGGGTTGGTGTTGCCGCCGGACATGGCGCACACGGCTTTCGTCCCCGGAGTGAACTGCTTCAGGTCCGATTTCCGGATCGCGCGCAGCAACCCCTTGTTGGCGTCATCCGCCCATTGTTTGAGGTAGACCTGAGGAACGAAATGATCGGGCGCCATACCGTGGTTGGAGTCTCCCGATCTTTGAAACCGTTGGCAACTTAGCACGTATACTGGATATTGCAGAAATAGCTTGTATACGTGATAAACATGACATATCCGTTATAAGCGATATGCCAGACTATCCGATCCGAACACCGCAACAGCTCGGGGCCGTACTGCGGGGCTTTCGCCGCGAGCGGAAGCTGACCCAGCAGGCTGTCGGCAAAAGCGCGGGACTCGCCCAAAACGCCATCTCGCAGATCGAGACCAATCCGGGACCAACCAGCCTGGCACGGATTGCCCGGGTGCTGGCCGCCCTGAGCCTTGAACTTGTTGTGCGCTCTCGCAAGGCGGACGACCGTCCGTCGGAGTGGTGATCCATGGGCCGCCTTGGCAAATCCCGCGCGCTTGCAGTTTGGATGAACGGCGAACTCGTCGGCGAGTGGCGGCTGCCCACCAGTGGCGGCCAGGAGTTTCTCTATGCCGACTCGTGGCTCTCTTCTGCTGCCGCGCGGCCGATTTCGCTGTCGTTCCCGTTGCTACCCTCCCGCGACCCCTACCGTGCCGGCGTTGAGGCATATTTCGACAACCTCCTGCCGGACAACCGGCAGATCCGCGAAAGGATTCAGCGTCGTTTCCATATTGGTTCGATTGCTGCCTTCGACCTTCTGCAGGAAATCGGCCGCGATTGCGTGGGTGCGCTGCAGTTACTGCCCAAGGGAGCAGAGGCGCCGGACGTCCGGCGCATCACGGGCGAACCCCTGACCGCGAACGGCGTCGCCCGGCTCCTCACGGCATCCCTGGGCACGGTCTTCGGCCAGGAGGCGGGCGGTGACGATGAAGCGTTCCGGATCTCGCTCGCGGGGGCGCAGGAGAAGACGGCGCTGTTGTGGCACAAGGGGGCGTGGCACCGTCCGACCGGAGCGACGCCGACGACGCACATCCTCAAGCTTCCCATTGGGGTCGGACCGCAGGGCATCGATCTCTCGACATCGGTCGAAAACGAATGGCTGTGCGCGCAGATCGTGCGGGAGTATGGCATTCCGGTGGCACCCTGCCGCATCGAGACGTTCGGCGAACACAAGACGCTCGTGGTGGAGCGATTTGATCGCCGGCTGGCAGCAGACGGCGCTTGGTGGCTCCGGTTGCCGCAGGAGGACTTTTGCCAGGCCACGGGAACGCCGCCCGCGTTGAAGTACGAGAACGATGGCGGGCCGGGAATCCGTGCGATCATGGACCTTCTCCTTGGAGCGCAGAACCCGGCGGAGGATCGCCTCGACTTCATGCGCACGCAGGTCGTGTTCTGGCTGCTCGCGGCCATCGACGGGCATGCGAAGAACTTCAGCGTCTTTCTTCTGCCAGCTGGCGGCTACCAACTGACTCCACGATACGATATCCTATCCGCCTACCCGATGCTCGGGCACGGTCGCGGGAAGCTCTCGCCGCAGAAGGTCAAGATGGCCATGGCTGTGGAGGGAAAGAACCGCCGTTACCTCTGGGACGGCATTCACGCCCGGCATTGGATCGAAACAGCCAGGCGCTGCGGGATCGCGGACCTAGAAACGATCATCGCGGACATCGTCTCCCGCACGCCTGCGGTTATCGATCGCGTCCAGGCCGCAATCCCCAAAGGCTTCCCCGCGGCGATCGCCGAATCAATCCTCGACGGCGTTCGAGGATCCTCAGGGCGACTAAGGACGGAATTGTCTGAAAGAACTAAAAACTGACCCCTTCCGCCGTATCGAAATCATCGCCGCCGATCCGCGGCATCTGCGGTTCACTTCCTGGCCTTTTCCCGGCGGCCAGCTGCCGTACAACCGACAGACCGCGATCCCGCAGAAGCCTCGCCAAGATCGCCTCGTAAACCGATTCCAGAAAACCTGGCCCCAAGTCAGTGTGAAGGTGGAATGCAGCATCCACCACCACCGCCGAAAGTTCCTCGACGTTCAGTTTCGCGGACTTCTCTTCGCGCTCCTCGCGGCTCCTTCGCGCTCAATCGGCCGGGTCAGCGCCGACAGAATTAGAAAGATGGTGAAAGGGGCCTTCTGACCCAGCCTCTCCGGCACCCGTTCTGGCGCGGGAGTTCCAGTTTACCCCAAACCACAAAGCCTGATCCTGTCTGTTTCCTTCCGGTCCGATTATTATGACCGCAATCTCCAGCTTTCCCGTGCGCCAAACCGCTATTTCTTGGAGTATATCCCGACCGTTGTTCTCCCACCAGTCGGATTCTTTGAAATGGATTTAATCGTCAGAGTCTTGCCCTGGTCCGTCAAAGAATAGGAATCATCTGTCCGATAATCGTCTGATTTAACGGTCATTATCGTCGTAATGGTGAGAACCTGTTTGTCATCCGACCATTTGGCCATGGTTTTGGTCGTAGAAAAATCGTCCTTCTTGACCGATTCTTTTCCGTCGAGGGTATATTGGTCGGAACCTGTAATATCTTCGCTGCCCGGTCGTTTGGTGGTCCGATCAAGCGTGATGGAATTGGCGGTTTGAGTGATCTGAAGAATCTCGTCACCCTCTAGAAAGGAACCACCTTTCCCGGGATCGCTCTGCGACTTGTCAAATGCCCATTTGCCGGAAAAATCGGTTGGAGTTTGGGCATGCAAGAAGGGGGTGGATAGAAGAACCGCTAGCAGCAAGAACGATTGGAGAATCCAATAGTTCGCGGAATAGAAATGTCTTTTGAGTGTCATGGTGGGGAACGACGGGTGAGTTTAAGGAGGGCAGTGGACTTCCCCGGGATTCGTTTTTGAGGAGAACGTCTGAGATCGCGCAGAGGTTGTTCGAGGGGGGTGGCAGTGGCGCGGGGCGACTTTTGTAGCTTCAGCAAGCTGCCGATGCAACTCCGGTTTTGGCGGCGGAAAGGGAGGGCGGAAGTCGGGTGGTTGGGCGCAATCAGCGCCTCGACGCCAATCAGGCTGACAAAACTGACCGCGGCGGCTGATTTCTCCCGTCGATTTTGCCCCATCACGGATACGCCGGAGAAAACCAAGCCTCTTTCAGCGACCGGTTGAATGGTGACCTGAAGCCTTTCTGCGCTCAAGTTCTGCAATGACCTGGGCACCGAGTAAAATGATCACGGCGATCGCCTCCATACTGATCAGGGCCACCACTGACGTGGCAAAGGAACCGTAGATTAAATTCACCGAAGAGACGACAGCGTAATACCAGACCAACACCCGGCGGGTCACCTCCCACAAAACCGTCGCGATCAGTCCTCCCATCACGGCGTGCCGGAACGTGATGCGCACCAGGGGCATCACCAGGTAGAAGGAAGTCAGCAACAGCACCTCGCCGAATATCCCGAGTAGATACAGCGCAAAGAAGGAAGGGCCCTCCAGGCTGAGACCCCACCCAAAGATGACTAACTGCCGGCCGGCATGCGTCTCGATGGCACCCGCAATAAACGACACCAGCAGGATACTCAGGCCGATTAAAAAGATATAGATGTAAGGAATAATGGCGGACAGGAGAAAATGACGATGTGGATTTCTGAAACGATGAGAAAAAATCACTGACATGGCGCTTTCGAGCACGCCAAAGGCGATGGAACTGAAAAAGAGCATCACCAGAAGAACAAAAATCCCGACCGACCTGCCGTGCTCGATGAAAACCCCCGCTTCTTCAGTCAAGGTGGTGGCATAGCCCGGGATCATCATTTCTATATAGGTCGACAAGGTTTGGAATAACACGCCCTTCTCGACATAATGTGACAGCACAATCAGGCCGAGAATCGACAGGGGCACAATCGACAGCAGAGTATAATAGGCGATCGCACCCGCCAGCAAGAAGCCCTGATTGCGTCTGAAATCACGCCATACATTCATCAGGAAGCCAAAGCACCGGCTGAGGAGAAGATATATATGTTGATGCTTCTTCATCGCAGTAGTTAACAAGCCAAATATAGAAAGTAGTTTACTGATACTGACAGAAACTGCTTTTTCAGCGGAAGGGGTTTAAGGGGAGGCAGGCGACCTGGGGACCGCCTCCCGCCTACCCGGCGGGGCTTAACTTGTTTTCCTCCTATTTTCGCTTCTTGGCGATTTCCACCGCGATCGCCGCGGCCTTCTCCGCCGGCTTCTGTTCGGTTCGCCGCTCGTACTCCTGCTCTTGCTGCTCGTCCTTCCGTCGTGTTTCCACGTCCTTCGGCTGCTCGGTTTCGCCGGGAAGATCGACGCGCAGTTGGTCGATCAGCATCACAATCGCTGCGGCCAGCGGCAGCGCCAGCAGGGCGCCGATAATGCCACCCAGGACCGCGCCGACGATAAGTGAGAAAAGCACGACAGCCGACGGCAGCCGCAACATGCGGCCGTACACCAGCGGCACCAGGATGCGGCTTTCGAATTCCTCATAAAGCAGGAGCGCCGCGAACACCACCGCCGCGATCACCGGGCCGTTGCCATACGCGGCGAAGACCGCTGGCGCGATCGTAAGGAGTGGACCGATGTAGGGCAGCACGTCCATCGCGCCGCCCAACGTCGCAAGCGCGAGCGCATTCGGCACGCGGCACACGAGCAGCAGCACGAGGATGAATGCCNNCGCAGGTGATCACCTGGCCGCGGATGTAGCCTCCGACGATCGTCTCGAGATTTAGCAGCACCCGGGAGAACCGGATGTGCTGCCCCCGCGGCACGACGGCGAAGACTGCGCCCCGCAGCCGGTCACGGTCGATCATGAAGTAGAGCGCGAGGAAAATGGACGCGCTCAAGTAGGCAACGATTTCGATCGCGCGTTTGGTGGCCGAGAGGACGGTCGTGGGCGATGATTTCAGGCGTTCGCCGTAGTCCAGATTTTTCAGCGGTTCCGCCAGCGGTTTCGTTAGCGGCAAGCGTTCCAGCAATTCAACCGCGTGCCCGCGGATCTCAGGTTCGCGTTCAACGAGTCCCCGGAGTTGTGCGATCAGTGGCGGGATCGTCAGAAATAGCAGGAGTATGGCGAAGATGACCGCCGACCCAAACACGATCGCGATCGCGCCTTTGCGCCCGACCCGTTTCGCCTCCAGCCAGCTGACGATGGGGTTGAGCGTGCCGACCAGCACCAACGCCGCCACGACCATGAGCACGACCGGGAGCAGCTTCACGAGCACCCAGACGGCGGCGATCATCAGCAACGCAATGAGCATCGTCTTCGGCGCGAGCTCGAACCGCACCACGCGGCGCGGCACGGGAGGGAGCGGCGAAGATTCGTCCGATGGCAGGGAAGGCTTCATCTGCGTATACTGAGAGGAAAACGCTGCTTCAGCGGGGGGGCTTAGGGAGAAGCAAGCGTGGAAACCGAGGCTACCCGGCGTCCGCCAAGCCCCGGGGCCGCCTTTTCGCCTGGCGACGCGAACGGTCAGACGACGGAGATCCGAAGGACTTGGTAGGTAAATCGGCCGGTCGCGGCGGGTCGCTCGAGCGCATTTGCGGAGCGGGCACGGCTGTCACGATGCGGACGGTCGGATCGCCGTGCTTGAAGTTGGACTTGCCATCACCCACTGCACCGCTGGCTTGACGACGGAACCATCACCGCACGGAGCCCACAGCGGGAAGACTCCGGCTGGCACCCCGACGGGAGGCCAGCAAGCGGCTCTCCGCCTCCAGCCAGATTGCCTCGTCGCGGCCCTCGGGACAACCCTGTTGGGCCCAGAGTTCGCGGGCGCATTGCGTGATATCCTCGTGGGACAGGATGTGCAGAGTGTCGGTCGGGGGGGTGGAATCTGTGTGCTCAGGGTGGCCGTGGTGGTGTTTCATGAGGAGAGCGAGGCTTATTGGTGGTCCGGCGGGCCGGTTTATCGGGGAGGTGGGAAAAAATGAGAGCGCGCGGTGAACGGAGCCCTGGAGACCAAGCATGACCCGGCTCCGTTGGCAGGTCCGTTTTCGCCGAGGATGTTTTCATTCAGTCATACTCTTCGTTTCGGAAAAACGGTATGGGGTGTAGTCCCACCAGTAGGAGCACGCGGCGGTGGCGCGGAGCGACTTTTTTAGCTTCAGCAAGCTGCCGGTGTAACTCCGGTTTTGGCGGCGGATAGGGTAGGGCGGAAGCGTTCCGCGCGCCTTTTGTGGAGAGCCGCGCAAGGTGAGCGGGGAAACGGCGAAATGTGCGGCTTAACTCGGTCTCCTCGGAACCCGTTCTGAGGGGGAGCTCCCGTTCACCCCAAACCCCCAAGCCTGACCCAATCTGTCTGCTCCCCGGCGTTTTCATAATTCACTAATTGGTTGAACGATGCGAAAGGACGGCGTACACGCACTCCTGCATAACCACACTGTTCGCATTCTGGCTCACTGCGACTATCCCAATGAATACTATTCACTCAAGGATCATTCGGGACCGTTGCAGTCGAATGTTGCCCATTGCTGTCCAAACGTAAGCATTCTATTTCCACATCCAGCCGCGGGATTTGAACGCTTACTCTTGCAGGAAGAACAATCAAACCTGATTGCCATGAAAAAAGTCATCCATCGAATAATGCTCGGCGCATGCGCCGGGCTTCTGCTCATTTTGAAAGGAACGGCAGGGGCAACGCCCGTGGTCGCCCAGCCCTTACCGCCGGCTCTGGAGGGGCCGGCATCGGGGCAGCCGTCACCGGACCACCAATGGGTGCCTGGCCACTGGTATGCCGTCAAAGACGGCTATTGCTGGGCTGCTGGGCATTGGGATCTGCCGCCCGGGCCCGGTGCGGCTTGGATTCCTGCCCAATGGGTCGCATCCAACGGCGGGTACGTGCTTTCTGAAGGTGGGTGGCAGACCCCTCAGATCGCTCAGTCCGAGGCCGTCCCACAGGAAATCATCGTCGAGGCTGCTCCGCCGCCGCCTCAAACGGAAGTGATCACGGCGCCGCCTTCTCCGTTTCACGTCTGGATCGCCGGATACTGGGGCTGGCGGGACGGCCGGCACGTTTGGATCGCCGGGCGGTGGGAACGGCCGCCTCGGGAGCACATGGTGTGGGAAGCTCCTCGCTGGGAAGTGCGTGGCGGGCGCCATGTGTTAGTGGAGGGCCGCTGGCATGAACCAGGCGTGTCAGTGGCCGCCAGTGTGTCGCTCGGGCCGATCGATCTTGTCATCCGCACGGGACCGCCGGCGCCGCGACATGAAGTGATTGACGAACGCTCGCGGCCGTCGCGAGAGCACGTCTGGATTGCTGGTTATTGGGCGTGGCGCGGCGGTACGCATGTCTGGATCGGTGGCCATTGGGAAAGACCGCCGCGCCGGGGCGCCGTATGGGAGCCAGGGCGCTACGACCCTCGCAATGGTGGTTTTGTTTTTATCGAAGGTCGCTGGCGTTAACCTGCATGAAGTGACCTAAGATCGCACCTGGCGCCGGCACCTGCCAAGGACCGGCGCCTTTTTCGTGTTTGGGACGTGCCGATCGGGGATCGATCTTTTGCGCGATCAAATATAAGCGTTCAAATCCCGCGGCTGGATGTGGAAATAGAACGCTTACGTCCAAACGCCTTTTCCTTTTTCCCCTTAAGGAAAAAAATAAGGGGAAGACTGGTGAAACATGGGCAAAGAATCGGAAAGCCCATTTCGAAATCCTTTCGGAAACCTCTCCGCCCAAAACAGGTCTTTTGTTTTCCTAATGCGAGACCGTTTCGCGCTCAATTAGCCGGGTCAACGCCGACAGAGCTGAAAAGAAGGGAAATGTGCGGCATGATCCGTTCGGCGTTCCCTCAAACCGGTTTCAACCACGCCAGCTCGACGCGGATACCGGTCCAGATTCGAGGATTTGAGCACTGACCCCTTCCTGGGTGTCCCTATCGCGTCCTCTTTCATTGCGGGAAGCTCGATCTGCTGCCAGCTATATCAGGACAATTATGAACAAAATGAATCCTAAGCCGGCGGGAGAAGAATCAGAGCCCGGAGTGCCAACGGA
>PMBT01000043.1:0-2912 GCA_003153035.1 Opitutia bacterium
CCGGCCTGGCGGGCGGTGATCGTCAGCCTCGCGGATGGCATCCGCTCCGGCGGAACCATCGCTGAGGGATTGGCGCGGCACCCGAGAATATTCGACCGCCTTTATGTCGGCATGATCAAGGCCGCCGAGAGCGGCGGGATGCTCGCGGTCGTCTTGGAACGCCTGGCTCGGCACCTGGAGAAGAGTTCGCAGATCAAGGCACGCGTGCAGTCTGCCATGACCTATCCCGTGGTGATCATGGTCGTGGCGGTTTCCATCGTGGCGGCGCTCCTGGCCTTCGTCGTACCGAAGTTCGAGAAGATCTTCACCGAAGTCCTCAAGGGTGCGCCTCTGCCGGCTTTGACCCAGGGCGTGCTGGCGACCAGTCGCTCCATCCAGGGACACTGGCTGGTGATTTTCGGAACCATCGCACTGGCGGGAGCGGGCTGGCGCTGGCTGCGGATGACCGGCACCGGCTCCCGCGCGTTTGATTGGCTGCTGATCCGGCTGCCACTGCTTGGAGATCTTTTCCTCAAGACGGCAGTGGCGCGCTTCAGCCGGACGCTGGGCACGATGCTCGTGAGCGGCGTGCCGATCCTGCAAGCCTTGCAGCTGACGCGCGATGCCACCGGCAACCGGGCGGTGGCGGACGGGATCGAGACCATTTACCGGCGGGTGCGGGAAGGCGAAAGTGTGGCCCGGCCGCTGGCGGAAACCGGCGTTTTCCCGCCCGTGGTGGCGGGCATGGTGGAAGTGGGGGAGGAGACCGGCACGCTGCCGGCGATGCTTGGGCGGCTGGCCGACATGTATGACGATGAGGTGGACGCTGCGGTGGCCAGCCTGACCAGTCTGATCGAACCGATGATGATCGTGGTCATGGCCGTGATTGTCGGCACCATTGTAATCGCCCTGTTCCTGCCGATTGTCCGGATCATCCAGCTGATGACATGACCGTCGTCGGAGGCGTTAGTCTCCCTGACCCGGCAAAGTGAGTGAAAGGGCCTCCAGGACTTCCTCAACGCTGATTGCGTCGACGGCTGGCCCGTGATGGATCACGCGCACGTTCCCGCCGGGCGGGGCCCACATCGCCGGATCTGTCGGCCCAAACAAGAGCACGGACGGCGTGCCGACCGCAGCCGCGAGATGGCTCACGCCACTGTCATGACCGATGAACCGACGGCAACCGGCGAGGGCGTTGGCGAGCTCAGGCAGGGGAAGATTGGCGGCAATCTCGATCCGTTGGCCGCCCGTTTTTTGGTCCCAGCTCTCACGCGTGAAGTGTCCGCCGCCGGCAGTGCGAAGACGCGCCAAGAGCGATGCGTTCCAGGTCCCCAGCTCGGCTTCACCGAGCACCAGCAAGATGGGCTGATCAAGCCGGGCGACGAGTTCCAACCAGCGCTTGGCCGGCCAGTTCTTGGCCGCCGAGCCGCTGCCTGGATGGATGGCGATGGGGCAGGAGGGCCCATCCTCAAGCCGCCGCCGGCGTTGCGGCGCGTCAGAAACCCGGCCTTCGCGCGAGGCTTCGGCGGGCAGGTCAACGCGCCCTGCCTCCAGCCGGCTGCGGAAATCGGTGGTGGCGAGACCGAGTGCCCTTAACGGCTCGCAAAAGTGGCGGGCGGCGGGCGCGAGCGCCGGCACCGCGGTCCCGGCGACCAGTGTCTGTCCAGGGCGAACTGGAAACCGCCGGACCAGCGTTCCATCCGGATCGGCCCAGTAATTGACGACGAGATCAAACTCTCCCAGCCAGGCTGCCATGGCAGGAGGGAGCGCGGAGTCACGGTAGAGCGCGCTCCACCGCGCCTCATGCTGCGAATGCGCGGCGTCCAGGAATCCCCCGAGCATCCCCAACTCCGCCGCGCGGGCGTTGCCGACCAGTTCGATACGGGCGGCGGGCCACTTCGCGCGGAGCAGGCCAAGGGCCGGCAGGGTCACAAGGAAATCGCCGAGGGCGCCGCCGCGCAGGACAAGGATCCGCATATCCATGCGTCCGTGGGCGCCGCGCCATTACGGGGATTTCGGGGAGGCCGGCGTGGCCGGCTTCTTGTAGTCCGTCAGTAGCAGGGTGGCGGAACCGAAGGCGAGCTTGAGCTGCATCTTGACCGGCAGTTTCTGACCGGATTGCGAGATCCACACCTTGAACTGCCCGCCCTGCTTGAAGATTCCCTTGGGGTTCTTTTCCATCCGGGGCACGATCAGGAGAGTCTGGTAGGTGCCCAGCGGCGTCGCCACCTCCTCGAAGGCCTCGGCACAAAGGGCGATCGGGAAAAACTCATTGCCGAAATTGACGAGCACCTCCCGCTTCTCCCCTGGTTTTAGATTCCAGTCGCGGGTTCCGACCAGGGCGCTGATGAGATCGACCGGGTCTCCGGCCGGGATCGGCACATCCTGGGTGCGCCCGGGATGCGCCCGATCGACATAGTGGGCCGTCATCCGGGCGTAGTCGAAGGTCGTTTCGTTATCCGTGAAGTGCCGGCCGTCGGAGCCTTTTTCTCGCACGAGGAGGAGCCGGCCCGTCGCCTGGTCAATGAGCCCCTCCGCCCGGTTGTTGTAAGCGTAGAAACCGCGCACGATTCCGCGCGTGGCCGTGTCGGTCGCGATGCGAATGGCCTTGTGCCCATCCGCGGTTGTCTCCTCATGGGCGGAGATGACGATCGCGCCGGCGTGGAAAAAGATGCCCCACGAAACCCGGTAGGTAAACGTCTCGCCGTCGCCAAAGGCGCGGAACGGACCCGGGTTGGCGGAAATGGCAGGGCCAGCGGAGATGGCGAGAGTTGCGCAGCAGAGGCTGGTAAGGGAGGATAAACGCATTGATGGTAGCGGTAGAGACCGCAGAACGGCTCGCAGGTGCGAGCGGCTGAAAATGTTTTCAGCCGAAGTTAAGGCAAGGAACTTCCGCGCTAATGCGGAACTAAGCTCTGGTTGTCACACAGAGA
>PMBT01000043.1:2946-10270 GCA_003153035.1 Opitutia bacterium
CATGGGTCTGCCGACCCATGATTCGATTCTCACGGGTCTGGAGACCCGTGCCACCTCACGGCGACAGCCCGAATTCCAGCTGGTTGTCCGTTCCGAGTGCCCAAGCCTCGAGGCCGCGGGCGCGCAGGGTCCGGGCAAACTCGCGGGCGAAGCCGTGGATGGTATAGACGAGCCGCGGCTGCACGCGGTCGACAAAGGCCAGCAGATCGGGAAAATCGGCGTGATCCGACAGCGGAAAGACCGCGTCGCACTGGTAACGGTACACCGCGCCGGGATCGACGGCCCAGCCGGTGAGCGCGGCGGTGCGGCGGCGCGGAAGACCCTGCAGAAACGTCGACCGTTTCGACTGCGGAGGACAGATGACCACGGAGCCCGCGGCCGCCGAGGCAGCAAACGCGCGGTACGGCGGGAAAGTGACACCCAATTCCTCGTAAACCTGCGTCAGCTTGAAGGTCTGCGGATGGAGCATGAAGGGCAGCCCGGAGGCGGCCAGGCCCTGCAGAATCTCCTGACTCTTGCCGAGACTGTAGCCGAAAAGGACTGGCGTAACTCCGTCGGCGAGCGCGGCCCGGCAGAAGTCCCCGACGGCCGCCAGCACCTGCTCGACCGGCGGAAAGACATATCGCGGCANNCGAGCAGGCATTGCGCCGAGCCGAGAATATGGCCGGCGGGATAAAGGGTCACCGCCGTGTCGCCGGTCAGCCGCTCAGTGTGGTCAAATGGCAGGACATGCTCGATCCGGCGCCCGGGCAGGCGCGCCCGCATCAGGCGGGCCGTGCCGGCGGAGCAAAGGAGCTCCCGGTGGGCGGCGATATGATCGGAATGTGCGTGCGAGACGAATGAACGGGCGACCGGGAATTGCGCGTCGAGCCACCAGCCGATCTGCGGCAACCAGATGCCATGGCGAGAATGGACGTCCCAGGTCATGGATTAGCGGACGCGGGCAGGGCGCGTTATCATGGTCGCGGCACAGGATGTAGAACGCGGTATTCCGCCGTTNNTCCGGCTGGATCGCCACGCCCTCGTTCCTCGGGCTCGCGATGACAGAAGCGAGTATGGAATAACAGGCTGGACTTGGGAACGCCGCTCAGGCCGGGTTGAAATATTTCCGCTTGGCCAGGCGCCAGGCGGTCACGAAGAACGCCGTCAGGGGGATGGCGAAAACCATGCCGAGAATCCCACCGAGCGCCGTGCCCCAAAAGAAGATGCCGAAAATGATCGCGACCGGATGAAGACCGGTGCGGTCGCCCATGATCTTGGGCGTCAAAACCCAGCCCTCGACGGCCTGCACCAGAATCTTCACGAGCAGCACGAGCCCGACCAGCGCCCAACCGCCATCCGGTTGAAAGAAAGCCAGGGGCAGCGCAACCGCCAGCCCGACGATGGTGCCGAGATAAGGCACAATATTGAGTATGCCGAGCGCGAGTCCGATGAAGAGTCCAAATCTGAGCCCGACCAGGGAGAACCCCAACGCGAGAAGCACGCCCATGATGAGCCCGATGAGGATCTGCCCGCGGAAGAACGAAACCACGATGCCGACGAATTCCCGGACGAGGAAAACCACATCAGCCCGCACGTCCGGACTGAGGAAGGTAAGGTGCCCGCCCAATTTCGAGGTCGCCTCTCCGCGCGAAAGCAGGAAAAAGAACAGGTAGATCGGAATGATCGCGATGGCGGTGCCGAAGGAGAAAGCCGCCAGCAAACCCTCGCCCGCCGCCCGCAGGGAGGGCAGGGCGTTGGCCATCAACCCCTGCAACTCGCGGCTCAGCGCATCCAGCGTGTTTTGGACGGCGGGATTGCCGGCATAGCGCCGCGCCAGCGCGATCCAGTCGGGATAGTGTTGCTGCACGTAGCCAGCGACCCGCTCCCAAAACGAGGGAAGATAGGATGCGAAATCCAGAACCTGCCGGACGAGAGGAGGGACGACCAGCAGGCCCAGTCCGCTGGCGGCAACCAGAAACAGGCTGTAAAGCACGATCACGGCGGTGAGCCGGCGCTGGTGGAGGCGCTGTTCGAGCAGATCCACCGCTGGTCGCAGAATGAGCGCGACGATGCCCGCCGTGGCCAGAGGCCAGAGCACGCCGCCAAAGCGTCCCACCAGCCAGGCCAGCGCCCACACAACGGAAACGAGCAACGCAACGCTCGCCAGCAGTGCGAATAGAGCGATCGCAAAGCCCGCGAGTTTGCGCTGTCCGTCGGTCAGAAGCGGCGAGTCAGTAGCCATGGGAGCGGGAGAACTTTCGGGCGATTCCGGCTCAACGCAAAAACAAACGCGGCGCGCCCACCGGTCGGGCGAACGGCGGTTCACGTTTCATCGTCATGGTCGCCCAACCCCAGGCGCAGGCGGATGTCCGGCCGCTCCGCAAGTTCATCGAGCAGTTCATCCACGCTGAAGTCAGACACCACGAAATCGCCATAGACAAAAGTGGGGACGTTGCCCTGCTCGCTCGATTCGATGAGCCGCTTGAGAGCGGCGCGGTTTTTCGACACATCCCGGACTTCGACCGCCACGCCATGAGTGGAAAAGAAAGCCGCCGCCTGGCGGCAATAGGGGCACCCGCGCTTGATGTACAAGATCGGGCCAGCGTTCATGACCACAGCCTAGGCGCCGGGCGGCGACTGACAAGAACGGAGACGCGGATTCAGCCGGGAATCCTATCTGGGGCTGGGTGGAAAAGGAGCCGTTGTTGCGCCCTTTTTCCCATGATGCCGGTAAAGCCAGCGGGCCATCGCGGGCAGCAAGAGCAGTGCCCCAATCATGTTGACCAGGAACATGAATGTCAGCAGCAGGCCCATGTCGGCCTGAAACTTGAGGTCGGAGAAGACCCACAGGCTTACGCCGATAGCCAGGGTCAGCCCGGTGAAGAGGATGGAACTGCCCGTTTCCTTGAACGCCACGAACATGGCATCCTCGAAATACTCGCCGTCCTGCAGAGCCCGTTGCAGGCGGGCAAAAAGATAGATACCGTAGTCCACCCCGATTCCCACCCCGAGTGCAACGACGGGCAGGGTGGAAGTCTTCAGGCCGATGTTCAGATAGACCATGAGCGCATAGCCGAGGTAGCTGACAATGGCTAGCGGCAGGACAATGCAGAGGGTGGCCCGCAACGAGCGGAAGGTCAGCAGGCAGAGGGCGATCACGGCGCCGAAGACCCAAATGATGATCGGAAACTGCGCCGCCTGGACCACTTCGTTGGTGGCGGCCATCACGCCGGCCGTGCCGCTGGCGAGCAGGAATCTGGCCTTGGGGGACGGATGGGCGGCGGCGAACGCTTTCACTGCATCGGTCACCGAGCGGAGCGTCTCGGCCTTGTGGTCGGTGAGGAAAATCATGACCGGCATGACGCTGCCGTCGGCGTTAAGCAGGCCGGTGGCCGTGTCGATCGGGGTCACTGCCTGGGCCATGGCCTGCTGGTTGCGCGGCAAGACGCGCCATTTGAGCGAACCTTCATTCCAGCCGGAATTGACGATCTTGGCCACCGAGGAGAGGGAGAGGACGGATTGGACGCCGGGGACCGCGCGCATGTGCAGCTCGAATTGATCCATCAGCGCGACGACGTCGTGGTCGACGCAGGCGTTGGGGACCGATTCGACGATGACGGAGAGAATGTCCACGCCGATGCTGAACTTGGAGGTGATGATCCGCGTGTCCTGATTGTAGCGGGAATCNNTGGCGCAGCTCCGGCACGCCGGCAAAGAGGTCGCCGATCCTGACCTGCTGGGATTTGAACCAGCCCCAGAGCCCGAGGGCGAAACAGATCGCGATGACGATCAGCGAGGGTTTGGGTTTCATCTCGGTGGAGATGCGCCCCCAGATCCGGTCCGTGCCCGCGCGNNGATGATCGGCAGGAGAAACAGATTGGTGATGATGATCACGCAGACGCCGAGGCTGGCGGAGATCGCCAGTTCCCGGATGGACTGAATCTTGATCTCGAGAATCGTCAGAAAGCCGATCGTGTCGGCGATCAGCGCCACGCCGCCNNAACGGCACGAGGATGGAGAGCGGATCGATGCCATAACCGAGGGCGGTGAGCAGGCCGAGCTGCCAGATTACCGCGATGAGTGAACAAAGGATGGGGGCCCCGGCCAGCTTCCAGCGGCCGGCATAATACCAGACCAGCAGCGTGGTGATGACGATGGACAGCCCGAACAGCGTGAGCACGCCGCGGGCGCCATCGCCGACCGCACCCATCACTTTCGCAAAACCGATGATATGAACGCGGACGCCTCCGCTGCTTTCCTGTTCGACCCGCGCGCGGAGGGCCTCGAGCGCCTTGGCCACGCGCAGGTAGTCGAGCTTCTTCCCGGTGGTGGGATCGACTTCCAGGAGCTGCGCACTGACAATCGCCCCGGTGAAATCGTTGGCAACGAGCTGACCGATCTTGCCGGACTTGATCACGTTTTGCCGGACCCGGGCCAGCCCCTCAGGGGTCGGCTGAAAGTCGGGCGGAATGACGTTGCCGCCAGAAAAGCCGTCCTCGACCACTTCGGTATAGCGCACATTGGGGGTGAAGAGCGACTGCACCTGGGCCCGATCGACCCCGGGCAGGAAAAAGACCTCGTCGGTGGCCTCTTTGAGCAGCTTGAAGAACTCGGGGGTGAAGATATCGCCGGATTGCGCCATCAGGGCGATGATCACGCGATTGGCCCCGCCGAATTCGCTCTGGTATTTCGTGAACGTGCGGATGTAGGGATGGTCGAGCGGCAGGCCTTTGTTGAAACTGGCGTCGACCCGCAGGTGCCCGGCGTACCAACCCATGATCACCGTCAGCAGGCTGAACCCGATCACCAGCCAGAGGCGGTGGCCGAAAGACCCAGGTGGTGAATCGCTCGATGGTGGCTTTCATCTCAAGGAGCCGGGAGGTGGGTGATGCCCTGTTCGCCAAACGCCAGCAGCGTGCCATCCGGAGCCTCGACCAGCTCAGCCACCGGAGTGGTCAGACCCGGGGCCCACGAGGAAAAACTCCGGCCGTCATCGCGGCTCACCGCAAACGAGCGCGCCTGTCCGGCCGCCACAATGATGCCGCTGCGCAGTCGAACCGCCGTCGCGAACAGGACCCGCTGGTCCTGAGGCACGACCTGCCAGGTGTCGCCATCATCCGCTGATCGGTAGAGGCTGCCCCGCAGGCCATGCGCGAGCAGCGTTTTCGGACCGAGCGGCAGGATGCCGTAGAACGAGCCGTCGTAGGGCGTACGGATCGGGGTCCAGGTGGCGCCGCGGTCGCGGGAGCGCAGCAGCGTGCCGTGCTCGCCGGCGAGGTACAGGGTGCCGTCGGACCCACGGCTGACGCGGTTGAGAAAAAAATCCTCGGTGATAACCGGGCGCTGCGTCCAGGTGCGGCCGCCGTCACTGGTGGCAAGAAACTGGCCGTAGGCGCCGGCGACGAAACCGGTCTGCGCATCGAGGAAACAGACGTCGAGGAACGACACCTGGAGGTCCGGGCCCTGATACTGCTTGGTCCACCTAAGCCCGCCGTCCTCCGAATGGAGGATGACGGCATCGTGGCCAACGGCCCATCCGTGCAGTTCGTCGGGAAAGTAAACGCCGGTGAGCGTCGCGATGGTAGGCACGCGGGCCAGTTGCCAGGTATTGCCGCCGTCGGTCGAGCGCAGGATGTGGCCCCCGGCGCCGACGGCGACAACCGTGCGACCAAAGGCCTGGGCATCGAGCAGGAGCGTGCGAGTGGCGAGGTCCGTTGCGGGGTCAGCGGCCGGACAGGAGGCGATGGAGAACCATCCCGCGAGCAAGCCAAGCATGAGACTATGGATCGGAATCGCCCGACGCGCGGGAAAGCCCGGATCTCCGCGCGGGGCGCTTGGCTCTGGGAGGCGGATCATCGGCCGGCAATTCCGTGGAGGGGAACCCGGCGCGGGCCAGGGGCGGACCCGCGCCGTCGGGAAGATCCTACCTCATGCCCTCGCGGCGGAGGTTGTCCGGATTGTTGTAGTCGGAAACGGTGCGCTTGATCGAGAAGTCGTACGTCGGCCCTTCGTTGGTCAGCCCAAAGGCCAGGTAGCGCCCGGCCAGCAGGTCGGTGTGCACCTCGAGCGTGCTCCAGAACGTCGGCTCTTCGTAGTAGTTGATGCAGTGCGCCTCGGAGGCGCGCCAGAGCTGGCCGCGGGAGTCGTATTGATCAACGACCAGCGCCTGCCACGAGTCCTCGTCGAGGTAGAACGTCCGGCGCGGATAAATATGGCTGGTGCCCGGCTTGAGTTTGGCTTCCACCACCCAGACACGGTGCAACTCGTAGCGGGTGAGATCCTGGTTGATGTGAAGCGGCTTGAGGATCTCGGAGTACTTCACCTTGTCGGAGTGGAGCTTGTAGGAGTTGTACGGCACGATCATCTCCCGCTTGCCGACGAGTTCCCAGGTGTAGCGGTCGAGCGCGCCGTTGAACATGTCGAGCTGGTCGCTCGTGCGCATGCCGTCGGACGCGGTGCCGGGATTGTCATAGGCGATGTTGGGCGCGCGGCGCACGCGGCGCTGGCCGGGGTTATAGACCCAGGCATTCCGCGGCTCCTTGACTTGGTCGATGGTCTCGCGGACCAGAAGGATGGAGCCGGCGAGCCGCGGTGGGGATTTCACCTCCTGCTTGAAGTAGAACACGGTGTTGCCGAGTTTCTCCGGGGTCATGCCCTCGAGGTAGTAGTTGAAGAGGAATTCCTCATCGAAATTGACGAGCGTATAGTTGCCGCCGCGCGTGGGGGCGGCTTGCGCGACCTGCCGCTCGGCAATGGTGCCGCGGAAACGAAGCAGATGATTCCACATGGCCTCCATGCCGTTCTGCGGGAGGGGGAAGGGAATGCCGCCGATCGCTCCCTCCACGGCGGCCCCGTCGCGCACCAGATTGGCGTGGGTAGCGTTGACCTTGGTGGCGTCGTAGACACGCGCCGGCACCGAGGCCGTGCGATGGCTGGGATACACCGGAAGCTTGTAGTCGGCATAAGCCTTGAGGAGGGCGATGGCGCCCGCCGTGAGCTTGTCGCGGTACTGATCGAGATTGGCCGCCGTGATGGTGTAGAGCGGCGCCTCGCCGGCAAACGGATCGGGATGGTGCATGCCGGGAGTGTAGCCTGCCGGCGCCTGGGTGATGCCGCCCGTCCAAGCGGGGATCGTGCCGGCGGCGTTGCCGGCGCGCTCGGCGCCCAGGGGGGTGAGGTCCTGGCCGAGGCGCGCCGCCTGGTCGGCGCTGACGGCGCCAAAGGCGGAGACGGCCGACGCAAGAACAGCTGCAAGGATGGATTGCGGAATGCGCATGGAAAGGAAGGGATGAGATTTCATGAGCTTGGATTCGTCTGGTGGCGCTTGGCGCGGTTAGAACGA
>PMBT01000043.1:10288-10491 GCA_003153035.1 Opitutia bacterium
CAACTCAAATGCCCATTTGTTCTGGAAGGTAAAATCGGCGCCGAGGGTCAGCGTCTTGCGGTTTTGGATGAAGTTGCCCAACGGCAGGGGAGTATTGCCTCTGACGTCATGGGCGAAGCTGATCGAGGGCGACACATTGATCCCGGAGAAGAGATTGTTGTAGTCGAGTTTGCCGACGACCTGATAACCCCATGAAGTCCTGT
>PMBT01000048.1 GCA_003153035.1 Opitutia bacterium
TTTTGGTGGGCGTGCTGGACGGCGTGGCAGACCTGCGTGAACAGCTCCAGCCGTTGCGAGGTGGACAGGCTGTTCTCGTCGCAATACCGCGTGATGGAGATCCCGCGCACCAGCTCCATCACGAAGTACGGCCGGCCGGTCTCGGTCGCCCCGGCATCGAGGGCCATCGCAATATTGGGGTGATCCATCAGCGCGAGCGCCTGGCGCTCCGCCTCGAACCGGGCGATGACGGCCTTGGTGTCCATGCCCAGCTTGATGATCTTGAGGGCGACCCGGCGCCGCACGGGCTCCTCCTGTTCGGCCATCCAAACTGTGCCACAGCCGCCCTCGCCGATCTTCTGGAGGAGCTTGTAGCGGCCGATCCGGTTTCCCGGGATTTCGGTCGTGACCGGCGGAGCCTCGGCGCGGGGAATGTCCGCCGGCGCCGCCATGAATCCGCCGGCCGAGTCGTGGGCCCGGACCAGGACTTCGATCCGCAGGCGCAAGGCGGGATCACCCTGGCAGGCCTCGTCAAGGAAGCGAGGCCGCTCCCCGGCGGGAACGGCCAGCGCTTCGGCGAAGATCTGTTCTTCTCGTTCGCGGGATTCGCTCATAACAGCTCCGGCGGATTATCGGGGCAGGGCCGGGTCGGGTGCCTCAGATCAACGAGACCGTCACCGGATCGTTGCGCAGCCCGAGCGTGGCCATGGCGCCTTCGACGACCGTGATGTCAAAGGGCGGTTCGCTCGAACGAACCCGGCGGCTCCCGCTGACGACGGCGGTGGCTGATTCCGTGGTCCCGGCAGTGTAATCGGCGAGGTAGGTGCGACGCGGGGCATAGTCTGCCAGGAAGACCACCAGCATTCCGGCGGCTCCGGAGACGGCGGCGATGCGCGAGGCCACGAACCAGAACTGGATGGGAGCGCCGAGAGAGCAGGCGACGGCCAAGAGCAGCAGGCTGGCGATCGCGGAGAGGAGGATGATGCAGGGGAGGTTTTTCATGGGAGCGGGAGGTCGAGGTTGAGAGAGCTGAGTGGGTTCAACTCTCAACGCGTTATTCCTCCCGAAAAAGGATCATCAAAATCGGCGAGCTGCCGCCAGTGCGTTCTCCCATGGTCTTCATCTAGGTCCAGCCGTGCCGGTCCCGCTCGATTTCCTGGAAAAGCCACGCCCGGGCGTAGGTCCAGTCACGCTTGGCCGTGGCGATCCCGATCCCCAGCACTTCGGCTGCCTCCTCGATGGTGAGACCGGCGAAGTAGCGGAGCTTGACGAGCTCCGCTTTACGGGCGTCGTGTCGGGCGAGGCGATCGAGGCTTTCATGCACAGCCAGCAGTTCGTCGTCGGCTCCATCCGGGGCCGCAATGCCGAGCGCGGAATCGTTGACATCCACGCGCTCCAGACCGCCGCCATGGCGGCGGGCGTGCCGCCGGCGGGCGCGCTCGATAAGGATCCGCCGCATGGCCTCAGCGGCCGACGCGAAAAAATGGGCGCGGTTCTGCCAGTCGGGCTGCTGGTCTCCGCCGAGCCGGAGCCATGCCTCGTGTACCAGCGCCGTCGGTTGCAGCGTCTGGTCGGCGGATTCGCGGGCCATCTTTGCCGAGGCCAGCTTCCGCAACTCCTCATAGACCAGGGGCAGGAGTTCGTCGGCGGCTTGAGGATCACCCTGCTCAATCCGATTCAACATGACAGTAACATCATGCATAAAGAAAGCTTATCAGATCAGAATGTGAAAATGAAGCTTGAACCACCGATGCAATCGTCGCGGTTTGTCGCGGAGCAGCCCGACGGGCGCCCGAGCCGGTCCGCACCCGCACACCCTGAGCCAATTGATCGCGCCGCCGTCAACTCATCCCGGCGCCATTCCCGGCACGGTTCCCGGGTGGCCCCGTCCCAATCGCGGTCCCTCGGGACGGTGCAGCGCTACTTCTTCGGCACCGGGGTTTCCTGGTAGAACGCGGCCTTCCACGCGCCATCCTTTTCCACCCATACCGCCGTCGCATAGACCCACTGCGGCGGGGTCTCCTGCCCCTTATAGGACATCCTCGCCCAGACTTTGTAGCGGACGAGCGCGGTCTGGTTGATCGGAAAAGTGACCGCGATGTCTTCGATCTTGTACTCTCCGATCACCGTGTCCGGAACCTGGGCAAGCACATCCTTGATCGGAAGGACAGTGCCGTCACCGTAGATTTCGACACAGTCATCGAGGCACACCGCGGCGAACGCTTTGGCGTCCTGGCGCTTCGCCGCCTCCCAGGTTCCCGTTTCCAGGGCGATGAGTTGGGCCTCCAGCGCGGCGGTCTTCGAGGGTTTTGCCGCTTTGGTGGAAGGAGTGGTGGACGGACTGGTCTCAGCCAACGCGAGGCTGGCGAGGATCCAAGTCGCGAAGAGAAGAACGGATAGGTATTTCTTCACGTTAGTGATCATGGAGTTCTTGGTTGGCCGTAGCGCCGCCCGACCCCGTGGGCCGGGAGGAGCGGGTGCAGCGGCATACTCGGCCCATGATGGGATTCCGCGGCCGGGAGGCAAGGCGTTCGGGTTGATCGCTTCTTTCAGCCGAATCATCATCGACACCTGGGCGCCGTCCAACACCGTCCTCGCAATCGGTGCGGCCACGCCTCATATTTCCGCCCACTCGGTATGCGCTTCCATCGGCAACGTGTCGTAATATCCCTGGATTATTGCCTATGACCGACAGCCATTTTGTCACCCCCAGCGATCAGGTCGAAATCCACCTTCCCGATGGCCGGACGCTGCGCGGTCCGCGCGGGGCGGCCGCGGGCGACTTGCTCCAGCCAATCGTCGCCGAACTGGCCGCGCCGCTGGTCGGCGTCATGATCAACGGGGATCTGCACGAGCTGACCCAGCCGATTGACCTGGAAGCGCGCGTCCGGCCGGTGACGATGGCGGAGGCCGACGGTGCGCGGATCTACCGCCGGTCGCTGACCTTTCTGCTCGAGTCGGCTTTTGTGGGCCTGTTTCCCCAAACTCTTCTCTACATCGACCATTCCCTCGTCTCCGGCGGGTACTTCTGCAACGTGCGCGGGCGGGAGCCGCTGATGCCGGGCGAGTTGAAGAACCTCGAGGCGGAAATGCGACGGCTGGTGGCGCAGAACCTTCCGTTCGGTTGGCGCGAGGTGACCATCGAGGAGGCGATCGCGTACTTCGAGAGCCGCAACGACCTCGACAAGGCCCGGCTGATGCACCACCGCCGCAAGCCGACGATCCGGCTCTACCAGCTCGGGGACCGCCTGGATTATCATCATGGATTCATGGTGCCATCCACCGGGTACCTGCAGTGGTTTGCCGTGGTAGGAATGGACGGCGGCTTCGCGCTGCGCTACCCGCGTCAGCACACGCCCACCAAGCTCGGGCCGATGGTGGAATCTCCGAAGCTGCTCGCCGCGTTCTGCCAGTACGGCGCCTGGCTGGAGCGGCTGGGCATCTCCAGTGTCGGCGCGCTCGACGACGCTATCGAGGCCGGCCGCAGCCGGGAGATCATCCTCGTCTCGGAAGCCCTGCACGAGCAGACGATCGCCGAGATCGCCCGGCAGATCGCCGACCGCCGAAAGCAGGCGCGCCTGATCTTGATTTCCGGGCCGTCCTCCTCGGGCAAGACCACCTTCTCCCGCCGCCTGGCGGTGCAGTTGCTGGCGCTGGGGCTATCGCCCTTCGCGCTGGAGTTGGACAACTTTTTCATCGAACGGGAGCACACGCCGCGGGACGGCCGCGGCCAGCTGGATTATGAGACGATCGAGGCGCTCAAGCTGGCGCAGCTCGGCGACCACCTGCAGCGCCTGCTCTCGGGCGAGGAAGTGCAGTTGCCGCGCTACAGTTTCCAGGAAGGCCGGCAGTACCCCGGGGACATGGTTCGCCTGCGGCCGGAGCAATTGATCATTCTGGAGGGTATTCACGGGCTGAACCCGCGGCTCCTCCCCGGCGCGCTGGCGTTGCAATCGTTCAAGATCTACGCCTCCGCGCTGACGCAGCTCAATCTCGACCGCCACAACCGCGTTTCCACGACTGACACGCGGCTGATCCGGCGGATCGTGCGCGATGCGCGCGACCGCGGCTACAGCGCCACCGACACCATCAGCCGCTGGGAATCAGTGCGCCGCGGCGAAAAACTCCATATCTTTCCCCACCAGGATAACGCCGATGCGATGTTCAACTCGGCGCTGGCCTATGAGCTCTCGGTGTTGCGCCCGCTGGCGGAGCCAGTGCTGCGGCAAGTGGCCTACGGAACCCCGGAGTTTGTCGAAGCGCGCCGCCTGCTGGCGTTCCTGGAGTGGTTCACTCCGGTGGAAACTGAAGGGGTCCCCGACAATTCGATCCTGCGGGAATTCATCGGCAACTCAATCCTGAAGGATTTCAAGGTGTGGGGCGACTGACCGGCAGGCCCGGGAGGATTCACCTAACGTATAATGACCTGCGGTGGCGGGTTTCGAGAGGTCGGATCTGAGTGAATTCGTCTGCCTTGTCCGTTTCTTGGATCAGATGGTCGCCACCGCTTCCATCTCCACGAGCAGATCGTGCCGACAGACGTCGGCTAGAACGCAGACTTTGGGGATCGCGGGAATCTGCAGCAACTGGCAAACGCGGTTCCACGCCTCCCACCCGCCGCGGTTCTTGCAGAAAAGGGTGGCGGAGGTGATATTCGCCAATCCCCCGCCGTGCTCCTCGAGGATCGCCGCGATGCAGAGCAGGGTCTCCAGGCTTTGCAGCTCGGCATTGCCGACGTGGATGCTGTCGCCGGCCGCGTTGATGCTCGCCGTGCCCGAGATGTGCACCGTGCGGCGCCCTTCGATCTCGAAGGCCATCCCCCGGGAAAACGCGGAGCCATAGTTGAACGAGGCATCTTGGCGTGGGCTCCGGCAGATCGGTAGTGCGGCCGCGTATGCGGGCCCCTTGCTGTCCAACGCCAGCACGTCCATCAGACATTCCTCGTTGCCGGATCGACCCTGGATTCCGGTGCTCGCCGGAAAGGCGGTGCCTCCCTCTTTACCGAATCCGGCCGGCTGGTAATGCGCTGTCCGCACCCGGTTGAACTCGCCGTACCATTCGAGCAGCCGGGCCAAATAGATCCAGGTCCGCCGGACATTGCGGTAATCCATCCCCTGAGNNGTGGAGCATCCGGAATCCGCGGCCGGTCCACAGCCTTCCCGGACCCGTCGCCGGATGCGTGACGGTGGTCACCCCGGTCTTGCCGTCGCGCGGGACGATGCCCCAGATTTGCAGGCCGACAAAGTCGCCGTCCTCCAGCGGCGCGCCCTGTATCCAAGTGACCGGCACGCTCAAGTCCAATTCCTCCCGCCGGTAAGCCGTCTCGCGCTTCTTCAACACTCCGGCTCGGGCGGTCGAAAGCCCATAAAACTTCTCCTGGATCGGCTGAATGCCTCGGTCGGCCACCGCGGCGGCCACCTGGGCCAGCAGTTCGTCAGTACCGTTCTTCTCCCGTCCAACCGCTCCCGTCACATGGTATTCAGTGAAGGACTGCCGCTCGGTTGCACGCACCTCGACGCGGGGGCCTGGTTGGGCTGTCTCAGCCTGCCGTCCCGGCGCCGCACTGAAGCGGAGCATCGCCTCGCCATGGACCGCCAATGGCTTGGGATCCGCCGAAGGCGTCGCGCATCGTGTTGGCTCGGTGTTTTTCATGATAAGTCCATTGCGCAGCGGAATCCGGCATCTTCCGACCAGTAGTTGGGATTCGACCACCTGCGCCGTGAACAGCGGTTGTTGAATTCGGTCTGATCGATCAGGCGGGCACCGACGGCCCAGCAGCCGCGACGCGGCATTTGATGACACCTGGATGGTCGTTGCGGGCAAAAGAAAGCAGCGGGGCTTCCACCCCCAGCACCCTGCGACCGGGAAAAACGCAGTCAATGCCACGGAAGGCACCGAAAGCGTAATCTACAACTGCGTCGGAGATCCACCTCACCGACAATAATCGTTTCATGACAAGGGTATGCGTTTGGCGAAAAACTGCTCCAATGGACACTGGCAAACGGCAAGGTACTTTAAGAAGGCGTGGCCCGGCTGCGGAAACACTTCTGGGGCCAGTTGCCGCTATGGCGGGGCCAATCGCCTCCATTTGCGGCTGGTCTGTGGCAGTTTTGCCCTCAGCCGAAATGATACGGTCAGATGTCAAACGGGATCGTCGCACCGGCCCCAGTAGCCCGCTCCCTGAGGAGGAGGATCCGCCCTCCGCGGAGAATCATCCGGCGTCGGAGGGCTTCGGGCCGAAGGACGTCGATCGGATCACCAGCTCCGTTGATCGGTCAGGGCGTGGACCTGCGGCCGGGGGATGCCGGCGAATTCGCTGGCGGGATCAAAACTCAAGCGGGACGCGCACCACGATGCCACCCATGGCCTCGCCGACTTGGTAGCGTTGCGCAACCGATGCCGATCTTCGATTGTGGCAGTCAATGCAGGCGGCGACCGCCGGGAGGTCCGGATAGACGGCGGTAAGGTATCGCCGACCGCCCAGCATCTCCTGGCCGAAGTAGTTCTGGGCAGGGTGGCTGTTGACGAAAGCCAGCCCGCGTTGCTCCAGTTCGGTCTGAGGTTCATTTCGCGGATCGATCGGGCGCAGGGAGCGCAGGGCATAGCTGAACTCGGCCCCTTTGCTCTGAATCGACTCGGCAGCTTGTCGAAACATCTCGCACGGCGAAGGCCAGGATTCACCCGGTTTGCCGCTGGCGGAGGCTTTCGGTGAGGGTGCGTCCCCGGTCTGCCGCGCGATATACGTGCGACAGTACATCTCGCGGTCCGCCGCGATTACGAGGTGCAAGGAGTCGGCCTCATCCTGCGGACTGATGGCTCCGTTGGACGGCGGAGGCAGCGTCGGGGCTTCGCTCGGGCTTGTCGCCGAGCTCGAGCCAGCGCCCAGGGTGGACAAGGCGAGGACAATCAGCAGCGCGACGAGAGACAGTGCGGTCGGCAGCGCGACCCGATATCGAGTCTTCATGGTAATTTCTCGGTGGAGGCAATGGGAACGAACCGGCCTTCCTGACAGGTCAGCACCTGCAGCGCGTCCGTTCGGTTGCCGGAATTGTCGAAATGGAGAATGCCGGTGATTCCCGAGGTTGGGAGGGCGAGGGGGAATTGGCGATAGCCGGCGTTATCCCCGGTGCGACGCAGGGTCTGAATCAGCACTTGCGCGGCATCATACGCCGCCGCCGCGCTGAAGTCCGGTTGGGCGTCATATTTCTGCCGATACTGCCTCTCGAACTGCTCCGCTCGCACGCGGAGATCGGCGTCCGCCCGATACTCCGTCACCAGTACTCCGGTCGCGGCGGCGCCCGCGGCGGCGACGAATGCCGGAGAATTAAGCGGGCTGGGGCCGGCCAGACGGCCGCCATAGCCCGCGGCTCGCAAGGCCGCGGCAACCGCTCCGGCCCGCGAAGGTGGCAGCCAAAGAAGCACACCGCCTGGAGCGGCCGCGACGACCATGTGAATCAGGGAGGCGAGGTCCGTCTTCGGGTCGCTGCCCTCGACGATCTGGTCCAGCGGGGTTGCTGCGAAGCGGGCAGCCGTTTCAAGGTCGCGGCGGACCGCACGTCCCGGCCGTCCCGCTGGAACGACCGCCCACCAATGGAGCGGAGAACCATCCGTCCGCTGCGCAGCGGCGAACAGGGTTTCGGCTTCCTGATCGGTGCGCGGAACCACGCGTACGGCCCAAGGGACTCCGGTATCCGTGACCGACGAATCCGAGCAGAGGCTGGCCACCGGGACCCGGGTGCGGCCGGAAACCTGGAGGATGAGGTGAGTGGCGGCCCCGTCGGACGGGGTGATGATCGCATCCACGTGGCGGCTGCAAACCAGGATCACCGCATCGTTGCCGGCGGTCCCCCACTGGCCGGTTTCGCCTTGCACTTCCAGTCCGACTGGCGCGTCGCCGGTGTCGTTGGCCTCGGCGACGGCCAGTTGCACGCCGCGCAGCAGACTGGTCGCGTCCGGTCCGTTCGTCGGCACCACGAGCCCCAGCGTCACCCGGCGCACCTCGGCGCCGCCGGCAAACGGGGCGAGGAACAGCCAAGCGAGCAGGCAGCGCAATCCGACTGGCATGGACGCTGCGGGTTAGCGCTGGGCGACCGAGGGGGAGAACTCCGGCTCCGGCTCGAAGACCCAGCGCCCATGTTCAAATCGCGCAAGCGGCACCGGCGCGATGTTGTTGCCGATGGCGTCAAACTGCATCCAGCCGGTGACGCCTTGATAGAAGTCCAGGTTGCACACCTGATCCCGGATGCGCCAGCGGTTCGGGCCCGCGCGCTGGACGGCATTGATCATGATCTGGGCGCCATCGTATGCATAGGCGGCATAGGCATCGGGCTCATGGCCCCAGCGTTCCTTGAAACGAGCCACAAAGCGGCCCCAGAGGGGGTCCTGGCGGGCGAGATCGAAGAAGTACGTGATCGTCATGCCCTCCGCGGCCTCGCCGGCGTTCTGCAGGAAACGATCGTCCATCAGAAGGTTTGTGCCGAAGAACCGAGCCTGGATACCCTCCTGGCGAAACTGCTTCGCGAACCGGCCGATATCGTCCGGCTCGCCGATGAAGAAAATCGCGTCCGGTTGGGAGTCTTTGATCGCAGCGATCTGGTGGCGGATGTCGGATCCTCCGGGTTTGAAGAGCAGTTCCTGCACCGCAGGGCAGCCCAGGCGTCGGGCGAAGGCCATGAAGGAATGCACCCCGAGACGCCCATACCGGTCGCCCTCGCGCAGGATGGCGATGCGCCGGCAACCGAACCGGTGCACGATCAGCTCGGCAAGCTTTGCCTCTTCGAGTCGCTGATCGGGAAAGACGCGGATGAGCCAGGGAATCATCGTCTCGGTCAAGCTCGGGTCCGGGTCCGAGGTATTGATCATGACGATTTCGGTCTTGAGGGTGACGCGCAGCGCAACGTGCGCTTCGGCCCCGTCGATCGTGCCCAGGAATCCGAGCACCTTGTCATCGGCAAGATCCGAGGTGACATTAGCAGCGCCGCCCCATTGGGCCATGCCTTCCCGTTCGACCAGTTCGAAGGGGAGATCGCCCGGCTGGCGACCGCGGTTTGCTTCTTCCATTGCCAGGACGACGCCCTCGCGCGTGCGTACGCTGCGGTCCCAATTGGGGCCGTACTTTGGGGAATCAAGCAAGCCGATCCTGAGCGATTTCAGGTCGGGCGGAGGGGGATAATCGCGTCCCGGTCCGCGAAATGGCATGCGAGTGATAAAGAAGCGCTCGTAAGGCTCAATCTTGTTATACGGCAAGAGCTCCTTCGGCAGCCCGGCGTAATACGGGTACTTCTCGCCCGCTGTGCCGTAGATGAAACGGGGCAACGTCGCTGGGGCGGACGGCGACGATGGGACCTCTGCGGGCGCCGCTGGCGGGGCGGCGTTGGTATCTCCTCCGGCGGCTCCAGTGGGAACGGCGCCAGCGGGAGCGGCAGCGATAAGGGCCATCAGACAGAATTCGAAGATCTTCATGGGCGCCTCCTGGTGGATGAGCGGGCTCAAGGATTCGACGCAACAGTCGGTGAATCGGTCGGCGCGGAAAAGACGCCGTGACTCACGCCATTGGAGGTAGCAAACCAGGCTTCGTGGTCATCGGCCCAAATGGCCGTCACAAAGCCATCCACCAATGCCGTCGTCATGGGGCGGGTCTCAGGCTCCTGTCCGGGCCGATAGATCCGAACCACGCCCCGGCCGTTCTCATCAACGAGATAATTGACCCAGCTGGTCCCGTCGGTGACGGATGCGCCGCGGTCGGTGGCAAGCCAGGCGACCCGGCCACGGGCAAAGACGGTGTTGATGAAATTGGAGACCAACGGCGTCTTGTCCTGGACCCACGTCCGCCACGTCGCCTGCTTCGTGTCATAGCGGGAGAGCCCGAAGTAGGTGGATTGCCAGAGAATGTCATCGCCGTACGCGACCCCGGAGGTGACGTCGACGATGGGCCCGCTGTCGGGCGTCAACTGGAACTGAAAATCACCGTCGGGGTCGCGATAGGCCTTGAAGCTGCCGGTCTTGGGATCGTGCTCCACGATTCCGCCCGCCCAAACGCCGAGGTAGACTACCCCGTTGCCCGCGGCAACGGAATAGCACCAGGGCTCTTCCATGACCGTGTTGTTCTGGTCATAAATGTTCCAGCTCTTGGTCTTGAGATGGTACGCTCCGGTGCCGGCGGCGGTCGCGGCCCAGATGGTGTCGTCAATGACCGCAACGGCATAGACAACGTTATTGGGCAGGCCGCTGTTGGTCTGCGTGAACACGGTAAACTGTCCTCCGCTGAAGCGGGAAAGACCCTGCATGGTCGCGAGCCACAGATCACCGGTGCCGGGGTCCTCTGCCATCCACAGCACCGTCGGATGGCTCAACCCATCTTTCGATCCGTAGCAGCGGAACTTGCCGTCCGGTTCGTGCAGGCACAGCCCGTTGTTGGTGCCGAGCCACAGTTTGCCATCCTTGGTCTTGAGGACGGAATGCACCTTGTGCGAGGGGAGGCCGTCCTTTTCGCCGAAGTTCTCGAACCGCTCCACGAGGGGAAACGGGAGGGCCGCTGTATCGGCGGGCGTCGTCGCGGCCCGCGCGGCCGCGGCGAACCCCGGGAGGACCGAGCAGACAAACACAATACGCGCGATGGCGCGGACTGACGGAGCGGATTGGGTATTCATGGTGGGCGCCTAAAGCGTTTTGAGGTACTCGACCAAATCGTTCAGCTGTTCCTTGGACCAGTAGCTGCTGACCCCGTGCAAGTCGTTCTTCTGATACGTGGTCCAAAGCTCTTCCAGCGTCTTTGCCCGGCCGTCGTGCAGATAGGGGGCCGAGGCGCCGATCCCGATCAGATGCGGCGTGTCAAACATCCCCGACGCATCGCGGGGTGCTTTGGTGCCCACCGATCGGAGCAGCCGGTCCGTGAACAGCGGGGGCCGGTGGCAGGTCTGGCATCGGAGCGCCAGGGGAATCGGCGTGCCGTCGGGTTGCTGGTTCGCGAAGAAAAGCCTGCGGCCGCGTTCCTCCGCGGGCGTGAGCGGCTTACCCACTCGGCTCCACGGGATCGTGCGCGTCGGCGGGAGGTGCTCGATGAACGTCGCCAGCTCATCCAGTTGCCGCGTCGGGATCGGGTCGGTCCGCATCAGCACCCGCGCAAACCGCGGGCCATCNNTCCAGCAGACTATCGCCAATCCCGCTCCCATCGAAATCATAGGAGAGTCCGTCCACGCGGCCGTCCGGGTGGCACGAGCGGCAGGAGAATTGCCCTTGGAATGTGTAGCGCGCCCGCGTGAAGACCCGCTCGCCCTGACGGATGGGGTCGTTCCGCCCGCCGTCGCCCAGCACGATCCGCCCAATCGGCTTGAGGCTGGTCGTGTCCACAACGAGCACCCGGTCGTCGAGTCGTTCAGCCACGAACAACCGGCGGCCGTCCGTGGAAAGCGCCAGATGCCGGGGGTTGCAGCCGGTCGGAATCCGGGCGATTACGTAGCGATAGGACAGCGCCATGTCTCCGATGGCATCGCTCCGCGCCGCTGCATCGGCCTGAGTCAGCCACGCGCTCAACCAGTCGAGGTCGAGGACCGTCACCACGTCGGCGCCCCCGGAGGCCACATAAGCCCGCTTGCCGTCGGGGCTGGCCACGATGCCCGATGGATCGGAGAAGTAGGCATTCGCCTCATCCAGCGGAATCTGCGTCACCTCGCCATCGTCTTGGGAGATCGCGACGCCGCTGGACATGACCCACCCATCCTTCACTTGTGTGATCGGGACCAGGTTGCGCACCCTGACCAACGAATTCAGCACCCACCCCCGCGTGGGCACTTGGGTGATGCCTTCCGCCAGGTGGGCCGAATAAAGCTTTTGCCGGTCGAGGACGTGCCCATTGGCCGGGTCGAGGACTGTCACTTCGGAGGCAGGCGGACTCAGCATCTGATCGTGGACCGCCACCCGATTGGCAACGCAGACGCGCCGACCGTCGCCGGACACCGCGACGGCGTACGGTTCACGCCCCGCCGCTGTCCGAACCAACTCGCTCAGCGGCGAGACCGAAAGCACGGAGATGTCGTCGCTGCCGGAATTGGGAACAATCAACCGCTCCCCGGCCGGAGTCTGGCAATAGGCGACGTCAGTCGGACGGATGCCCACCGCGATGCTAGCCTGCTCCTTGAGGTCAAGCATATCGAGCACCGCGACCCGATCCTGATGCGGACAAGCCACAAACAACCGTTGGCCCGCGGCATCCAGCGCCAAACCGAACGGCCCGCCCGGGACCTTCGCACGGCGGGTCACCGTGAGCGACGCCACGTCGGCCTCGACGACCTCGTCCACATCATCCAACGCGATGAACAACGTCTTCCCGTCCGGCGAAACCACGATCCCGCCCGGCGCGTCATGGTGCGGACGGGGTTGCGCCCACGGCAACTTGGCCAAGCTGACTCGGTGACAATGGTTGCAGGAGACAAAGCCCAGATCGGGCCGGCCCGACATCCAGCGATGGTGGGCGCGCAATCCGAAGTATCCGCCCACTGCGGCCCCTGCTCCCGCCAGCACCAGCGACGTCCCGACCAGAATGATTCGTTCGAGCTTCATGGGGCCGTGGCGCGGGGTGCGGTCGTCTGATCGGGGAAGTCCAATCGCGCCGGGTCGAGCTGCGCTGCCAGCGGACGGATGTTTCGAGGCGCATGGTTGCGCGGCTCGTGGCAGCCGACACACGCGCGATTCTCTCCAGGCTGCAACCAGAGAAACGCCGGCTGATGCCGGAGCAAATGTCCTCGGGCGTCGAGGGTATCGAAGCCCAGAGGCACGCCCACGGGAAGATACACGAGCACGGAACCGTCGGAAGCGACCGGCACCTTTCCCAGGGTGCGCTGCTGCCCTGAGCCTGCCAGCGCAAAAACCCGGAGCTCAGCGGCCGGAGCCGGGTTCGGTTCTGCGGCGAGTTCACTGCTGTCGTTGACATTGAGGCACAGCACCGTGCCGCGGGACGCTCCCGGCATCACCGCGGTGGTATGTCCGGCGGGTTCATCCCGCGCTGCGACCAGGGTGGCTTCGAGGCTGTTCCATTGCGGGTCGTCAAAGATCGGAGCGCCGATCGCGGTGGCGTCAGCCGCGACGCGAAAAACCGCCGCGTTGGCCATCATCGAACGCCCGACCAAGCCGCTCGTCTCAACACACGCAAGCAGGTCGTTTTCAGGCATCGGCTCCACCGAGCAGCAACCGTCGGTCTGGGAGGAGAACAGATTGCTGCGCGTGGCGAACGGAGCGGCCGATCTCACGCACTCCGCCCAGCCCATGGGGGCCGACTCCTCCATGCGAGCGGCGAGGAAGGCGATCCGGCCGTCGCCCAGCTCGCGCGGGCGCCGGATAAAGTCCACCCCCTCCTCCTGGCAGGCATAGGCTGTGACCTCGGTGCCGTCGTTGTTGATCGTGAAGAGGCACAAATGCCGCGGAGCATGGCGGTCGTCACGGGGCTTGGCGGTCACGAAGAGTATCCGCCCATCGCGCAGGACCGTGGCGCCGACGGCGCTGTCCGGACCGAATGTAAACCGTCGGGGCGCGTTGCCCGGCATCTGCCCGTAGATGGCGGCGGGCTCTGTGCTGGTCCAGAGCCGGCCCGCCTTGGGAACGGGGGAGCTGAAAACCAGCTGTCCATGGGCCGCGAGAGCGGGATCCATCGCCCCGCCAGGCATCCGCGTTACGAGTTCGGGCCGACCGCCGCTCGCATTGACCTTGTAGATTTGCCAGTCGGCTTTCTCCGAGCTCTTCCCGGCGAAATAGACCCAGCGGCCGTCCCATGAAACGCAGGGATCACCGGCGGCGACCATTTCGCGGGAAAGCTCACGAACCGTGTCCGTGCGAAAAGGAGGAACCAACAAAACCACCCGGCTTCCCGGCGGATATCGGACATCCAGGACCGTGGCGGCCGGGGGAGGCCTGACGCCAACGGGCGTTTGCGTCAGGACCAAGGAGCCTTCTGGCGCCTCCGAATGGCAGCCCGCCAAAAGGAATACTGCCGCTCCAAACAATACGCTTGTGCGCAAACTCATCGGGGTCAGGGCTCGGCCACCTGAAGGATCTGATCGACCCGGACGTCGGTCAGCGTCTGGACCGTGCCGCTGGGCCACTTGATTTGGATCCGCTGGACGATCGGCGCCTGGCCGAGCCCGAAGTGGATTCGCGGATCCCCTTGGCTCAGGAAGGCCGAGGGGCAACGACTTTCCTGAACGTAGCTCTTCCCGTCCGCCGTTAGCTCGATGAACGCTCCCCAACCCGCCGGGTTGCTCTTGGTTCCGTGGAGCGCCAGGGTAATCCAGTGGTTGCCGGAGC
>PMBT01000105.1 GCA_003153035.1 Opitutia bacterium
CATAAACGCGCCGGTTGCGGGAGGCGGCGCTGGCCGTCGACATCGAGCTCGCCGATCACCTCATCCTCGGGACCAAGGCGGCCGATCCCGCTGGTCGGGGCTTCTACAGCTTCCGCGAAGCCGGATTGCTGTGACGGACGTTTTGCCACAAAAGGCACAAGAAGCCGTCTTTGTGTTCTCTGTATTAAAGTAATCCCAAATCCTCGTGGGTGCCGACGAAGTTCGGATCGAAGTCATTGCGCCTCACGCAAAGGTCGCAAAGGTAAGGGGTGTTATCGCTAACTCGCCGGGTTGTTGGGTAGTCAAGGCTGTGAGGCCTTGGATGAAAATGCTCCAAACTCTCACGCGTTCGGCTACGGGGTCGCTCCGGCAGAACCCTGCGTCCTTGGCGACCTTTGTGTGAGGAAGCTCCTATCCGAATTTGGTTGCGGCTGTGCCGAACCCGGTGCGATCGCGGAAGAAACCGCTTGGCAAACCCCGAATAGTGCCCTTACTTCGCCACCTTTGGTACGGTGGAGTACCCAAGTGGCCAACGGGGATTGACTGTAAATCAATTGGGCACCGCCCTTCGATGGTTCGAATCCATCCTCCACCACCATAACACACAATGACTTACACGTCGTGTAAAAGTTTCGGCCGATCACGCGATTTTGTCTGTCCGGTTTCTGTCCGGTTTTTCGATTCCTAAAACCATAGCGCGGGCAGGCACGGACCCCTGCCCTTTTCGCCTACTTCTGGCCGTCGCCAAGATCATGGGCCAACGTCCTGACGCGTGATTCGACGATCATGACGATCGCGGTACGGCACCATGGCGCCCGTCCTTTGGCCTTTGCTTGGCCCGATCTGCTGGCGGTGCGAAGGCGGGCACGGGCCAGACGAGCCCAGGGCAAATGCGGGGCGGGCGGGGCTCGAACCCGCAACCCTCGGTTTCGAAGACCAAGTTTCCACCAACGGAGATTTTCCCTCTCTCCTATGGAAATGCACCGTTTTGCACTGCGATGCACAGAATTGATTTCTTACGGGCACCTATCTGGCACCGGCTTAAGAGCTCATTTCCGACCCCACCCCCCCACCACCCCCGAAACGGACGACCACCCGCGGACCGGCCACCTTTCTAAAAGACCTTCACCGGCCACCGCTCACAAAGATTATGCCCCCCCCGGGTACTAGCCGCCCGGTTCAGGCCCTTCTTGGCGGCCTAATGGGCCAGTGCTAGCCCGCGGAGCGGAGGCAGGGGTTCGGGGGGGCGGACTTTACAGCGTCGTTAGCCACCAATTCACCCAGGGGATTGCTCGCCTTGTCTGTCGCCGAGCATGGTGAAGAGCACCTTTTTGATCAGCTGCCCGATATGTCCGGCGCCGTCCAGTTGCTCCGCAACGCTTCCTAGCTCCCTATCGATGCGGAGCGAACAGGGGTGAACTCATGATGGGACTTTGGCGATGAAGCGGCTCGTAGCGGTGCAGTGCAAGATGCGGGCCGACGTAGAACGTCAGCAGCGCCACGACCACGAGCACTTTCCACAACGCCCGCGCCGCGGCGGCCTTCGCTCATCGCCGGGAACCGGATGCCGTGGATCTATGCCGACAGTGTCGACGGGTTGGGACTGCGCAATGTCCGCATCAGGCAGAGTGCCGGCGGGGACCGCAAGCTCACGCTAGACCCGGTCATCGGGAACGTCACTGTACTGCGCGACCAAGCGGTGCGCTGAAACTGATCGGTGCAGTTGAGGTGGCGCGCGTTGCTGATCGGCGGCAGTGGCGCCGGTGCGAAGACCGACGCTCACCTTATCGCGCGGCAATGGCCGCCGCTTGAGCGAAACGGCGGACGGCTATTTGCTCCGGATGACTTTCGCGGCCGGATGGTTCATCAGCGAGCCGGTGACCACGAATTTGTCGAGCTTCACCGTGTCGGGCGAGATGGCGGCGGTTTGGTTCGCGCGAATGATTCTTCCCGGACAACCGCTGACGTTACCGTGGCCGGTCACCATGGGGCGGGTGGGATCAACCTGCGAGAAAGCGGTGCCGGCCAAGGCCAGTCCCGCGATGATTACGAGTATCTTCTTCATGTTTTTGTTTGGTTTGAGCTGCTGCAAAACGCTGCACTCAGTGAACACTCACGAGTTCGATGGTCGCCCGATTCGGGTAGTCGCCGATCTTCGTATGGACGCCGCTTTGCACCTCGATGATCCAGGGGCCCTCGTCGGTGAGCACAAAAGCGACACAGTGGTTCTCCATGGTCGCGGCAAGCCCGCCGAATGGTTTTTCCTGTTTGACGATCACCGTGGCGGCAGCGGGCGCGCGGGCGTGGGCTTCCATGGCCGACAGGCTGAGCATCAGCCGGCAGACGAGCGCAAAGCCGCTGCAATTGCCGGCGGCATCCTCCTCTGGGATTCCTCTCTCCCAGAGCGCCTTGATCTGCTGCTTTAGCGCGGGGAGAAAATCCTGCCGCATCCACTTGGCCGAGATCACCTCATATTGGCCGTTTTCCAACGGCGACACCCACACGTCGGGCGGCAACGCGTGGTCAAATACCTCCCATAACTGTTCGGCAGTCACGGTCTTGCCGGTGGGCATGCCCGTTGGCGTGGACACCCCCAGGCCCGCCCAGCACGTCACGGCCGCGAATGACAAAGCAACCGCCAGCCACCGGGTCAGCCCAATCCTTCCCGCCGACGGAGACGAAAAGGCCCCGCCAAAAGCGGTTGTGGAGGGGTTTTTCCCATGGCGATCAAGGGGGCAACCCTGGCTGAAAATCGAGTGCACCCACCGAGACTCACCGTCGGCATGCCAACGGCGAGCCTGACGGAGTCAACGTCTCCCCAGCGGAGTCAACATCTCACCCATGCCGGGGCCGCGGTCAGATGAGTCGCGATTTGATCTGTTCGTAGCGCGATCGTCCCACCGGCAGCCGCAGCCCGTTGCGCAGCTCGGCAAAGTAGCGGCTGCCTCTCAGGACGATCAGGCGGGAAATCATGGTGAAACGCACGAGATAGGATTTGTGGATGCGCACGAAGGAGGGCGGCAAGGTGGCCTCCAGGCGCCCCAGGCATCGGTCGTAGAAACTCCGCTGCCCGTTGGCGAGAACCAGTTCGGAATATTTGTCCGCGCCCTCGACGTAGACCAGGTCATTGATCGCGACGAGGTCGATCCGTCCCCGGCGGCGCACGGCGAGGAATTGGTCCGACGGTTCGGCGGCTTCCCGGGGCCGCGCGACCCGGCACAGGGCCAGGGCCAGCCGGTCCCGGCTGACCGGCTTGGGGACGAAATCTAGCACGCCATATTCAAAGGCGCGCAGCGACAGATCGGTAGTCGCGGAGACGATGATCGTCTGAAATGGCCGCCCCGTCTGGCGTGAGAGCAAATCCAGCCCGTCGCTTTGCTTCAGGTCCGGATCCAGCAGGACGACGTCGAAGGGCATCGCTTCCAGCCGGGCGGCGGCGGCCGGGAATGAATCGGCGGTGGCGAGGTGCGCCAATCGCTGGCCAAGAATGGCGCGGCAGTACTGCTCGAGGAGCAGCGTCGCGCGCGGATCGCTGTCGACCAGAAGGACTCTCAGGCGACCGTCCCCGTCCGGCGGGCGTGCGGGGATTGCGGCCGGGGCCGCCGGTTGCCTGCATTCGGATCGGGGGTGGAGGGGGGCGCGGTGGCCGGGCCGGTGAAGATGCGGAAACGGGGCGTACCCGATGGAACGCCCGCCCGACTCCGAATCTCGCAGCAGTTGCATGGCATTTGTCGTTTTCATGGGAAAAGGGAGGTTAGCGGGAAGCGACGTTCGGCAGGTCGACCGAGGCGACGAGAGTGCCGAGGGGACTGGAGAGCTCGGCGTGGACGCCGTCTACGTGGTAGCCGAGCCGGGAGGCGACGAGGGAAACGATCTTCGCATCGTCACGGCTCGAGCATTCGGCGAGGCAGGTGCCGTGCAGGGGATCGTAAACCGCGATCTGCTGGGCGGTGGGGCGGAAGAAGGCCACCGGGAGCTCGCGACTCCCGCATTTCACCCAGAAGATCGTCGTGGAAAAAGGGACGGTCCGGGCCACCACCGCGACCTCCCGGAGTCTCTGCTCGGACGACATTGAAGTCGGGGGCGCGGACCGCGAGGCGGCCACCGCGGTGCGCATCACCGTTTTCACATGCTTCTCCAGCATGGTCTCCGCCCGGAGGACGAGCTGCTTCATGTCGGGCTTCGCCTCGACCGGCCGGTCCAGGGTAAACACCCCGAAGTACTCGTCCCGGCACCACCATTGGCCCTGCCAGCTGAGCAGCGCGATGGTGTGGGGCCTTCTTACCCAGTCGGCGTTGAGCATGGTGATGACCAGCGGTTCACCTCGCTCGGCGGGGAATGCAGCCAGGAACCGGTCGAGGAAAGTGATGGTCGAGATGTGGCAGCCGTTCGTGACATGCTCGCGATCCGGATAATCGGGCGGGGACTGGGGGGTGAGAGACGCGGCCTGGCGGAGACCGGCAGCCTGCGCGCCAGGGGCGGCGAGGGTGACGCTGAGCAGGAGGGCGAAAGCGAGTGAACCGAGGCGGGTGCCACGGGTCGCGCGGCGGTTTTGGGGGAGGCTTGAGAGTTGCATCTCGACGAAACGCCCGCCCGCCCCCCGATCTTTCAAAAATCTTCACTAATTGCGGGCGCATCTGCCGATTGACGGTGGATTGTGATGCTGCTCCAATGTGGCACGGGTCTCCCCCGGGCCTCCGTCTTGTCCGCCATAGCTACAGCGACGGCGGAAGGCCTTGCGAAGGAGACCGACCCGTGGTTCGGAAGAACCTCCAACATGGGCCAGATGCCCATGCCACTGGCCCCACCATCAGTCGGGAGATGCGTCCTTCAACTGCCTGCCTCCGGATTATGGATTTCCGTTGGGCCGTTTTTCTGCTAGAAGCGGTATGCGTCCAGCCTCGCGGAATGTCATGAGCCCCTCAAAGGAAGCGACGGTTTCGTCCCTGCGCACGCGGCCCAGCCTGCTCCTGCGGGTGCGGACGTGGGAGGATGCCGCAAGCTGGGCCGAATTCCACCGGCTCTACCGGAAACTGATCTACGGGCTCGCCCGCCGGTCCGGCCTGCAGCACGCGGACGCCGAGGACGTGACCCAGGATGTCTTCAAGCGCGTCGCGGAGACGATCCACGTGTTTGAATCGGACCCCAACCGCGGAACCTTTCGCGGCTGGCTGATGAATCTCACCCGCTGGCGGATCGCCGACAAATTCGGCAGCCGGCCGAAAGACGAATACCACAGCGTCCGCAAGCACGATGATACCGGAGCGCGCACGTCGACCATCGAACGCGTGCCCGACCGGCCGGAAGAGGACAGTGAATGGGACAAGGAATGGCAGCGCCATCTGCTCGACGCCGCGTGCGAACGACTCGCCCGCAAGGTCAAGGCGCGCCACTACCAGGTGTTCGACCTCTACCTCCGCCAGCAATGGCCGGTGCTGAAGGTGGCGCGCGAGTTGCGGACCAGTCCGGCCTCGGTCTACTTGATCGGCCACCGGCTGACCAAACAACTGAAGGCCGAGGTGAAGATACTCAAAAAGCAGCTCGGGTGAAAGACGGGCCGGCCGCGGAGTGGCCCGGACGCAAGATCATATTTGCCTTTAGCATGGAGGGCGAGGCTCCCGCCGAGCCGTGCAGGTTAACCATGATTTTCGGCTCGGCGGGAGCCTCGCCATCCAGGGGTCTTCGATGCGCGAAATCTGTGACGCGTTGTACAACAGCCAGGCTGCCGGCGCGGCTGCCGATAACCTGGAAATTTTCGTCGCAGTT
>PMBT01000065.1 GCA_003153035.1 Opitutia bacterium
GCCATCGACGAAGGCATCGTCCGCGAATACTTTGAGCAGAACGGCTTCCTGGTGCGGCAGGCCAGCAAGTACCAGGTGCAGACGCGCCGCAAGACGAGTGACGAGGAGGTCGACCTGCTCGTCTACAACCCCGGCTACCAGCGCGGCGCCCGCAAGCCCGACTTTTTCCTCTTTTCGACCGAACTGCCCAGCATTCATCGCGCCATCGTGGTGGTGAAGGGATGGCACACCACCAGCCATTTCACGCCGGCAACGTTGAAGGGCAGCCCGGAGATCTTCACGTTTCTGGCCGAGAATGTGGTGAAGGATGCCACGCGTTTTTTCCCGGTCGATCCCGACGAACCCGGCAACCATCCGGACATCACCAAGATCGTCGTGCTGCCCGGCCTGCCCACGGCCGAGCCTTTCCGTTCGCAAAGCGTGCAGATGCTGCAGGAGCGGGGGGTCGACGCGATCATTTCCTTCCGCATGATTCTGCGCGACATCATCGACCGCATTGAGACCAACCGGAATTATCGCAAGTCCGACACGCTGCAACTGCTCCGCATCCTCAAGATCTACGATTTTCTGAAGGAACCGCAGCTCGACCTGCCGCCCGAACGCCCGGCCGCCGGGGCGCGCCGGCCGGCTTCGACGGGGAAATGACCGACCGGATCCCGTGAAGGCGACCATTCATCCCACCGCCATCATTGAGGACGGCGCCGAACTCGGGGCGGATTGCACCGTGTGCGCCCACGCGATTGTCACCCGACACGTCCGGCTGGGCGCCGGGGTGGTCGTGCATCCGGGCGGGGTCATTGGGGCCGATCCGCAGGACCTCAAGTTTGACCCGGCGACCGCCTCCGGCGTGCGCATCGGCGCTGGCACCGTGTTGCGGGAAAACGTGACCGTGAACCGTTCGACCGTGGCCGGCGGTGAAACGATCGTCGGAGCGAACTGTTTTGTCATGGCCGGCGCCCATGTGGCGCACGACTGCGTGGTCGGCGATCATGTGGTGCTCGCCAACAACGTTCTGCTGGCCGGTCACGTGCAGATCGGCGCATATACCTTTGTCGGCGGCGGGGCGGCGTTTCACCAGTTTACCCGGGTGGGAGAGAGCGTGATGGTGGGTGGGCTGGCGCGCATCACCCTCGACATCCCGCCGTACGTGATGGCGGCCGAGCGCGACGAGATTGTCGGGCTCAACCTGGTCGGCCTGAAGCGGCGCAGCCTGTCGCGTGCAGTGGTCGCGGAGCTGAAGGATTGTTTCCGCGAGGTCTATTTCGACGGCGGAAATGTCCGCCAGCGGGCGCAGGAGCTGCTGGCTCGCGGGGTGCGGAGTGCGGAGGTGGCGAGCTTTCTCAAGTTCTTTGCCGGCGGGCGGCGCGGGATCGCGCGCGCGCGCCGGGTGTGGTCGGCGGAGCCCGGCGCCTCGGGCGACGCGGGCTGACCGCTGGAGCGGACCGGAGATCCCCGCCACCGTCGCATGCCCGCCAGCCGCCAGACCAGAATTGCCCTGACCTGCGGGGATCCCGCTGGCGTCGGGCCGGAGATTATTGGGGCCTGGCTCGCGGCGCATCCGGACGAGGCGCGCGCGGTCGCCGTCATCGGCCCGGCGCGCTGGCTCGAGGCTCTGCCGGCGGCCGGGGCGAAGATCGCCGTCGGGCTGGAGGAATTCTCCGCCGAGGCCGGCCGGCCCAGCGGCGAGGGGGCGTTGGTGGCCTGGGCCGCGCTGGAACGCGCCGCCGCCGGGTGCCCCGCCGGGGAATTCGACGCCGTAGTGACCGGGCCGGTCAACAAGGCGGCGCTTGCGCGCATTGGCTACGCTTTCCCCGGCCAAACGGAATTCTTTGCCGCGCGCTGGGGCGGTGAGCCGACGATGGTTTTTTGCGGCGGGCGGTTGCGCGTCGCCCTGCTCTCCTGGCACGTGCCGCTACGGGAGGTGCCGGCCGCCCTCACGGCGTCCCGGTTCGCGCGGGTGGTGCGCGCGGCCGATGAACTGGCCCGGGCCGACGGCGTCGGTGCGCCGCGGCTCGGGGTGTGCGGCCTCAATCCGCACGCGGGGGAGGGTGGCTTGCTCGGCGACGAGGAGCAGCGCATCATCAATCCGATCCTCACCGGCCTGCGCGCGACCTGGCCCGGGCTTTCGCTTTGCGAGCCGGCCGACACGCTGTTTGCGCGCCAGTTGCGCGGGGAGTTCGACGTCGTGATCGCGCTGTATCACGACCAGGGCCTGGCTCCGCTCAAGACGGTCGAGTTTGACGAGGCGGTAAATGTCACGCTCGGTCTGCCCTTCGTGCGCACGAGCCCGGATCATGGCACGGGATTCAATATTGCCGGCCGGGGCCTCGCGAGTCCGCGCAGTTTTGGCAATGCCGTGGAGGTGGCGCGACGGCTGGTGGCGTGGCGCGCGCGGTGACGGTGCTGCCGATCATCGTGCTTTTCTTCGTGGCGCAGAAGCCCTTCATCCGCGGCATTGCCACGACGGGATCAAAAGGGTCAGCGGGCGGCGGTTGGGGGGCGGCCGGACGCGGAGTTTCAATCCCGCGAATTAGGTGTTGTCATCCCCCGCCTTTGCCGCAAGAACCACGCCTCGACCTGAGACTATCTCCCTATTGATTGATGGCAAACGCACTTCCCTCCGGTGGCCGCCCCGGCTACCCCCCGCGTCGCAACACGGATCCGTTCGCAAACATCCGTCGCAACCACCGCATCAAGGCTGAGCAGATCCGCGTCATCAGCCCTGAGGGCAAGCAGCTTGGCGTCCTGGCCACCGGCAAGGCGCTCCAACTTGCGCAGCAATTCGACCTCGACCTGGTCGAGGTTGCCCCCAACGTCACGCCGCCGGTCTGCCGGATCATGGATTTCGGCAAGTATATGTATGAGGAGTCGAAGAAGCACTCCCACGTCAAGACCACCGCGAGCAAGATCAAGGAGATCGAGTTCAGCGTCCGCATCGAGCACAACGATTTCATCACCAAGCTGCGCCACGCCGAGGAGTTCCTCGATCACGGCAACAAGGTGAAACTGCGCCTGAAGTTCCGCGGCCGCGAAATGGCGCGCACCGAGATGGGCTTCGATGTCATCAACAAGGCGCTGACCGAGCTGGACAACATGGGCCACGCCGATGGCGCGCCCAAACTCACCGGACGGAACATCTACGTAATGCTGACGCCGCTGCCCGTCAACAAGCGCAAGCTCAAGTTCCACGTCAGGGAGGGGCCGGCGCAACCGGCTGCGGCCGTGCCGCCGCCCGTTTCCCCCTCTCCAGCCTAATCCCGCAAGACTCATGGCGCGGTTCCGCGCACGCAGCCTGCTGGTCACCGTGTCCGCTCTCGTGCTGGCTGGCGGCTGCACTGCGCCCGCCTCGGCGCAGAGCCGGGCCGCCACGAGCAAGCCCGCCGCTTCTCCCGCCGGATCCGCTCCGGTGACGGCGGACAAGGCCGCCCCGCCGCCGGCCGCCGCGCGGGCTGCGGCAATCACGCTGCCCTTGGCCGCCCCGGTCACGCAGTTGTGGCCTTTCAAGCGGCTCTACAATGGCGACTATGTGGACGTGCGGGCCATTGCGGAACGCTACGGACTCAAGGCAACGTGGGTCTCCAGCGGGCGGATCCTGCAACTGGCCGATGCGCAGGGCCGCGTGCGCTTGAGGTTCGAGGACCGTAAGCACGACTTCCTCCTGGACGGTGTCCGCGTCTTCATGGGCGCCACCACCGTGTCCCACGAGGGCGGCCTCTGGGTCGGCAAAATCGATGTGATCAAGACGATCGCGCCGCTGCTGCGGCCCGCCGAACATGCGGGCCAGCTGCCGGCTCCGCCCAGGCTGATCGTGCTCGACGCCGGCCATGGCGGCAATGATCCGGGCATCCAGAACGGCCCGCTGCATCTGAACGAAAAGGACATGACGCTCGATGTGGTTCTGCGCCTCAAGAGACTGCTCGAGGCCCGGGGCTACCAGGTGCTCCTCACGCGCACCGACGACCGCAAGATCGACCTGGATACCCGGGCCGGCCTCGCCAATGAGGCCAAGGCCGATCTGTTCATCAGCGTGCATTTCAACGGAGCCGGCGCGACCGTCACGGGCACCGAGACCTACGTGTTGACCCCGCAATTCCAGGTTTCGACGCAACCGGAGCAGGACAAGAGCATGGTTCGCACGGCCTATCCTGGCAACCGGCAGGATTTCGCTAATGTCGTGCTCGGCTACCATCTGCAGCAAGCGGTGCTCGCCGGACTCCAGACTTCCGACCGCGGCTTCAAACATTACCGCTACGCGGTCCTACGCTTCGCCGAATGTCCCGCGGTGCTCGTCGAATCCACTTACCTCTCCAATGACGCGGAAGCGCGGCGGGTCGGGACGCCGGACTTCCGGCAGCGGATCGCCCAGGCCATCGCGGACGGCGTCAACGATTACGCTGCCGTGCTTGCGGCTTTTCATCCGGCGGCTTCATTGCCTGTCGAGGCTCATGCTCCGGCGGCCACCTCCAAATAGATCCATGAAGAACTGCACCTGCCTGCGAATTTCCCTGCTAGCCTTGTCCCTCGCCACTGGAGCGCGGTACGCCCGCGCCTGGGATTATGAGGGCCACCGCATTGTCAACCAGCTCGCGCTGGCCTCGCTGCCGGCCGATTTTCCGGCGTTTGTGCGCGAACCCGCCGCGGCCGAGCGCATCGCCTTCCTGGCGGGCGAGCCCGACCGCTGGAAGAACATGCCGGATCTGCCGCTTCGGCATACCAACAACCCCGACCATTACCTCGACCTGGAGCAGCTCGGGTTTGCCGGGCTCGATCCGGCGGTGCTCAGTCCGCTGCGCTATGAATTCGCGGTGCAGTTTGCCGCCGGCCGCGCCGCGCACCCCGATAAGTTTCCGCCAATCGACCCCGCGAAGAACGCCGAGCACAGCCGCGAATGGCCGGGTTTTCTGCCGTGGAAGATCACGGAGGATTTCGACCGACTCAAATCCGCCTGCTCGTACCTGCGCGCTTTCGAGCAGGCCGGCGGAACGGCGGAGGAGATTGCCAATGCGCAGGCCGACATCATCTATTTGATGGGAGTGATGGGGCATTATGTCGGCGACGGCGCACAGCCGCTGCACGATACCATTCATCACAACGGCTGGGTGGGTAACAATCCCCAGGGCTACACCACCAACCCGAAATTCCATGCCTGGATCGACGGAGGATTCATCGCCGTGGCCGGCATCAAGTTTCCCGGTCTGGCTCCGCGGGCGCGGCCCGCGCAGGTGCTCGCGACCGCCCCGAAACCCGGGAAGACGGACGCCATGTTCGACGGGGTGATGGCCTACCTGCTCACCCAGAACCAACGGGTGGAGCCGCTCTACCAGATCGAGAAGGCAGGGAAACTCCGGGGCGACGGTTCGCCCGGCAGTTTCGACGGCCGGGAGTTCATTGAAGAACAGCTGCTGCGCGGCGGCGGAATGCTGGGCAGCATCTGGCTGACCGCCTGGAAGACCGCGCCGCCGGACAACTACCTGCTCTCAATATTGGCCAAGCGGGCGGCCGGGGCGCATCCGGTGGCGAAATAGGACCGCGCGGGACCGGCGCCGGTGTGCCGGGCTCACTGCGGCGGTGGCGTGCCGAGGTAGCGGATGGCCCGCACTTTCTCCAGTGTGACGAGTCCGCCGCTGATCATCCCGTCGAGCACGGGAAGGAAGGCGTTGATCTTCTCCTCGCT
>PMBT01000118.1 GCA_003153035.1 Opitutia bacterium
TCATCAGCTCGACATCGTAGATCGGTTCATCCGGCACCACCGCGTGCACTGCGGTGCGCACGGACGCCAGCACGCTGCCGGGATCCGCGCGAGTCCGCACGACGAGGTGCAGCGACATCGGCGCCGGGTACTGTTTCAGCAGGCAGTAATACTCCGCCGACTCGCCGCGATCGAGGCCGGTTTGCGTCGTGCTGCCCACGACGCCGATGACGAGGGCCTTCGGCAGCTGCATTTCGGGGAAGCCGAACTGGAAGCGCTTGCCGATCGGGTCCTCGCCCGGCCAGATCTGATCGGCCATCCGCTGGCTAATCACGCATGCCACATCGAAGTCCTTGTAGATCTTCGGCAGCAAATCCATGGAGAGGAGCTCGCCTGCGGGGAAGGTGGGCGCGGGCTCGCGGCTGCTGAAGAGCTCGCCCCGAAGGAGCGGGATGCCCATCGCCCGAAAGTAATCTGGCGTGACCACGTGCGTGTTCGCGAACGGCAGCTTGCCGGGCTCGGGCACGGGCCGGTCGGTGCGGAAGAACACGCAGCTCGACAGGTTCCAGGTGAACGGCAGCGCCGAGCCGAAGGCGGCCGCCTCCACTTGAGGCAGCGCAGCAACGCGCTCGAGGATGCGCTCGTGGTACGCCACGTAGGTGCGGGGGTCGCGGCGGTATTGATCCATCGGCGGCGTGCCGATGCGCAACGTGAGCACGCGCTCCGGTCGCACGCCGGAACTGACCTCGCTGAGGCGCGCGAGGCTGCGAATCATCAATCCCGCGCCGACAAGCAGCATGAGCGCGAGCGCGACCTGGACCACGACCAGGCCGTCCGCGAGCCGGACGCGACCAAACAGCGTGCGCATCACGGGCTTCGTGTTCTTGAGCGCGTCATTCGGATTCGTGTGGGAGAGCTGCCAGGCCGGCGCGAGGCCGAAGACGATGCCGGTGAGGACCGTGAGGCCGGCAACGAACAGCAACACGCCGCGGTCAATGCCGGCCGTTCCTTCCGTCAGCGCCCGCATTTCCCACGGCACCAGGCGGCTGACCACATCGTAGCCCCACGCCCCGAAGATGGCGCCGACCACGCCGCCCGCGGCGGCGAGCAGCAGGCTCTCGGCGAGGAGCTGCCGGAAAAGGTCTCGCCGCGTGGCGCCGAGCGCCGTACGAATCGCCATTTCGCGGGCCCGGCCAAAAGAGCGGGCGAGCAGCATGTTCGCGACATTGACGCACGCGATCAGCAAAACCATGCCGACCGCACCCAGGAGGAGCAGGAGGTTGGTCCGCGCGTCACCGGCAATGCGCTCGCGCAGCGGCTGCAGGAAGACGCCGACGCCGGCGTTGACCTTCGGATAGGCCTTTTCGAGGCGCTGGCCAATGGCGGTCAACTGCGCCCGCGCGGCGGCAAAGGTGATCCCGGGCTTGAGGCGGCCGATGGCATACGTGCCATTGTGGTTCCCACGTTCGCGCATGAACAGCTGATCGACTAACGGGCCGATCGGCACGAAGAGGTCGGCGCTGCGGTGAAAGCGAAAACCGGAGGGCAGGATGCCGGCCACGCTGGTCGGCACGCCATCGAGCAGTACGGACTGTCCGATCACCTTCGGATCGCCCGCGAAATAGCGCTGCCAGGCTGCATGCGTCAGCCACACAACGGGCGCGGCGCCGGCGCGGTCGTCGTCGGCCTTGAGATCGCGGCCCTGCGTGGCATGCACGCCGACGGCGGGGAAGAAATCCGCGGAAACCTGCGCGATCGTGATCTGCTCCGCGCTAGTGGGCGTCTTGAGCTTGCACCCGTCGGTGCGGTAGATCGCGAGCGCGCTAAACACATCCTGTCCCGCGCACCAGTCCTCGAAGTTCGGGTAAGAGACGTTCATGTCGCCCGACTCGGATAGATGCACGAGGCGGTCCGGCTCCGGGTAGGGCAGGGAGCGCAGGAACGTGGTGTTGACGATGCTAAAGATTGCAGTGTTCGCTCCGATGCCGAGGGCCAGCGTGAAAATCACCACGGCGGTGAAGCCGGGCGATTTGGCCAGCAGGCGAAATGCGAAGCGGAGATCGTGGATCATTTTTGATTTGCGATTGACGATTTGCGGTCGGCTGATCGGGACGGTGGTTTTCTGGCACTTGAACCTTGGAACCTGAGATTTCGCGATGCTACTCCGCGCGCAGCGCCTCGCTCGGGCAGGTGGCAGGCATTGGATAGCGGTCGGGTTCGTTGGTCCGAGGCGCTCTGCGCTTCTCGCTTAAAGCTTCCCTACAGCGACGTTTCCGCCTCCTTGGTGATCGCACTCTCCTGGACCACACGACCGTCGAACAGGTGCACGGAGCGCACCGCGTGGCGCGCGAAACGGTGATCGTGCGTCACCATCACAATCGTGGAGCCGTTCTTGTGCAGGTTCTCGAGCAGTTCCATGACCGCGTCGCCGTTCTTGGAGTCGAGGTTGCCCGTGGGTTCGTCGGCGAGCAGCACGGACGGATAGCCGGCCAGCGCGCGGGCGACGGCGACCCGTTGCTGCTGGCCGCCGGAGAGCTGCGAGGGAAGATGCTTGGCGCGGTGGGCCATGCCGACTTTTTCGAGCGCCTCGTTGACCCGCTGTTTACGCTCGGTGGCGGGCATGCCGCGGTAGGTCAGCGGAAGATCCACGTTTTCATAAACCGTCAGGTCGCCGATCAGATTGAATGACTGGAAGATGAACCCGATCTCGCGATTGCGGATGCGCGCGCGCTCAGCGAGCGACAGCCCCTGCACCGGGCGGCTGTTAAGGAGGTATTCACCATCCGTCGGCGTATCCAGGAGACCGAGGATGGAGAGCAGGGTGGACTTGCCGCAGCCGGAGGGTCCGGCGATCGAAACGTATTCGCCCTTGAAGATCTCAAGGTGAATGCCGGAGAGGGCGTGGGTCTCGACCTCGTCGGTCAAGAAAACCTTGGTCACGCCATCGAGTTTGATGAGGGACTGGCCATTGGATTCAGTATTCATGTGAGGGGCGGGGGGTGGGGCAGCGATTTGCAGAAGACACCGGAGGGTGCTCCAGAGTTGTGGATTTCTTTGGTGGAAAGGACGGTTTGATGCGTTCAGTGCGTTCAGCTGGCAGCTCAGAGCTTATGGCTTACAGCCTATCGCTTAATGCTAATTCAAGCGGATGCGTTCGTTGGCATCGTAGGGGGTCATGTCGGACAGGATGACGCGGTCGCCGGGCTGGAGGCCGCTGACGATTTCGATCGTGTTGACGGAGCTCCGTCCGAGCTGAACCGGGGTGCGGGCTGCATAAACCTGGTCGGCGTCGAGCTTGAAGATGTTCACGGTGCTGCGTTCCTGGCCGAAGGCCGGCCGGCCGACGTAGATGACGTCGTCGAGACGCTCGAGTTCAATCGTGCCGTCGACGCTGAGGTCGGGCCGCGCGCCTTTGGGAAGTTCGCCGGTGAGCGAGACGTCGACCGTGACCGTGCCGTTTTGCACCGAGGGGTCGACGCGCGAAACCCGTCCGGCCACGATGCCATTGCGCGTGTCGATGGAGGCGTTCTGGCCGATCTGAATATCCTTGGCCTGCGTTTCCGGGATGCGCACCTCGGCCTTCAGGCGGGCGGGGTCGGCCACCCGTGCGATGTTGGCGCCGGGCTGGACCTGGGCGCCGACCTCGACGGGCAGTACCTGGAGCACGCCGGGCATGCCGGCGCGGACGTTGAGGGCGTCAGCTTCGTCGCGGCGCAGCTTGGCCTGGGCGCGGATCCGATCGACCTCGGCCTCCTTGACGGCCAGTTGCGGCGCGATCATCTCCTTGGTAAAGGCGTAGCGCTTCTGCTCGATGGTGTACTGCGTGTTGGCGTCCTCGGCGGCGACCTTCGAGCGGCGCAGTTCGAGGGCGGAGACCAGACCATCCTTGAACAACTCGTCATTGACCTCCGCCTGCAGGCGGGTGATCTCGAATTCGGACTTGGCGCGGGCGAGGGCCGCCTCGGCGTCGAGCACGCCTTTCTCGACGGTCACCTTGAGATTCGCCAGTTCGGCTTCGGCCGACTTGAGCTGCGAGTCCGCACTGGTGGCGTTTTCCACCACCGTGGGATTGCTGAGGACCAGGATGACGCTGTCGGGTGTGACGAGGGCGCCCGGGCGAAGCACGATGCGATCAACGCGGCCTTCGGTGCGCGAAGCGATCCAGCGGATCTCTTCAGGCACGAGCGTGCCCAGACCGCGGACTTGCCGGACCATCGGCCCGCGCTTCACAGTGTCGACCCACACGAGATTCCTCTCGACCGTGGGTGCGGCAGGCTTGAGACGCGAAAGGGCGAAAGTCACGCCGATCAGGGCGACCGCGACAATACTCGCGATAATGATGCGTTTTCTGCGCTTCTCCTTGGCGGCGTTGGGGCGGGGAATGTCCATGAATTGGTCGTTGTTGTGAGGAGTATTTGCATTGCGTGTGCCAAGCTGAGATGGATGTCGTAAGTAGTTGTTATGGAATATGATAAATTTAACATGGGTTAGCGGCTAATCTCACTGACGCCGCAGATGGGATTGCGCCGTCCCATAAATGGGATGCCGCGGTGCCCGGGTCACGCGAGGTATTCCTCGGTACTATGCGCCCCGCAGAGCATCCGTCGGAGGACGGCAAACCCGGCCGAGATTCGGCTGGCGCATCGGCGGAATGTTCCAACGTGGTGTCGCGCGATTTGGCGCCAGCCTGGGCCCAGGCATTTGTAGGAGGCGCGCTTCGGCCTTCGCCTGAAGCTACGGCCGACAGATGCTCGCGACCTGTCCTCCGTAGGCCTGGCGAAGGAGGATGCAGAGGGGAAATCGCCCGCGGGCGGGCTTCCTACCCCGTCCGCTGGACAATCGCATTGCGTTGCGGGGCGGGGGCGCCGCGCGGAGTGCCGCTGGGCGCGAAATCTGCCACCCCGCCTCGTTCGGTGCAACGGCGGGATCCGGCCTGCCCTCCATGGGTTTGGCGGAGGAGGGCAACCCTGGCCTACCTCCGAAGGCGTCGTTCCGGCTGGACGGGCGCCGAACCTGAAAATACCGGGTTCAGATGGGCAATCGGAGGGTCGCCAAACAGCCGGAGGCGCCGCCGTCGCGATTCCGGAGACTCAACGAGCCGCCGTGATTCTCGGCGATCTGGCGGCAAAGGAGGAGACCGATGCCCGAGCCGCTGGGCTTGGTGGTGAAGAACGGCACAAAAAGGTTGGCCGTGTTGGCGAGGCCGGGCCCGTCATCCTCGATTCGCACCTCGAACGACGTCCCCTGTTTTTGCCAGCTCACGCGCACGCCGCCGTCATTCTCCAGCACGGCCTCGACGGCATTCTTGAGAAGATTGATCAACACCTGCTCGATCTGCGCCCCGTCGAGATTGGCGGTAAGGTCGGGTCCGCCCGTCACGGCGATGGGCCGGCGCGTCTCCAGGGCCGCCGCGCGGTGGATGATCGAGGCGACGTCCGTCGGCGCGAGGCTCGGCGCGGGCAGTTTCGCCAGGCGGGCGTAAGCCTGCATGAAGCGGCTGAGACCGTCGGCCCGGGTCTCGATGATTTCAAGGCCGGAGCGCATGTCGTCCTCCCAGTCGGGCGCGCGCTGGCCGCGCTTGAGAATGGCGGTGAGGCTGCCGGCGATCGATTTGATGGGGGCCAACGAATTGTTCAGCTCATGGCCGAGCACGCGCACGAGGCGCTGCCAGGCTTTCAGCTCCTCCTCGCGCAACGGCACGCTGAGATCGGCGATCACCACCAGCGTGTGCGGCCGACCACCTTCCCGGAAGGAGGTGCGCCGCAAGCCCCAGCGACCAGTGCCACCCGGAAACTTCATGTTCGCGAGCACGCGGGTGTCGTCGCCTTCGAGGCACTCCTTCAACCCCAGTTCCAAGGCGGAATGGCCGAGCACGCTCTCGGCCGTCGCGGCAAGCAGTTCCTGGCCGGTGCGGTTGACGAGGCGGAGCGTCTCGTTGCTGTCGAAGGCGAAGATGGCGACATCGATCTCCTCCATGACCGTGCGCAGAAGCGCGGTGGCCTCGAGGGCGCCGAGACGCTGGGCCTGAAGCACGTTGCCCAGGAAGTTGATCTCGGCGTAGACCTCCCCCAGCGGTTCGTCCCGCCGCACGCCGCGGGCGCGGATGGAAAAGTCGCCCTCGCGAAGCGCGGAGAGAAGGTTGGCCATCGTCTGGAGCGGGCGCACCAAGCGGTGGCGGACGGCGGCGCCGAATCCGAGCCAGCAGGTGATCACCAGCAGCGTGAACGTCAATTGGACCCTGGGCGGGGAGTCGGTCCCCAGCCACAAATAGTACAGGGCAACCGCCACCGCCGGCGCGCCGGCGAGGAGCGCGTACAGCATGATCTGCTGGTCGTGGGTGAGGCGGGGGTGACGGGCGTTAGGCATGGGAGGTGGCCACAAAAAGGCCTAGCGCGGCGGAGCCGCGGCCAAAGATTGAAGAAAGCCTTCTCCGCGGATTGCGCAGATGACGCGGATGCCGGTGAACCGATCCGCGCCCATCCGTGGAATCCGCGGAAAACGGATTGCGTTGGGTGGTCGAGTTTCTCTCAGGCCGCGAGGATTCTGAATTACGGTAGTGCAGAAGGCGCAAAAAGTTCGGGGCTCGGGCAGGACGTATTTGCGGATCTACGATCTTGGTATGCCACCCTTGCGCCTTTTGCGCCTCTTGGCGGCAAAATAACTCACAACCCATATTTTTCCAGCCTCCGGTAGAAGGCGCTGCGACTGAGGCCGAGCTCCTCGGCCGCGCGGCGCGCATTGCCATCGCAGCGCGCGAGCGTCTTCCGGATCAGGTGGGCCTCGACCTCCTCCAGGCTCATGTCCTCGATCCGCGGCGCCGCCGTGCCGGCGTTGAGGCCGAGGTCGATGGCGCGGATGACCTTGCCCGTCGACATGAGCACCCCGCGCTCGATCGCGTGGTCGAGCTCGCGCACATTGCCGGGCCAGGCGTGGCCCTGCATGGCCTCGAGCGCGCCGGCATCGAAACCCGTGATGGCCTTGCGGTAACGCTCGACGTGCTGTTTGAGAAAATGCTGGGCGAGCAGCGGGATGTCCTCCCGGCGCTCGCGCAGCGGCGGCAGGTGGATGGCGATCGTGTTGAGGCGAAAAAGCAGGTCCTGGCGGAATTTGCCGGCGGCGACCTCGGCCGACAGGTCGGAATTTGTGGCGGAGATGAGCCGGACGTTGGCGCGGTAGGTCTTGGACGAGCCAACGCGTTCAAACTCGCCGGTCTCGAGCGTGCGCAGGATCTTTGCCTGCTGGTTCAGCGGAATGTTGCCGATCTCGTCCATGAACAGCGTGCCACCGTGGGCGAGTTCGAAGCGGCCGGCGCGATCGCTTTTCGCGTCGGTGAAGGCGCCGCGCACGTGGCCGAAGAGCTCGCTCTCGAACACGCCCTCGGGCAGGCCGCCCATGTTGACCGAGATAAACGGCTGGGCCGCGCGCGCCGAGACGGCGTGCAACGCCTGCGCGATCACGCCTTTACCGGTGCCGTTCTCACCGGTCAGGAGGACGTTCGCGTCGGAGGGACCCACCCGCGACACGATCTCGAGCACCGGGCGCATGGCGGCGGACTGGGCGATGAGATTGGGTCCGCCCTTGCCGCGGAGCAGCTGGTTCTCCTGCTCGAGGCGGTGGTAGGCCCGGACCGCGTTGCCCAGGTCGATCTGGTTGCGGACGATGGCAATGAGCCGGGGATTCTCCCAGGGCTTGGTGATAAAGTCGCGCGCGCCGCGCCGCATGGCCTCGACCGCGACATCGACGCTCGCCCACGCGGTCATGACCACGACGGGCAGCGACGAATCGATGTTCTGGATCTTGTTGAGCAGGTCGAGACCCTCCTGGCCGGAGGTCGTGTCGCGCGTGTAGTTCAGGTCTATCAGCACGAGCGAGTAATCGCGCGCCTCGAGGGCCTTGATGACCGCGGCAGGCGATTTCACGGTCTCGATCTGGTAGCCCTCCCCCTTGAGGAGAAGGCGCAGCGCTTCAAGGACGTCGGCCTGGTCGTCGGCAACGAGAATCCGGTGGATCGAGGTGTCAGTGTCGGCCATTGCAGGTGTGGGGCTGCGCTAGAATGATGAGAGGCGGTCGGTTTGGGCAAGCGGAGAGTGGGGGAGGAAGCTGATGGCTGGTCGCTTCCGCTCACGCCGCCACGCGCTCGCGGCGGCGGATGCCGTAGGCGCGACTGCGCCGGGCCGGGCAGGCCGCTTCGGGTTGGCGCACCGGGGCTGTCGACGCATGGACGATGATGGGTCGGCGGTGGCCGTCATCGCTGAGTCCGATGGCCATCAGGCCGGCGACCGAGAACAGGTAAATGGCGGTTTCGCTGTAAGCGAACGTGGCCGGCGGGAGGATTCCCACCAGCGCGGCAAACAGGGCGGCGGGAAACGTCACGGCGAGGATCAACATGGTGAACTTGAGGGTGGTTTTCATTGGAGTGCTTTCGTTGTTGCCCCTTCCCAGTGCATCCACCGTGCCAAGTTTTCTTAGCAGTCGTAAATGGTTTATGGACAGACGATAGTATGATTCGCGCGCAATTGACGGTGGAGAATCGTGGCGATCTCGCTCGGTCACGGGAAGCACGATTCCCAAAAATGGGATGAGGTGATCAACCAGCGAGGCGGAGCCAGAATCTCACGAGGTTGGCTACGACGCAGCCGGCCCTGTAGATGCGTCCGTGAGGACGCGGAGGTGGAGCCCGCCTTCGCCAGCCGTTCCGGATTCGCGCTGCTTTATCTGCCCGCCAGCGCGGCGATGGCCGCCAGGCGTTCGCGGATCGGCAGGTGCTGGGTGCAGGCGCTTTCGCAATCACCGCACTGCAGGCAGCTGGCCGCCAGGTCGGGCGCAAGATTCCAGTGCCACTTGAGCCGGTTGCGCATCGCCTCGTCGCCGCCTTCGAGGATCTGCTGGTTGTACACGTCCATCCACTTCGGGATTTCCAGGTTGGCGGGGCAGGGCAGGCAGTAGCCGCACCCGGTGCAGAAGCCGTCGAAACCGGCGGCGAGCTGCGCTTGCACGCGTTCGATGTGCTCCGGCGGATACGGCGTGAAATCCTCCACGGCGGCAATCGCCTCATCGACCTCGGCGGTGTTCGCAAAGCCGACCAGCGCCGCGGTGACCGCCGCCTGCGAGACATTGAAGCGAATCGCCGCCTGCACCACGCTGCGGTCCCGCGGGCCCATGAGAAAGGCGAGCCGGGCGGCGTTGCGCGGGATCAGGCCGCCTCCGAGCGGATTCATCGTCACCACCCCGACCTCGTAACGCCGGGCCGCCTCCAGCGCCTTGGCCCGGAAGGGAGAGTTGAGAACGTTGTAGCCCAGGGTGACGCCTTCAAAGCAGCCGGAAGCGAGCACCGCGGCGATGTCGTCGCCGTTCAGATGCGTCGACACCACCAGGTGGCGGATCAGCCCCTCCTCCCTAGCCCGTTGCGCGGCCGCCAGCGCGCCGCCGGCGATGCGCTGAGGGAGATCGCCGGGCCGCAGCAGGCACCAGATGTGGAAGAAGTCGATGCAGCTGACGCGCAATCGCGCCAGGGAACGCTCGAGGCTCGCGCGCAGCTTGCCGCCGTCCGCCTCGGAGCATTTGGTGGAGATGTAGAAGGACTCGCGCGGGAGCGTGGCGAGGGCTAGGCCGCAGATCTCTTCGCTCAGGTCGTCGCAATAAAAGGGGGCGGTATCGAAATAGTTGATGCCTCTCGCGTGGGCATGGCGCACGACCTCGGCGGAGCCGTCGAGGTCCCGCGGTCGCGCAAAGCGCATGGCCCCGAAGCCGATCACTGAGATGGCCTGGCCGGTTTTGCCGTAGGTATTCTTCCACATAAATCGGCGGGCCGGCTGAACGCCGGACCCGTCACTCATAGCGCAGGGCCTCGATCGGATCGAGCTGGGCGGCTTTGCGGGCCGGGTAGAAACCGAAGAACATGCCGACCGCGGCACTGAAGACCACCGCCACGACGACCGAGGTCGAGGAAACCAGGATCGGCCAGCCGGTCTTCATCGAAACCAGCTCCGAGGCGCCGACCCCGATCAGGATGCCGATCACGCCGCCCAGCGAACTGAGGATCACCGCCTCGATCAGGAATTGCAGGAGCACGTCCCGACCATGCGCGCCCACCGCGAGCCGGATGCCGATCTCGCGGGTGCGTTCGGTCACGCTCACCAGCATGAT
>PMBT01000068.1:0-875 GCA_003153035.1 Opitutia bacterium
CCGACAGGCTGCGTGAGAGTTTGGACTTTGATCCAAAGCCTCACAGCTTTGGCTACACCCGTTCAGAAGCCAACCACCCGGTCCGCAACTTCCCAGTTGCCGACCCGGAACCCGGTGTGCTTATTGGAGCGTTTCATGGCATACGACTGGCTCAAAGGAGTCGACGACGACTATGACGTCGTCGTGATCGGCAGCGGCCTCGCCGGCCTGACCGGGGCCAACTGTCTGGCGAAATGCGGCCGCCGGGTTCTGCTGCTGGAGCATCATTATCAACTCGGCGGCCTCGCCACCTGGTTCACGCGCAAGGGCGGCCACATTTTCGACATCTCGCTGCACGGGTTTCCGATCGGCATGATCAAGTCGGCGCGCAAATACTGGTCGCAGGAGATCGCCGACTCCATCGTCCAGCTGAAGGGCATCCGGTTCGTCAACCCCCAGTTCGACCTCACGACGACCTTTGACCGGACGGATTTCACCCGGCTGCTCATCGAGCACTTCCGGGTTCCGGCCGAAACCGTGGAGCGGTTCTTCGCCGACCTGCGGGCCATGAACTTCTACGACCACAATCCGGAGACCACCGGGGAGATGCTCGAGCGGTATTTTCCCGGCCGGGACGATGTGAAGCGGTTCCTGATGGAGCCGATCGCCTACGCCAACGGATCCACGCTCGCCGACCCGGCGATCACCTACGGCATCGTGTTCTCGAACTTCATGAGCAAGGGCGTGTACACGTTCCGCGGCGGCACCGATCTGCTCATCCGCAAGATGTCCGCGGAGCTCGTCCGCAACGGCGTCGAGCTGCGCAAACGCGTCGCCGTCGAAAAGGTGCTGGTCGAGGACGCCGGGGGCGCCCGCCGCGTGGCCGGCGTCGTGGC
>PMBT01000068.1:955-9968 GCA_003153035.1 Opitutia bacterium
TTCACGTCCGCCGCCCGGCATTTCACCAGCGACGAACTGGCCGATTTCCACACGACCAGTCGCACGTTCTCCATTTACTATCCCGAGACCCGCCCCGGCTCCGGCCGCTATACCGTTGTCTGCTCGCTCAACGCGCGGTACGAGGACTGGAGCCGGCTGAACGACGAGGAGTATGCGCGGGAGAAGCAGCGGCTGATTGACGAGTCAATCGCCGGGTTGGAGCGGTTCATTCCGGGCGGGCGGACCCGGATCGACTGGGCCGAGGCGGCCACGCCCCGCACCATCGAGTATTACACCCGCCACTGGATGGGCACCTCTTTCGGCACGAAGTTCGAGGGGCTGAAGGTCTCGATGGATCTTCCCACCCAGTTGCCCGGGCTTTACCATGCGGGCTCGGTCGGCATCATCATGTCCGGCTGGCTCGGCACCATCAACTATGGCGTGATCGCCGCCAACAATATCGACAAATATCTCCCTGCCCAAATCCGGCCGGCCCGCGCCCCCGCCCCGCAACCTGCCGGCGCCCGGGGCTGATCCTCCGCCTCGCGCCGACCCACCCGGTCTCCTTTCCCTCTCATGGAATCCATCGAGCAAATGATTCCCCACCGCCCGCCCTTCCTGTTCGTTGACGAGATCCTCGCGGAGACCGACGACGCGTTGACGACCCGTCGCAAGATCCGGCCGGAGGAGGATTTCTTCAAGGGACATTACCCGGGGAATCCGATCATGCCGGGAGTGCTGATCTGCGAGGCGGTTTTCCAATCGGGTGCGGTTCTTCTCTTCCGGCAGTTGCGGGCGCAAGGGGAAGACCTCAGCCGCCTCACGCCCGTGCTCACGCGGATCACCGAGGGCAAGTTCCGGAATCCGGTGAGACCGGGCGACGAACTAATCATCGACGTCAGGTTGAAGGAGCGCCTGGGGCGCTTCCTATTCATGAGCGGATCGGTCCGCACGGCGGACGACCGCAAAGTGCTCACGGTTGATTTCAGCGTCGCGTTGGTCGAGACCGCCGGCACTCCACCCGCCAATCCCGCTTCACCATGAGTTTTCTTGCACTTGCCGGGAAGACGTTTCTCGTTTTCGGCGTGGCCAACCGCAAGAGCGTCGCTTGGGCGATCGGCCGGACCCTCGAGGAGGAGGGCGCCCGCGTCGTCTACAGCGTCCGCTCCGAGGAAGGAAAGAAGTCGCTCGCCGACCTTCTGCGGGGCCGGCCGGTCTTTGTGTGCGACGTCGAGGTCGAGGGAGCCGCCGATCGGCTGGCGGCCGAGGTCGGACCCGCGCACGGGCCGCTGCAGGGAATCGTGCATTCCCTGGCCTTCGCCAGTTATACCGGCGGGTTCAAGCCCTTTCACGAGACGAAGCGGGCGGACTTCCTGCAGGCGGCGGCGATCTCGTGCTTCTCCCTGGTGGAGATCGCGCGCGCGTTCAAGCCGCACCTGATCCGCGATGCCTCGGTGGTCACCATCGGCATCTCCTCGCTGCAAGTGACGCCCGACAATTACGGCTACATGGGGCCGATCAAGGCTGCGCTGGAATCGACCGCCCGGTTTCTGGCCAAGTCCCTCAGCGCCGACAGCGAAATTCGCTGCAACGTGATCGGATCAGGACCGTTGAAAACGAGCTCCTCGGCTGGCATTCCCGGCTATCTGGAGAGTTATCTCTACGCGGAGAAGCTAACGTACCGCAAACGAGCCCTCGCCACCCAGGAGGTGGCCAATGCCGCGGTCTTCCTGCTCAGCGAGCGCAGCAGCGGAATCAATGGCGCGACGCTCATGGTCGATGCCGGACTCGGCAGCAATTACTTCGACAAGGACGTTATCCGGCTGACCATGCGGCCCGAGGCGACCTCGGCGCAAACGCCAAATCCCAAACTCTAAAATCCCAACAACTAGCGGAGTATTGTTTGGCCTTTGGAGCTTTGGCCTTTGAGATTTCTTCCAATGCGCTTTGAGCACGTCTGCATCGAGTCAATCGCGGTGGCCCTGCCCGAGGAGTCCTGGACCTCCGCCGCCATCGAGGAGCGCCTGCGACCCCTGTATGAGCGCCTGCGGCTGCCGTTCGGACGCCTGGAATTGATGAGCGGGATCCGCGAGCGCCGGTTCTGGCCCCGCGGCACTCGCCCGTCCGACGCCAGCGCCGCGGCCGGGCGCGCGGTGCTGGCCCAATCATCACTGGCGCCGCAGCAGATCGAGGCGTTCATGCACGCGGCCGTCTGCCGTGACATGCTGGAGCCCGCCACCGCGGCATTTGCCCATCGGAAGATCGGCCTCCCGGAGGGAGCGCAGATCTTTGATGTGTCCAACGCCTGCCTCGGCTTTCTCAACAGTCTCACGATCCTCGCCGCCATGATCGAGTCCGGGCAGATCCGGTGCGGCATGGTCGTGGCGGGGGAGAATGGCCGGCCGCTGGTGGAGCGCACGCTGGAGCACCTGCTGGCGGCGCCGCTCGACCGCAACCAGATCAAACCGTTCTTTGCCAACCTGACCATCGGCTCGGGAGCGGCCGCCGCAATCGTCTGTCATCGGTCGCTGGTGCGGGGACGGCCCCACCGGCTCCTCGGCGGCATCTGCCTCGCAGCTACGGAACACAGCGAGCTCTGCCAGGGGGACGCCGCGGGTGGGGAGGGATTGGAGATGCAAACCGACTCCGAGCAGTTGCTTATGGCTGGCGTGGAGGTCGCGAAGCGCGCCTGGGCAGCGTTCAAGCAGCGGACGGGCTGGGTGGAGGCGTCCGTCGATCGGTTTGTCACCCACCAGGTCGGCACGATGCACCGGCGCCGTCTTTACGAGGCGCTCGGCCTCGATCTCGCCCTGGATTTCTCGACCTTCGCGACCCTGGGCAATATGGGATCCGTTTCCCTGCCAGCCACACTGGTCGAGGCGGTGGAGAGCGGGGCGGTCACCGATGGCAACCGGGTCGGACTGCTCGGCATCGGTAGCGGGATCAACTGCATGATGCTGGCGCTCGAATGGTGACTCTGGCAGAGCTTCCCGATTGGCTGCGACGGCTTTATCCCTTCGAGCCGAAGGCATTCGACTGCGGGCGGGCCCGTTTGAGTTACCTCGATGAAGGTCCGCGCTCAGAGGAGGCCGTGCTGCTGGTCCATGGCAATCCGACCTGGTCATTCTATTACCGCGAGGCCGTTCGAGTATTGGTGGCCGCCGGATTGCGCTGCGTGGCGCCGGATCACGTCGGGATGGGGCTTTCGGACAAGCCGCAGGATCATCCGTACCGCCTGGAAACGCACATTGAGAACCTCGCCGGACTGGTCGCTTCGCTCGGCTTAAAGCGCGTGCACCTGGTGGTGCATGACTGGGGTGGGGCCATCGGATTCGGATGGGCGGCGCGGCATCCGGAGATCATCGGCCGAATCGTGATCCTCAACACCGCGGCGTTTCCATCGCCGTGGATGCCACTGCGAATCCGCCTGTGCCGGGCGCCCTTGATCGGCGAAGCGCTGGTGCGCGGTTTGAACGGGTTCGCCTGGCCGGCTACCTGGATGGCCGTCAACCGGACGCCCCTGGACCCAGCCGTGAAGCGCGGGTATCTCTTTCCCTACGACAGCTGGAAGAACCGGATCGGGGTGGCGCGATTCGTCGCCGACATACCCATGCGGCCGGAACACCCGACGATGAAGACGCTGGAGCAGGTGGCGGCGGGGCTGGGGAAGTTCCGGGATCATTCCATCAAGATCATCTGGGGTGGGGCGGATTTTTGCTTCAACGATTGGTTCTTCCATCGCTGGCAGGAGATCTTCCCACAGGCGCAGACGCGCTACCTGCCGGACGCCGGCCATTACGTCCTGGAGGATGCTGGTATGGAGGCGCGGTCCGAAATCGCCGGCTTCCTAAGCGGGCAATCCCAGCCGGTTTGAACGCGGCATCGCCGCCGGCGTTACGGAGCGGCGCTGGTCGGAATCGGAATGCGACCGGCCGGCCCGAGATTCTCGGCCAGAAACGCCTCGATGCGTGAATACAGCTCCACTTGGTGTCCAAGATGGCGCACCCCGTTCACTTCATTCAGGAAGGACATGGTGTCCGCCGGCAGGTGGTTTTTTCGCACGATCGAGACCAAATTTTTCGCTTCATTGATTTCGTAGGTCGGATCGTACTCGCCGTAGGCAATCAAGACGGCCGCCTGGATCTGTTCGGCATGGCGCAGAGGGGAAATCGCATCGAATTTCTCGGGATCTTTAGTCGGGTCGCCCAGCTTGCGCATCAGGCGGGAATACACCGGATCCGAGTACTGGTTATATTTGTTCTCCTGGATGGACTTGCCCCAATCTGACACTGGCGAGACCGCCACGGCGCATCGATAAAGGGTGGGCTCGTAGGCGGCTCCGGAAAGCGCGAGGTAGCCGCCGAACGATGTCCCGACGATCGCCACCCGGTTGCGATCGACATAGCCCGATGCGATCAACGCCTTGGTCGCTTCCGTTACATCGTCATGCATTTTCCTGAAGGCCCATTCGTCCTCCGTTGGAAACATCCAGGTGTAGCCGGACGAGCCCCGATGATTGGGCTGCAGGACGGCATAGCCGCGGCTGGCAAAGAATTGCACCTTGGAATTAAAGCCCCAGGTGTCGCGGCCCTCGACTTCGTCGTGCGGCAGCACCACGAGCGGAGCAGGATTCTGCTTCGACGCGCCGACCGGCAACGTGACGTAGGCGTCAAGCGTGCGGCCATCGCGAGTCTTGAATTTCATCGCTCCCATCGGCTGCATCCGCTTCGGATCGATCCAGGGCATTGAGTTTTGAATGGGGCCGGCCGAGTGGTTTTTTAGGTCCACCCAATGAAAGATGATAGGCTGGCGGTCGGAAAACGTGCCGATCAGAACCATGCCTTTGCCCTCCTCGTCGTTGCCCATGATGCGCACCACGGTATCGGCTCCCGGGAAAAGTCCATCGACCGCCTTCTGCAAATCGCGGTAGGCTTGGGGGAACCACACGACCTTGGGTTTGATGCGGTCATAAAACACGCCGGCGACGTTATGCGTCACGGGATCACGGTACAGCCAGCCGTCGAAGTCATAGGCGGGGTCCTCCAGCAGCACCTCGCCTGGGGTGCCATCGGCCGCGTTGAGGAACTCCAGGAGACGGGGTTTGCCTTCCCGACGCGGACCCAGGGCGACGATCTCGCCCGGTTTTTCGCCACTGCCGATTACCTTGATCTCGTCGAGATCCTCCGGGCATTTCTCCCAATGCTTGTCCACGAGACGATGCAGCGCCAACACCCCCGCCGTCGAGGTCACGCCAAATTCCAGCTGCCCTTCCTTGTCCCCCAAATAATAGAGATCGAACCCCTCCGGCGTCTCCAGGATGGGGTGCCGGGCCACAATGTGGGCATCATTCTCATCCCTGGCTTCATCGATATGGCTCTGGTCCAGCAGGCTGCCGCCACCGCTTGTATCCATGAGGCTACCGCGGCGGAGCTTCGCGTTGGCCGTAACAACCTCCCCGTATCTCCCGGTATTGCTGGTTTTTGGGGGGAGTCTGAGCAGCGGATGGGTGCGATCATTCGGAGGGACCGCGACGAGCGTGGCTCCGACGTTTTGCAGCAGGGGGAACGATTCATTGAGCGCTCCGACAACGCCCGCGCAGAGAGCGAAAGAACCTAGCTTTTTCACGCTGACTCCGTAGACGAAGCGGTCGGCATTCAGCCAGGAGACCCAATCAATGTCGCTGTCGCCCCTGACCCCGACGGTTTCGATCTTTTTTGTCTTCAGCTCGTAAACCATCAGGCTGGTGTGATCTTCACCGGCGGCGATGATCGCGGCGATATGGGTGCCGGAGGGATTCAGCCACGGATCGCGCAGGATCGGCGGCCGGAAGAAATCCATCACCGGGATGGTCTGATTTGCAAGGACGGGTGTGATCCGGTCCAAATCCAGTTTATCGGCCATGGCGAGGCCGGGGAAGGCGAGGCCCAGCGCCACCGCAGCGAACGCGGGAATGAGTCTGCGACAATGGTCCATAGTAGAAGAGTGCTTGAGATGAGCGTTGCAGTTTAGGTTCGCGCTGTCCGCACGCATCTGCGCGGCCGTCGGCCCGGCGATGAAAGGCCGGCAGCGGCGGACGTTCAACACCTTTTCATGGCGCCATATGAATATTAGACATAATATCTATTGTGCGCAGCAACCGAGCTTAACCCGTTGCAGGCCAATCGCCGGCCTCAACAGAATCCGCAGCCAGCCGGCTTCCCGCCTCCACGACGACCGGTTCGACCCGCGCCGCGCAGATCCGTGCGTCCACTTCCTCACCGGGCCGGACCCCATCGACGTGTGAATGGATAGTAGATGAACAGCGGCCGGCCGATCACGTCCTTGGCCGGCACGAACCCCCAGAAACGCCCGTCCTTGCTGTCGGGCGAATTGTCGCCCAGCGCGAAAAACACGTCCGGTGGAACCGTCAGCTTCTCGCCCGCGGAGAGCAAACCGTAGTTGCGATACCCGGGATAGCGCCCCTCCCGCCGCGCGTTTCTTCCGAAGGCCGCGGCTCCCGTGATCGGTTGACCATTGCGCCACAGTTCGGTGCCGCGGATTTCAAGCGTATCACTAGGCGCGCCAACCAGGCGCTTGATGAAATACTGGTCGCCGTCCTCCAGTTTCAGCCCCTCAATATTGCCCGTGCGAAAAACGAAGCCCGACCCGATCGGCGGACGCATGAAGTGATAGCTCAGGCGGTCGACGAACAGCTGGTCGCCGGTCAGAATGTCGAAGCGCATGATCGCCTCGCCCGCCTGCACGGTCTTTCCCAGCCGGATCAGGTACCCGGGGCGCGTGGAATCCGCATCATCCCGGACCTGAACGGTCGTGCGTTCCACCCGACCATCCTTCCCCGCAGTGGCCAGGAATCGCCGGAACCCGTCGGTGCTGCCGAAGAAGGTTTCCTGGAAGAGCAGGTCGAAGTCGTGGAAGTCCGCCGGCACAAGTACAGTGGCCGGGGTGCCGTCCACGGAGAAGGTATATTCCCGGACGCGGGTGGGCACCACGAGCCATTTGTGACCATCGCGCAACGTGTAGGCAAGCGTGCCTTCGGGGAAGAACATGGCCGATACCTCGCCGGCCTGCGGCGCGATGACCTCGCGCCGCTGCGCCCCGAACGCCACCAGGCGGAAGGCGCGCTCCAGCAGTCCCGGGGCGGGCGTGCCTGGCGGCAGGTTCTCCCCTTTCATGCCGTAATAGGTCGGCCACATCGAGTTGGTCGGAATCTTGAACGGCTGCAGGAAATAGCTGCGGATGCCGAGGACAATGATGGCCGCCACGAGGAAGAACTCGACGTTCTCGACGATCGACGACTTCGGGTAAAACGTGCCGCCCACCTGCTGCAGCAGGCCTTCCAGCGACTCGATGCCGAGCTTCAGCTTGCCCGCATCGGCGCGCTGCTGGAGCATCTGCCGCAGGGCGGCGATCTTCTTGCGCAGCTCCTGCATCTGCGCCGTCGTGAGCTGATCGCGGCGGTAATGGCAGATCTTGTCCGCGAGCTGCAGCCAGTTCTCGGCGTTTTCACGCATCTTGCGCTCGTTCGAGGTGAGGAATCCAAACACGGTGGAATCGGGCTAGTTGTTTTTGAGGACCTGGATGAAGGCGTCGGGCGGAATCGAGACCTTGCCGATCTGTTTCATCTTCTTTTTGCCCTCCTTCTGNNGGGATGATCTCGGCCAGTTTCTCGCAGAGGGCGCGGCCCCGCCCCTCCGCCTTCGATCGGTGCACAATGCAGGCGAAGGCGTCGACCGGCTCGCTGTTCACCATGATGTCCATCCGCACGAGATCGGAGACCCAGTACTCGCCCAGCTCGTAGTCCATCGAACCATAGCCGCGGGTGAGGCTTTTCAGCCGGTCGTTAAAATCGACGAGGATTTCATTGAGCGGCAGCGTGGCGGAGAGCATGACGCGCATCGTGTCCAGCGTGGTGGTGTGATCGCAGGTGCCCCGCTTCTCCATGATGAGGTTGAGGATGTCGCCGAGGCACGTATTCGGAATATGGATCGACGCCTTGATGGTCGGCTCATAGATCGCCTCGATCGAGGCCGGATCCGGCAGGTTGACCGGATTGTCCACCTCGAACGGCTCCCCGCCGTGGACCTTCACCTTGTAGACGACGCTGGGATACGTGGAGATGATGTCCACGTCGTGTTCGCGCCGGATCCGCTCCTGGATGATCTCCATGTGCAGGAGGCCGAGNNCGGAAGCCGAAGCCGAGCGCGACCGACGTCTCCGGCTGGAACACGAAGGCCGAATCGTTGAGACGCAGGCGGGCGACGGCCGACTTGAGCTTCTCGTAATCCTGCGTCTCCAGCGGATAAAGGCCGCAATAGACCATCGGGTGCACCTCCTTGTAGCCCGGCAGCATGGCGGTGGCGGGGCGGATGGCGTGGGTGATCGTGTCGCCGATCTTGATGTCGCCGGTCGCCTTGATCGTGCTCACGATGTAGCCGACGTCGCCGGCGCCCAGCTCGGCGCAGGGCTCCATCTTCGGGTGAAAGGCACCGACCTCCTTGACCTCGGCCTTCTGCCCGGTGCTCATGAGCATCATCATTTCGCCGGCCTTGATCGTGCCCGAGAACACGCGCACATAGGCAATGACGCCCCGGTAGGAATCGTATTTGGAGTCGAAGACCAGGATCCGCGTGCCGGCGGAGTCCGCCCAGCGCGGCACCGGGACCCGGGCCACGATCGCCTCCAGAATTTCTTCGATGCCGATGCCGGATTTCCCGCTGGCGAGGATCACCTCTTCCGCCGGAATCGTGAGAATATCCTCCAGCTGACGCGTGCACAGTTCGAGGTCGGCGCTCGGCAGGTCGATCTTGTTGATGACCGGGATGACCTTGAGTTTTTGCGCGAACGCCAGGTGGGCGTTGGCCACGGTCTGGGCCTCGACCCCCTGCGCCGCGTCCACCAGCAGGAGCGCGCCCTCGCAGGCCGCGAGCGAACGGGACACCTCGTAGGAGAAGTCCACGTGGCCCGGCGTATCCATGAGATTGAGCTGATACAGCCGGCCGTCCTTGGCCGGGTA
>PMBT01000025.1 GCA_003153035.1 Opitutia bacterium
AAGCCCGGCGCTCCGGCTGCCCCTGGCGCGAAGCCCGGTGCCCCGGCTGCCGCCGCGGGCGCCAAGCCTGCCGCGGGCAAACCCGCCGGCGGCGACAAGAAGGGTTTCGGCAAGAAGTAGAATTCTTCCGCCCGCCCGCTGCTTGACGCAGCCGGGCCGGGTGCGCTGTTCTTTGAGACATGTCCATTTTGCTTGTTGCCGGCCTGGGTAACCCGGGGCGCGAATATGCCAAGACGCGCCACAACGCAGGCTTTGCGGTGATTGAGGCGTTTGCCGCGCGTCATGCCCTGACTTGGAAGTCGCCGGCGCGTTTCGAGGCCAAGGTCGCCCGCTGGGACCGGCCGGCCGGCCGCACCTGCCTGCTGGCCAGACCCATGACGTTCATGAATGACAGCGGGCGCGCCGTGCGCATGCTCGCCGACTTCTACAAGGTCCCGCCGGACGGTGTCGCCGTGGTCTACGATGATCTCACGATCGAACTCGGGCGCATCAAGACGACCGTGCGCGGCAGCGCAGGCGGCCACAATGGCGTGGCCAGCCTGCTCGAGCACCTCACGGGCGGCTTCATCCGCTACCGGATCGGCATCGGACCGAAACATCCGCCGGAAATGGACCTCAAGGACTTCGTGCTCGGAAAATTCACTCCCGACGAACAGACTATTTTTGACCAACAACTTTCCAATTACATTGATGGCCTCGACCTGCTCATCAAGCAGGGACCGGATCAGGCCATGAACCAGCTCAACCGCCGAACCGACCAACATGACCCAGACCAAACGCAAGTACCACGCGACCTTCATCCTTGATAATCGCGGCCGGGAGGAGACGATCGACCAGATCATCGAGGGGGTGAAGAAAGAGATCGCCGCCGTGCAGGGTGAAATCACCGCCGTGGAGAACCTTGGCAAGAAGGACTTTGCCCGCATCACCGACAGCAAGTTCCCTGACGCGGTCTATGTGCAGATCGATTTTGCCGCACCGGCCGACAGCACGCGGCACCTTCACGAGCGACTCCGCCTCAACTCCAGCGTTTACCGCGCAATGGTTCAGGCGGTTTGACCGCCTGCCGCGCCGACCCCATGGCTTACCTCAACAAAGTTCTCTTGATCGGCAACCTCACGCGCGACCCCGAGCTGCGGGTCACGCCGAAGGGAACGGCCATCTGCCAGTTCGGCCTGGCGGTGAACCGCCAGTACAAGGACGAATCTGGCGCCACCCGCGACGAGACGGCGTTCATTGACATCGAAGCTTGGGGCAAACAGGGCGAACTGGTTTCCAAATACCTTCAAAAGGGCAGTCCCGCCTTCATCGAAGGCCGCTTGCGCTTCGACTCCTGGGAGGACAAGCAGAGCGGTCAGAAGCGCAGCAAGCTGAAGGTGGTGCTCGAGAACGTGCAGTTCCTTTCCCGGGGCGGGGGCGGCGGCGGTGCGGGCGCCGGCGCGGCCGCTGCCAGCGGGGAGACTCCTGCGGTCGCGGGCGGCGACGATCTGCCGGCCGATCCGCTGGCCCCGCCGGCTCGCAGCGGCTCCAAACCGGCTCCGGGCAACCCGCAGAAAGTGGAGGATGACGTGCCGTTTTGAGCACGGGCTCCCCGAAAAACCCGAATTGATTCACCAACGTCCAACCCGATTTCAGTCATGGCTCACCACGAAATACTGCTGATCAAACCCGTCGAAAACCTTGGCGCCGAGGGCGACCAGGTCAAAGTCCGCGCCGGATATGCGCGCAACTACCTGTTGCCGCGGGGGGAGGCGGTGCCGCTTACCAGCTCCAACCGCAAGCAGGTCGAGGCGCTCAAGAAGCGCCGGGCCGGGCGCGAGGCGGATGAACTCTCCGCCGCCCGGGAGATGGCGGGCAAGCTTGAGAAGACGCGCATCGCTTTCGCCGTGAAGACTGGCGATGGCGGCAAGATGTTCGGCGCCGTCACCGCCAACGACATCCACGAGAAACTCGCCCAGGCCGGCCTCGAGATCGACAAGCGCAAGATTCTGCTGCACACGCCGGTGAAGGCGCTCGGCCAGCACACGGTGAAAATCAGGCTTCATGCCGAGGTCTCCGCCGACTTGAATTTCGACGTCGTTTCGGAGAATCCGATCGTCCCGACGGAAGGCTGAATGGAGCGCTCTCCAACGAGCATGCCGCGTCGCCACACGCGGCTGGATGGTTTGGGAGCGGGCAGGCTGCACCGGGCCGGCGCGGGCCGCGGCCGCCGGAATGTGAACCGCGTGTGGAAAACATTTCATTGCCGCCCCCGAGTATCCCGCGTCTAAATCCCCGCTACGCATGGCTGAGACCGTCACTGCGCTTTCGCCTCCCCACGCCCAGAACCCGGGCGGCGGTCCGGGCGTGTCGGCGTACTCCGGGCGCACGCCACCGCACAGTTTCGAGGCGGAGGAATACCTGCTGTCGTGCTGTCTGCTCGATGGCGGCGATACCATCGCGCGGTGCCTGGAGGCGAAGCTAGCCCCCGCGGCGTTCTACCATTCCGCGAATCAGATCATCTTCGAGAAGCTCACCGAACTCTACCAGAAGAGCCCGCCGGTCGCCCTGGAGATGTTGATCGAAGAGCTGCGCACCGCGAAGCAGCTGGAAGCGGTCGGGGGTATGCCCTACCTCATGCAGGTCAGCGCGCGCATTCCCACCACCGCGCAGGCCGTCTATTTCATCGAAAAAGTTCGCGAGCTGTCCTTGCTCCGCGAACTGATCAAGGTCACCACCAGCACCGTGGAGCAGTGCTTCAGCTATCAGGGCGGCCTGGAGGAGTTCATTGACCGGGTCGAGCAGGATATTTTCCGCGTCACGCAGGACAGGGTTTCCGACGCTGCGCGGCCCATGAAGGAGCCGACCCGCGAGGCGATGACCGTCATCAACAAGCTGATGATGAAGAAGGGCGAAAAGACGGGGGTCGTCTCGGGCTTCAAGGATCTCGACGACCTTACGTTTGGCTTCCAGAAGCAGGAGATGATCGTGCTCGCGGCCCGTCCGTCCGTCGGCAAGACCTCCCTGGCGCTGAACATCGCGGAGTCCGCGGTCCTCCCGAAAAGGGGAGACCCTGTGCCAACGCTCGTGTTTTCGCTGGAAATGAGTTCCTCCCAACTCGCCTTGCGCATGCTCTGCGCCCGGGCGCGCGTGAACATGACCGCGTTGCGTGGAGGCACGTTACCGAAGCAGGCACCGGAACAGCAAAGACTGGTAGAGGTAGCCGACGAGCTCTCGAAGTCACCGCTCTTCATCGACGATTCCGGGCACCTGACGATCATGGAACTTCGGGCCAAGGCGCGCCGGCTCTATTCGCGCTACAAACTCGGCCTGATCGTCGTCGATTACCTCCAATTGCTCAGCCCGGGCGACCCGGCGGTTCCGCGAGAGCAGCAGGTGGCGGAGGCTTCCCGCGGATTAAAAGCGATGGCGAAGGAACTTGATTTGCCCGTCCTTGTTCTAAGTCAATTGAACCGCTCTTCGGAAAAGGAGAATCGCACTCCGCGCCTGTCGGACTTGCGCGAATCCGGCTCCATCGAGCAAGATGCCGACGTTGTGCTCATGCTCGCCCCTCCCAAGGATGCCGATGAGAAATTCGATGCCGCTGGCTACGACTTAATTGTTGCCAAGCAGCGAAATGGACCGATAGGAGATTTGAAGCTAACTTTCCTCAAGCACATCACTCGTTTTGAAAACTTTGCCCAATAGCCTAGGGCCCGGCATTTTGCGTCTCCTTTCCTGCGCCCTGGCTGGGCTGATCGGGACTGCGGTGGCTCAAGCCCAGGCGGAAGCGCCGGCTGCGGAAGTCGTTGCGGCGAAGAAGATTGGCACAGTAGCGATCAAGTTCATCGGCATTGCGAATGTCAGCGAGCAGGTCGTGCGAGCCAACATTCAGGTGCGGGCGGGCGCCGATTATGACGAGCCGATGATCGACCGGGACATCCGGTCGCTTTATCGCACCGGCCTTTTCGAATTCATCGAAGCCAAGCGCGAGGAATTGCCGAACAACACCGTCAACCTGGTGTTCGAGATCACTCCCAAGTTCCGCGTGCAGGCGATTCGGTTCGAGGGAAACAAGATGGTCAAGACCAGCCGGCTGGAGAGGGAGATCAGCACGAAACCCAATAGCGCGCTCGACGAACACACCGTCAAGGCCGACGCCGAGAAGCTGCATCTGTTCTATCAGAAGTCCGGCTACAACCAGATCCAGATCACTTTCGATATCCAGCGGGACCGCGGCACGGGCTATGGCGTCGTGATCTTCAAGGTCCGAGAGGGCGCGAAGGTGCGGATCGCGGACATCCGCTTTACGGGCAACGGCCATGTAGTCGCCAAGCGCCTCCGCAAGGAGATGGAAACCAAGCGCTGGTGGATGTTTTCCTGGCTGACTGGCGGCGGACGGTTCAAGGACGACCTGTTCGAGGACGACCTGACCAAGCTGCTCGATTTCTATCGTGGCCAGGGCTATCTGGATGCCGAAGTCCCGCCGGATCGCATTCTCTACAACTACCCCAACCCGAGCCGGATGGTCATCACGATCCATATCGACGAAGGGCGGCAATACCGGATCGGCGACATCACCATCATCGGTGCCAAACTGTATGCCGAGGACATGCTCAAACTGGTGCTCCGGCAGAAGAGCGGCATGATTTTCCGGCCGGCCAGGCTGGACAAGGACGTGGAGACAATCGAGGACTTTTACGGTCGGGCCGGCTACCTCGACACCCAGGTGAGGCTCGTGCGCAAGCCCAACGTTGCCACGGGCAACATCGACATTGAATACCATATCGAGGAGAGCGACAAATTCTACGTCGAGTCGGTGAAGGTTGAGGGCAACACCAAGACGAAGAGCATCGTGGTCATCCGCGAACTGGTGCTGAGCCCGGGCGACGTCTTCGATATGGTCCGGATGAAGGCCAGCAAAATGCGCCTGGAGAACACGGCTTTGTTTGAAGACGTCAACCTCACGCCGGAAAGCACCAACATCCCGGGCCGCCGCAACCTCAAGATCTCCTTCAAAGAGGCGCGCACCGGCAACGTCAGTTTCGGCGCGGGGTACAGCTCGTTGGAACGCGCGACGTTCTTCGCGGAGCTCAGCCAGTCCAATTTCGACCTATTCAACCGCCACTCCTTCTTCCAGGGCGCGGGGCAGAAATTCCGCGTGCGGTTCCAGGTCGGCTCGTTGTCGAACGAGGTGCTGCTCGCCTTCGATGAGCCGTGGCTCTTCCAGAAGGAACTTGGATTGGGTTTTTCCATCTACCGCTCCAGCTCCAGCTACACGAGCTCCTACTACGAGGAAATCCGCATCGGTGCCGAGGTGCATCTGCGCAAGCATCTCTTCGAGTATGTGGAAGGCCGCGTCTCCCTGACCGATGAGGAGATTGACATCGCCAATGTGACCTCCACAGCCTCGTCCATCATCCAGTCGCTCGCCGGCAAGACCCGCACGATCAAAGTCGGCCTGCAGTTGCTGCGGGAGGCCCGGGACAAGATCGTCAACACGACACGGGGCAGCCGCATCCAGTTGACGACGGAAATTGCCGGTGGCGTGCTGGGTGGCACCAACAATTATTACCGGCTGGAGGCTCGCGGGTCGGAGTTCATTCCGGTGTTCCGGGCGCAGACCCAGGTGCTGGGGTTGATTGCCCGGGCGGGCGTGGTGGAGAACTACGGCAAGAGCAGCGATGTCGCCTACTATGATCGCTGGTTTCTGGGCGGACCCGATGATCTGCGCGGTTTTGAATACCGGGACGTCGGTCCGCGGGACTTAAACAACGAGCCGATCGGCGGCAAGACCTATGGCATGTTTACGGCCGAGTACGCGATGGATGTCGTGAAACCCATCCGGTTCGCGTTTTTCTACGACGCAGGTTTCCTCAACTCAAACGCCTACGACTTCAATCCGGCCCGCTACAACGACGATTTCGGGGTCGGCCTCCGCCTGTTCGTGGCCGGCGCCCCGCTCAGCCTTGATTTTGGTATTCCCTTGACCACCGATAAGCTTAATAAGAAGGGCAATCAGTTCAATTTCTCCTTTGGCACCCGATTCTGAAACTCCGACCCCTGATCAACCCTTGATGACATTTTATATGAACAAAACGATGAAATCCATCCTGACCTTAATTGCCTTCGGCGCGACCGCGCTGGGGCTTGCCGCCCAGCCGGCCCTCAAGATCGTCACGGTCGACATGAGCAAGCTCCTCGAGGGCTACTACAAGACCGAGGATCAGGCGGCCAAGCTCAAGGCCAACGAGCAAAAGGCGCAGGAGGAGCTCGAGCGCATGGCCAAGGAGGGCAACACCCTCGCGGAGCAATACAAGGAGACGGTGGAACAGGCCAAGAATACGCTCCTGACGGCCGAGGCGCGCGCCAAGGCGGAGGGCGATTCCGCCAAGATGCTGGAGGATCTCCAGCGCCGGCAGAACGACATCAATGCTTTCCGGAACAAGTCCCAACAACTGCTCCAGGGTCAGCTCAATAACATCCGCGGGCAGCTCCTGGATGAAATCAGCAAACGGGTAACTGACCTGGCGAAGGGCAAGGGCGCGACCTTGGTGGTAGACAAGTCCGGGCCGTCCATGATCGGGATTCCCTCAGTTCTTTATTCGGATGCGGGCTACGACATGACCGATGAGGTCATGGCCGAGATCAACAAGGATCGTCCGGCGGCGCCGGCTGCGGCCACCGGAACGGGGCCGGCCGCCACCCCGCCCGCCGCCTCGACGGCCAAGGCACCCAGCGTCACCGTTCCCGGCCTCGCGCCGAAGAAGTGATCGTGATTGCGCGGCGCCAGTGGACAGCCTTGGCGCCAGGTTTTTGAGCAAGAACCCCGCCTGCCGAGGGCGGGGTTTTTTCTTTGGGCCGGCCCGGAAATTTGCTTGAGTGTGGGATGACGGTTCCAGGCGAGGGCCCCGAGCACCGGCGCTCCGCTCCTGGCCCGCCACCGGAATTATCTGTCATGCAGCTTTCCTTCACGTCTGACGAGATTGCGGCCATCGTGCACCCCCGGGCTTCCCGCGGCGCGACCAGCGCAATGATTCACGGGATTTCCGCGCTGGGCACGGCCCGCTCCGGGGATCTTTCCTTCCTGGGCCATGCGAAGTACAAGGCGGAGGTCGCCAGCACGCAGGCGTCGCTGGTGCTGGTGCCCCCTGGGTACCTGGGCGATCCGCAGGCAGGCCAGCTCTTCTTGGTGGTCGACCAGCCGTCGCTCGCCCTTGCCCGGGTCTGCGCCCGGATCGAACAGTCACTGCAGCTGCCGCCACGCCCGGGCGTGCACCCTTCGGCTGTCGTCGCCGCCGGGGCGCGGGTGGCCACCAGCGCGTCGATTGGTCCCCTGTGTGTCATCGAGGAAGGGGCGTGCATCGGAGAGCGCAGTCACCTGCAGGCGTCGGTCTTCGTCGGTCGCGATTCCGTTGTGGGCGACGATTGCCGGCTGATGCCGGGCGTGCGTCTTTATGCGGGCTGCCAGCTCGGGCGGCGGGTGCGGGTGCATGCCAATGCCGTGATTGGCTCCGACGGTTTTGGCTACGAATTGGTCGACGGCCGCCACGAGAAGATCCCGCAGATCGGGCAGGCCGTGATTGAGGACGATGTGGAAATCGGCGCTGGCTGCACGATCGATCGCGCCCGTTTTGGCCGGACCATCGTGGGCGAAGGCACGAAGATCGACAACCTGGTGCAGGTGGGGCACAATGTCGTCATTGGCAAACACTGCCTCCTGTGCTCCCAGGCCGGCATTTCGGGCAGCACGACGATCGAGGACTATGTGGTGCTGGCCGGCCAGGTCGGCGTCGGAGGCCATATCACCATTGGCCGGGGCGCCAAAGCCGGTGGTGGTGCCGCGATTACCACCGATATTTCCCCCGGCAGCTATGTGAACGGCTATCCGGCCATCCCGTACCTGCTGGAACGCCGCATCGCCGTGCTCCGGCAGCGCCTGCCGCAGCTCTTCCATCGCGTGGATGCGCTGGAGGCGCAGATCAAGGAACTCGGCGGCGGGTGACCCGGCTCGGGCGGGCGGCGGGGATTTCTGCCGGGGCCACAGAATAGACTTCCGCCACCACCTCTTCATGCCAAGATGGCGGACACCTTATGAGCGAAGTGCGGCTGAAAATCTTCACGGGAAATTCCAATCGGGCTCTGGCAGAGGAAATCTGCCGGCACATCGGCGTGCCTCTCGGAGAGGCCACGGTGACCAGCTTTCCCGATGGCGAGTCGTTCGTGAAGATCAACGAGAACATCCGCGGGGCGGATGTTTTCATCATCCAGTCAACCTGCCCGCCGTCGAATCATCACCTGATGGAGCTGTTGATCATGATCGACGCCGCCCGGCGCGCCTCGGCGCAGCGGATTACCGCCGTCATGCCGTTCTACGGGTATGGGCGCCAGGACCGCAAGGACCAGCCGCGCGTCCCCATTACCGCCAAGCTGGTCGCGAACCTCCTGGTGGCGGCCGGCGCCAACCGCGTGCTCACGATGGATCTGCACAGCCAGCANNTTCTTCGACATCCCGGTCGATCATCTCTACGCCTCGCCGGTGTTTTTCGACTACCTCGCCAAGGACATGCCCCAGGATCTCGTCGTCTGTTCGCCAGACGTCGGCGGCATGAAAATGGCGGCCGCGTATGCCGACATGCTTGACGCCAGTCTGGGTCTCGTGGCCAAGAAGCGCAAGAGCGCAACCACCGTCGAGGCCATCAGCGTGGTCGGCGAAGTGAAGGGCTGCGAAGTGCTGCTGGTCGACGACATCACCGAGACGGCCGGCACCCTGATCGCCGCCGCGAAAATTCTCCGGGACAGCGGAGCCACGAAAGTGCGGGCGGCCGTCAGCCACTGTAATCTAAGCGAAATCGCCTACGAGCGGCTCAAGACCGGCCTGATTGACGAGCTTATCACCACGAATTCGATTCCCAATGATCCGCGCGGGCTGCCCATCACCGCGCTGAGCATCGCTGGTCTGCTCGGCGACGCCATCGTGCGCATCAACAGCAATGAGAGCATCACCAGCCTCTTCAAAATCAAGGGATTTTGACAAGGTCTGGGTTGTGCGAAACCTGCGGTGAGGCTAGCGTGCGGGCCGCCTCCATTCCTTTCATGAAATTCAAGCCCTTCCGCATTTCTCACCTGGCCGTCGCCGTCACTTTGCTGCTGGCCGGCGCCAAAGAAGCCCCCGCGCCCAAGCCCACGCTCAAGACTGATCCGTCGCCGGTCGGTGACGGGAAGACTGGCGTCGTGGTCAGCTATGCCGACGTGATTGAGCCTGTTCAGAAGACCGTCGTGTCGATTTACTCGAAGAAGACCGTGCGGCATCGTTTGCCGCCCTATTTCCGCCAGTTCTTCGGCGAGCAGGATCGCGAGTCGCAGGAAGAGGGCCTCGGCTCCGGCGTGATCGTGTCCCCCAACGGCTACATCCTGACGAACAACCACGTCGTCGAGGGCGCCGACGGACTCAGGGTGGCGCTGAGCGATGATCGCGAGTTCACCGGCAAGATCATCGGCACGGATCCGAAGACGGATGTGGCGGTGATCAAGATCGAGGCCGACAACCTGCCGGCGATCACCCTCGCCGACAGCGACCGCCTCCGCGTGGGCGATGTGGTGTTCGCCGTTGGCAATCCGCTGGCCGTGGGCCAGACCGTGACCACGGGCATTGTGTCCGCGAAGGGTCGGAAGGTTCACCTTCTCGACGACGTCCAGGGCTACGAGGATTTCATCCAGACCGACGCGGCCATCAACATGGGCAACTCCGGCGGGGCGCTGGTCGATGCCAAGGGGCGCCTCATCGGCATCAACAGCGCCATGATGTCCACGACCAATGGAAACATGGGCATCGGGTTTGCCGTCCCGATCAATCTCGCCTCAAGCGTCATGCAGAGTCTCATCGCAACCGGCACGGTTGCGCGAGGCTATATGGGGATCGGCGTCGAGCACCTGACGCCGGAACTGGCCGAGGCCATGGGGAAGGACGCCAAGGGCATGGTCATTTCCAAACTGGAGGCGGGCAGCCCGGCTGCCAAGGCGGGCCTCAAGCTGGAGGACGTCATCGTCGCAATCAACGGCAAGCCGGTGGATTCCCTAGACGCGTTGCGTTTGATCATCGCCCAGACTCCGCCCGGCACCAAGGTCAAGGTGAAATACCTGCGTGAGGCCAAGGCCGCGGAGTTGGAGGTCACGCTCACGAAGCTGGTCGACGCGGGGGCCACGCCCGACGAATTCCTCCCGGGAGTTTCCGTGGCCCGGGTCGACGACGAACAGCGCCGCACCTACCGGGTGCCCGACGAGGTCGAGGGGCTGGTGGTGACTGACGTCGCTGAGGATTCACCCTACCGAGAGCGATTCCGCTCCGGCATGGTCATCGTGCAGCTCAACCGTGTTCCGACTGAGGACGTCGCTGGTACCCGCGCGCATTTGCGGCCGGGCCAGAATTTCTGCCTGGTCTGGGATCGTGGCGGCTACCGCTACATCCCGTTCAAGTACGGCGATTGATGTTTCGACCGGACCGGGCGGATGGTTGGCGGTGGGTTCAGCGGCCGCGGCTCGATTAGCCCCAGCCGGGGCCTGCCGTCGACCCGAACGGAATCCCCCCCGATCCTGACGTGCCTTAAAATCCGCTAATGATGGTTTTTGAGGTTTAGGTCTTGCATTTTCCATCCTAGACGGCTACGGTCGAACCACTTGGGAAGAATGACGACCCCAGCCTTGAGGATTCAGGGTAACTCGCTGAGCGGCCATTTGTCATTCGGCGAGCTGTTAGGCGAAGGAGTTAAATCGCCGGGCGGAGCCACCCCTAAAGCCTGCGAGGTCCGCAAATCTGACCGGATGGTTGCCTGCCGGATGGCATGGATAAGGTCATCCGAATACGGGAAGTTTGCTGAAGCATGAGCATTCTGCTTTACGCTTTAGCCAGCCTCGGCCTCCTCGCCTCGTACCTGACATGGGCGGGCAGCAGGAACGCTCCGTTGGCCTATGAGGACGAGGACGGTTTTCACCTTGTTCGCTGCGACGAATGCAACCGGTTCAAGAGGTGCGGCCAGGAACGCCGGTGCGTTCTCGGCTATCCGATGCGCTCCTCATTCTTCCACCGTCGCCGTCCGGCGCGCGAGAGTCCGGTGCCGGGCGCGGCGCCCTGACTTCCGGCCCTCGGCGGGAGAGTGGCCGGCGGTCCTCGGTGGCACAGTCTTGACCTGCGCGGCGGGGGGGCTGATGTTTTCGGCGTGAACAAAAACACCCTGGGCTGGATTCTTGTTGCGTCCTCGTTCTGCGTCGCGCTGACGGGATATGCGGCGCCTCCGAAAGTGGAATCGATGGGAAACGACACCTACACCGTCACCCGTGTGGCCAAGACAGGTTTCGTCCGCCACACCGACGAACTGCGAGCCGAGGCACTGGACGACGCAGCCAAGTTCTGCGCCGATCAGGGCAAGCAGCTGAAAGTGGTGACGGTCACGGAGAGCAAGCCGAAGATCATGTTCTTTGGCTATGCCAAGGCCACCGTGGTTTTCAAGGCGCTCAACGCAGGCGATCCTGAGCTGAAGAGCGAGCCTGCTCCGGCTGCCCTGACCGGAGGGACAGCGGCTGCGTACGCCGAAAGGCCGGCGCCTCCGATGATCGTCGAAAGGCCGCTGACCACCGACGAGCTTTATTCTGAGCTGACGAAACTCGATGATCTGCGCAAGAAGGGCATTCTCACGGACGAGGAGTTTCAGTCAGAGAAAAGGAAGGTTCTGAACCGGTCGAAATAGCCGGGAGTTGGCGCGCGGACCCCGGTCGTTTCGCGCTTGGCACGTTTGGAGCGGTCCCTGGGCTTTCTGCCGGACCAGCGTCCCTACTCTGTCCGCTGGGCGGTGCACCGCGCCGGCCAGCGCCTTTCGGTGCGGCCCTGGTTGTGCAGAACCATCATTGCCGATGCGAGCACCTAGGAGCTGGTGATAGCCCACCAAGGTTGCAGTCGAGGAGATTTGCAGTCGATCAGTCAAGTTGCATAAGTTGCTCGTATCCATCGTGTCGATTAGCATGCCTTGCTCTTGGCGCACGAAATGCTTTCGGTCAAAGCGTACTGGTCCGTCTCAAATTGCTCCCTCCTGATTCATCAACATGAGAACAACTGTCCCGCTGCCCATTCCAGGAGAGTTCCAGGGTTATTGGGCGCACGTCTCGCGGGCGCGCTGCGCGCTGGCCGGGTTTGCGCTGGTCGTCAGCACGATGCTTCCGACCCCAGCTGCCGCCGGTTTCGGTGATGACGCCGGAGTTGTCGCGGTGTATTCAAGCGTGAGTCCCGCCTACACGCGCGCGATCCTGCCCGGCGGCTCATTCAAGCCGGAGACCTATGCCTTCGGAGAGGGTGGCTCGTGGGGTGGATCGCTCAACGACTTCACGATCGACAAGCTGCGCTTCCTCGACATTGCGCGCGTCATCAGTCCCACGCTCGCCGGGCAGAATTACCTGTCGGCGAAGGACCCGCACCAGACCGACCTGTTGATCATGGTCTATTGGGGAACCACCAATGGAACCATGGATCGGTCTTCGTCTCCCGAATACCAAATCGGACAGCAGATGATCAGCGGAGCCCTGATGATGCCCCATTCATCGATGATGAATGCATCCTACATCAGCGCCCTGTCCCAAGCCGACACGATGATCGCCATGACGAACTGGGTGCGCGACCGGCAGGATTTGGAAAATGCAAGGGTGCTTGGCTATTTGCCCGAGATGGCCCGATTGGAGAGATTCCGGGGGACGGTCTTCAATTCGTCTCTTCGGCAGGATGTGATCGCTGACGTGGAGGAGAACCGGTATTTCGTCGTGCTGCTGGCCTATGACTTCCAAACCCTCTGGAAGCATAAGCAAAGGAAGCTATTATGGGAGACCCGTTTCAGTCTTCCGGAGCGCAGGAACGATTTCAGCAAGGCGCTGGCTGCGATGACGGAGAATGCCGCGCGCTATTTCGGTCAGGACAGCCATGGATTGATCCGCAAGCGCCTGCCCGAAACGCTCGTCACGGTCGGCGAGCCGCAGGTCCTGGGTTACGAGTCGGCGACAAAGAAATAGGAACACGCGACGACAAATTGGGGCAGGCAAGATGGTGGAGCGCGTTGTCCTCAACGCGCTCATCGCGTCTTGTGGACAAGCCGCTCCACCCCACTGCATGGTTCCGCTTCAGGCCGCCGCAGTCAACGTGGCTGGGGCCGGAGGCGCGACCGGTCGGGAGGAAAGGCCGGCGGGACAGGCCACCACGGACTCCACGCGTCCGCCTGCCAGGGTGACGATCTGATCGGCGATGGCGAAGAGGCGCGGAGCATGGGCGGCCAGGAGAATGGTCTTGCCGTGCGCGCGCAACCCCACCAGCAGGTCCATCAAGGCCTGCTCGGACGGAGCATCCAGGGCAGAAGATGGCTCGTCGAGGAGGAGAATGGGCGCATCGAGGTACAACGCGCGGGCGAGGACCAGCCGTTGCCGCTGGCCGCCGGAAAGGTTGGCGCCGTTTTCGTTCAAGTAGGTAAAGAACCCTTGGGGAAGCTTCTCGATGAATTCGGTCACCCCGACTTCCCGGCAGATCGTCAGCAGGCGTTCCATGTCTGGCTGGCAGCCGCCCGGCGCGAGATTCTCAAGGACGGTGCCGGAGAGCAGGGTCGACTGCTGGGGCACGACTGCGAGGTGGCGTCGGAGGCTCTCCAGCTTGAAATGCCGGAGGTCCAGGTGTCCGATGAAGATGCGGCCCTTCTCTGGCAGATAGAGCCGTTGCAGCAGCGCGAGAAAGGTGCTTTTCCCGCAACCGGAATCGCCGGCCAGCACCGTGATCCTGCGGGCCGGTACGGTCACCGACAGCTCCTGCAGCGTGGCCGGACGCCCCGCATGCCGAAAGGAGACCTCCTCAAAGCGGATATCGCCCGCCTTCTCGGCGGTGAATTCCACGCCGCCCTGGTCAGTTTCAGTTTCGAGGTCCATGATTTCAAACAACCGGTCGGTGGCGATCAGCGTCTCCTGGATGGTGACATTCAACCCGATCAGCGCGGCGATGGGGCTGGTGAGATAGCCGGCGAGCGTGTAGCACGACATGAGCTGGCCCGGTGACAGGCCGGTCTCGAGGACGAGCGTGGCGCCGATCCACAACAGGGCGATCAGGTAGGCTTGCGTGAACAAAGCTGCCACCGTGCTGCAACCGAGCCCGCTGACTGCCGCATTCCACGTGCTGCGCAGCAGACGGACCAGCCGCACTTCGGTTCGAAGGCCCGCATGCGCTTCGAGCCGGAAGCGCCTCACGACCGATTGCGCGTTCAGGGACTCGACGAGTTGCGCGTCAAAGTCGGCGGCGCGCTCCATGATCCGGCGCTGATAGGTGCGGTTAAGACGATCGACCACCCAGTAAATGACGCCGTTGAGGGGAACGAGCGCGATTGAGAGCAAGGCCAGTTTCCAGGAGTAAAAGAACATCGTCCCAAGCGAGAACGCCAGGATGAGCGGATTCAGCAGCAGATTCAGGAGGGAATTGTTAAGGAAGTTCCTGATCTTGACCGCATCGGCCACGCGCGAAGTGATCTCGCCGACGCGCATGGTATCGAAGAACGGCTGGAGCAACTGCAGGAGACGGCGATAATAGGCGAGAATGAGCGTGGCATCGATGCATTGCGCCGTGCGCAGCGAGAGCAGCGACTGAAAAACGCCCAGCACAAGGCGGACCGCAAGAATTGCCAGCATGGCCGCGGTCAGCAGGTCGAGCAGCCGGGGATTCCCGTCGGGGATGACGCTGTCGATGATCTTCTGGACATAGATCGACATCGACAAAGCAAGCACCGTGGAGGCCATCGCGCCGGCGAAAGCCTGGATCAACGCGGCCTTGTGCGGTCCGACCAGGCTCCATAACCGCTGCCAGGGCGAGGTGGTGCGATCGCCTGGCCGGAACGTTTCACCCGGCGCCAGCAGGATTAGCACGCCAGTCCACACGGCCGTGAATTGCTCATGCGTCCACTTCTCGATCCGGCCCGAAGCCGGATCCATCACTCTTGCATCCCGGCGCGACCACGCCACCAGCACCAGATAGTGGTAAAGCCGTTGGTCAATCAGCACGTGCGCGATGGCCGGCAACGGAACGCCCGGGAGGGCGGTGATGGGCCCTTTCACGCCCTTGGCGGAAAACCCGAGGCTGCGCGCCGCCTCGACCAGCGCATACACGCTGGAACCGGCGGGCCCGGTGCCGACCAGCTGCCGGAATCGCGGAATGGGAATGCGCAGCCGATAATGGTGGGCGACATATTTCAGGCAGGCCGGTCCGCAATCGGTTGCGTCGCGCTGTTTGAATGATACCACGGCGGATCGTGCCCTGGGCAGTGAATCAAAAAGGCGCACCAAAAGACGCCCCGCGAATCTGGGTCAGCGGGTGTGGCGGCGAGGGGCGGCGCTCAATCGTTCCCCCAGCCCGCCCGCATCATGGGACGGAGCAAGCGGACCTGACCGCGAAGTCACGCGGTCAGATTAACCGAATAGCCGGACGATGAAGGCCTTGAAAGCGTCCCACCTCTCCAGGAGGATATAGCCGGCGACGGCGACGGCTGCGGCGAGGCTGTGGGTGCCGAATTCACGGAGTTTGTTTCTGTTCATGGCAAAGGGGAACCGGCGGCATGAGTTCATGCCGCCGGTCGTTCAGTCGAACAGGGGTTAGGCGGCGGCGCTATTTGCAATCCAGTCGGCGACGGCAGCGCCAACGCCAGCTCCGGGCATCGGGCCCCCGTTGTATTCGGTGATGATCAAGAACCGGATAGCCCGACCCACGTCGTAGGCGAAGTTCCCGCCCGTGACGGAAGCCTGGTCGATGTCTGACATTTCCAGCAGCGATTGCGGAGGTGTTTTCATGGGTGTGCCTTATTGGGCGGCCTTCTTGGCTGCGGGATCAGGGTATCCCATGAGACCGGCTTTGAAGCTGTCCCAGTTGTTGATGACCGCACCAACGGCGGTGATGGTGATTCCAACGAGGATCGATTCGAGGACGCCGATTCCTCCGTGGGTTTCTTGCGCTTCGTGATCTTGAAGAATTTGCATAATTTGCCTGTGGGTTGAGTGTTCGTTCGTGGTGGGGAATGCTGGTCAATCCGCGTACCCCCGATGGTTGGCGACCAAGAGGTGGTTCCAATAATCCTGGAGGGCACGCAGTTCGTCTTCCAGGTCGCCGGACGGACCAGGAAGTGGCGGATCCGGCGCGAGCGGCGCGAATCCACCCTGAAGCATCGACATTTCTTCTGATGGGATTTCCTTCATAGGTAGGCTGAGGGTTGATGATTGGTGGGAATTCCGTGGCCACGGAAAGGGAGGGCGCACCTGCCGCGACTGCCCGCCGCGTTGACGGCGGACGGTTCGGAGGAAGACGATCAGAGGATTGGCGGCATTCATGGTGGGGCGGTCCGCGGCGTGGCGACCGCGCGAGATCAGGACGCATTCATGGCGGCGCCGTAAGCGGGGACCGGGTGGGGATCGAACGAGGATCTGAGATCGTCATAGAGCAGCCGGAGCAGGCTCCGGCGGACGACAAAGAAACGGTTTTGCACCGTGAGACCTTTCTTCAGTTCACCGCGGAGGCCGCTGGGCAGGCGCAGCGCCGTCGTCATTGGGTGGATGATGACTTTGAACTGGGACGGCACGGCCCCGCCGGGGGCACCGCGGTAAACTGGGGAGGCGTCTTCGGCAATGGCGGCGACTTCGCCGTCGAGCCCGCCCCATTGGGCATACGGATAGGCATCAATCTGGATCTTCACGGGTTGACCGAGGCGGATCAGACCCGCATCGCGCGGGGGGACGAGAGCTTCGATGACCAGCGAATCATCGGGCGAAAGGGCGCCGAGCGTCTGGCCAGCCAGCACAAAGACCCCGGTATTCAATCCAATGAAGTCCAGCAGCACGCCCGCCGCCGGGGCGCGGATGATGTGAAGCGTCCGCTCCTCCTGCAGGCGCTTCGCCTCCGAAACAAGGGTGGCGAGGGCCGTCTGCTCTTCCTGCAGGCGCGTCTGCCAGCGGGCCGAGGCCTGTTGGATCAGGAGCGCAGTTTCAGCCTCCCCGCGGTCCAGTTCGTAGCGGGCGGTGTCCACTTCGCGCATGGTGGCGATGCCACGGGCCGCCAGCCGGGTCGTGCGTTCAAAGGCTGTCCGAAGATTCGCCGTGGTCAGCCGAGTGGTCTCAAGCGAGGCGAGAAACTGGAGATAGTCCTGCCGGAAGGCCGGGGTAAGGAAGCCCTCGACCGGAGGCAGGCCGGCGACGGGCGAAGCGCCAGGCGTCCGATGCGGCCCTCCCACCGGGGCGGCCGCCCGCAAATCAGCGATCCGTTCGCGGTGCTCAGCCTGCATCGCCTGGTTGCGTTCCAGGCGTTCGTCGATGTCGCGCGACTGGAGCAGCACGAGTGGCTGGCCCGCCTGGACGCGGTCGTTGTCGCGGGCCAGAACCTGGGCGATCAGTCCGGCAATCGGAGCCTGCACATCGCAACGCTCGATCCGGGAGCGCACTCTGCCCGGCGCGCTGATGGAGACATCGATGCTCACGAGCGGCGTGGCGATCGTGCCGGTGGCGCACGCGGCGAGAAGCAGCCAATAAAGGTACGGCCGGTCCAGACGGTGCTTCGCGAAGAGGCTCTCCACCGTGTCGGAGCTGAAGGCGGCGGGATGCAGCGACGTGTCCGGCATGACCCCGTGATCAAAGGCCCGCACGGTGCGGGTCAGCGACATTATAGAAACATTCAAGTTAACGAAAATATTTGCTTGACGAGCTGCGGCCATTCAAAAATGCGCCCGTTTCGGACGCAGAAAATCGACGAAACCCTTCTCGGCCGCCCACCGGATGAGATCGGCCGTGCGGTGGAGATCCAGCTTGGCCATGATATGCTGGCGGTGGGATCGGATGGTGACCGGACACAGGTCGGTCTGGGCCGCGATCTGGCTGTCGGAGGATCCCTGGCAGAGCAGGGGGAGCAGGGAGAGTTCCCGGCTGGAGAGAATCTTGAAAAACGCGGTGGGGTCGGTGCGGATCGTGCGCATGGCCTCGCGGACATCGGTCGGAAAATACCGGCGTCCGGCGAGAACTTCCCGGATCGCGCAATGCAGGGTGACCCGCACTTGGCCGGTTTTCCAGATCATGCCGGCGATATAGGCGTAGCTGGCGCGGAAGAGCGTCACCTCGTCGGTTTTGACGGTCAGCAGGAGGACCCGGGACGGTCGGGGAAGATTGGCCAGGGTCAGGGCGAGGTCGAATCCGTCAGCGTCGGGCAGTTCCAGGGCCAGCACCGCGAGGTCCGGCTGGCGGGCGCGGCAGAGGGCGAGCCCCTGGGCGGCGGTCGCCGCGGTGCCGATATGGGAAACCTCGCGGCGGCCATTGACCATCTGCTTCACAGCCCGGCCCCAGAGGACATCGTCCTCGACATGCAGCAGTGACTTCGGGGGGCAGGGCCGCGGGGGAAACATTGGAAAGCGGGATGAATCGAGAAAGTAGAAACATATAATTTCAGAATTACAAGCCGAGTTTTTCCTTGCCGGGCGGCGGGTCGCCAGCCGTGTCGGGTCAGTCGGCGGGCCGGGGCGCCGCCGGCAGTTCGTCCAGCAGCGCGTCGAACGTGGCGGTGCCGAGCGCCGCCGCGTCTTGCCGGGCCAGCCGCTCGTGGTAGAGGCGCAGCACCGGGTCGACCGAGTCGAGGGCCTCGCCGCTGGGGTTCTCGCCGTAACGGTCAAAAAGCTGCTTGAATTCGTTCAGCGTCATGCGAGAGGGGGGCCGTGCCGGCTGGTACCGGTAGTCGAGCGAGGACTGGTGGGCCATCGGAGGAATTGCGGCGATGAAACGCAGGTCGCCCAGGCGGTTGAGGCACTCGTTGAGGATCTGCGTGGGCACCTTAACCAGCCGGCCGAGCTCCGTGGCGGAGTAGGCGGGCGCGCAGTCCTTGAACCGGCGGCAGATGATGACCAGCACGAGCAGGGAGAGGCTTTCACGGGCGGACTCGCTCAGGTTCTGCCAGGCCGTCTGGCTGCTGCGGTAATGGAGGTTCTGCACCGCGTAGCTGACCTGCCCGCCGACCAGCATGAAGAACCAGAAGATGAAAAGGCCGATCATCAGAACCGGCAGGATGCCGAGCGACCCGTACAGGCTGTTCTGGAGCACGACGCGCTTGAAATAGAGGAACGCGAGGTAGTTGTTGAGGAAGAGCAGCGCGGTGACAAGGAGCGCGCCGGTCAGGGCGGCCCACCAGTAGACCCGGGTGTTGGGAATGTACCGGTAAAAGAGCGTGAGGATCGCCACGAGCACGAAGACCGAGAGCGAGGGCAGCATCCATTGCAGCGCCCGGAGCATTTCGGTCCCGAAGGGCAGCTTCTCAAAAAAGACGTTAATGAAGGCCGCCACCGACAGCGCCGCGAGCGACGCAAAGAACAGCACCGCGCCCAGCGTGAGGATCGTCCAGTAAAACACAATGCGGAGCAACCAGGACCGCCCGCGGCGCACACCCCAGACAGCGTTGAAGGCGTTCTCCACCGAGGTGAAGAGCTGGATGACGATGATGATGAGCGTGAGTGCGCCGACCACCCCGGCAGTGCCCGAGCGGCTGCCGGCGACGAAACTGTTGATCAGCTGCACGAGCGCGGGATTGGAAGCGGCCGGGGTGGCCGGGACCCGGCCCGCGGCGGCTTCCGCTGACCCGGGGCCGGGTTGGGCAGCCGGCGCTGGCACGGGAAGGCGCGAGTCGAGATGTTCGTACTGGTCGATCTGCGGGGCAATCCGCTTGATCACGTCGCTCAACGCGTTGACGGCGACCGCCGGATCCTGCTGGTTGAGCATGAAACCCGCCACCAGCATGGCGATGGCCACCAGCGGGCCGAGCCCGAGCATCGAGGCATAGCTCAGCGCGGCGGCGCGCGTGGTGATGTGGTTTTCGACCAGGCCGGTCCAGGTGATCGAGAGGAAGCGCAGCAGCGCAAAGCCGCGGCCGCGCAGGGAGCGCTTGCCGAAGGCGGTGGGCTGCCAGATATCCCGCCGCCAGACCTGTTCGATTCTGCGGAGGTTGGCAGCCGGCCGGTTCATGGGGTCATGCGATCCACCGCGGCGGCGCCGGTGGCGCGGGGGAGGTCAGTTCAGCAGGAAATACGCGAGGCCCCCGATTCCGCCGAGGCCGAGCAACGCCGCAATCGTAATTGGCAGATAGCTCAGAAAGACGGTGCAGAAATACATGCCGAGCGAAGCAGCGGCGGCGGACAGGGCCAGGAGCGGCCGATCCTGCAGCCAGAAAAGCAGACCGAGGAAACCGAGGCCGAACGCGGCGCGGAAACGGATGAAAGGGTAGATCGCCGCCATCCCCAGAACGAGCAGGATCGCGCACAGGAGGTCGACCACACCAAGAAAGATCAGGGGATGCCTGATGATCTTGGGGTAGTCGAGGTTCATCACGAGGTCGATGTGCGGCAGGATGAACGCGGCGGCGCTGACCAGAAAGATCAGCGCGCCGGCATACATGCCAATCTGGGCGGACCGGTCCTGGGCCATCAGGTAGGCCCGCCGCTCCTTCGTGTCCTCCGTGCGGCCCTCGGCGGCCGCGAGAAACTGCTCGACCGTGACAGGCCGCTGGTCGGAATGCTGGACATTAAGCGTGGGGACCTGCTCCTTCGGCTTGAAAGTCAGCTTCTTCTTTTCGGGAAAGACGAGGTTCCGCAGCTCCTCGCTGGAGCCGATGACGGCCCACTGCTCGGTGGCGGCATCGTAGAAGAGAGTCTCCGTGTCGATTCCGCCCGTCTCGCCCAACGTGATGAGCTGCTCAACCGTAAAGGGCCCGCGAGCCTCCGTGTCGTTGGGGCCTCGGATGTAGAACTCATGGGTCGACATTGACGGGAAATCTGGAACGAAGGCCCGGGAGCGGCAAGCGTGTTTTGCACCGCGCGGAGTCGGCCGGACCGCCCGGCGATTGCCCGACCCCGACAGAGGAGAATCCGGGAATGCCCGGCGGCGCGTCGCCCTGGGGCGTTGGCTACATTTTGGTCAAAATGCGCAGGCCGAGGAGTTGCAGGCCGGTCTCGAGCAGCAGCAGCGTGCGATTGCAGAGGAGCAGGCGGCGGGCGCGCACCGCCGGCTCATCCACCGCCACCTTGTCGGCGTTGTAGAAGGTGCTGAAATCGCCGGCGAGTTCGTAGAGGTAGGTGCAGAGAAAGTGCGGGCGGAGGGTGCCGGTGGCCGCGGCGAGTGCATCGGGAAAACGCACGAGCTTGCGCGCGAGGGCCAGTTCGGCGGGCGTCTCGAAGGCGGTGGCGCCGGTTTCGCCCGGGGCTTCGCCGGGCCGCAGGTCGAGCTTGCGAAAGATGCTGTGGATGCGGGCGACGGCGTACAGCAGGTAGGCGGCGGTGTTGCCCTCGAGCGAAATCATCTTGTGCCAGGAGAACACGTAGTCGCTCGAACGGTTCTGCGAAAGGTCGGCGTATTGGACGGAGCCGACGCCGACAGTCCGGGCGATGGCCCGGCGTTCCGCCTCCGGGAGGCCGGGGTTCTTCCCACTCACCAGCTGGTAGGAGCGCTCGACCGCCTCGGCGAGGAGGTCCTTCAGCCGGATGTTTTCGCCGCTGCGGGTCTTGAGCGGTTTGCCGTTCTCGCCCAAAACCGTGCCGAAGTCGAGGTGGCGCAGGCGGGGAAGGGGTCCGCCCATCTTCTCGAACCATTTCCGAGCGGTCAGAAAGAGCTGCTCGAAATGGTCGGACTGTCGTTTGTCGACGACGTAGAGTACATCGGTGGCGTGCAACGGCCCGGTGCGATAAAGTATCGTGGCGAGGTCGGTGGTGGCGTAGTTGGCGGCGCCATCGGACTTGCGGATGATGAAGGGCTGGGTCTTGAAGCGCGGATGTTCCGGATGGAAGACCACCAGCGCTCCCTGGCTTTCCTCGGCCAGGCCGGAGTCCGCCAGCCCGCGGTAGACCGGCTCAAGCTTGTCGTTGTAGAAGCTCTCGCCAAGCGTGACGTCGAAGCGGATGCCGAGCTGATCGTAGATCTCCTGGAAGGCGAAGAGGCTGACCTCGTTGATCCGGCTCCAGATGCCGAGGTTCTCGGGGTCGCGAGCCTGGAGTTTAACGAGCTCCTGCTGCGCCTCTTTCAGCACAGTAGGGTCGGCCTCGGCGGCGGAATTGCCGGCTTTGTAGAGGCGCTCGAATTCCTCGAGTGGATCGCGCGCGAGGGCGGCGGAATCGAGCTGGCGCTTGTAGGCCCAGATGAGTTTGCCGAATTGTGTGCCCCAGTCCCCAACGTGGTTGTCGCGGACGACCTTGGCGCCGCTGAATGCCAGCAGGCGGCAGATGGCCTCGCCGATGACGGCCGAACGCAGGTGGCCGACGTGCATCTGCTTGGCGGTATTGGGCGAGCTATAGTCGACAACCACCGTGTGTCCCTGCTCGGCCGCCGCGGCGCCGGCCGCGAGCGCCTCCCGGTTGCTATGTGCGGCCAGCCAGGCGAGAAGCGCCGCGGGTTTGAGTCGAAAATTGATGAAACCCGGCCCGGCGATCGCCAGACCGAAAAGTGGCGCAAGTTCATCGAGCTGGCTGACCAGCGCCTCGGCTAGGGCGCGGGGGTTCTGACGCTGGCGCTTGGCGTACGCCAGCACCCCATTGGCCTGAAAATCCCCGTGGACGGGATCTGCGGGCCGCACCTCGGGCGCAAAGCCGGCCTCGGTCAGACCGGCGCGACGGGCGGCATCGGTCAGCGTCCGATCAAGGGCTTTCGCTAGATCGAAACTGAGATCCATCCGGCCACTCAACGAAGCGCGGGAAATCGCCGCAAGCGTGTAATTGACCGAAGCTTGCCGCCACCGGCATTCCGGTGGTGGCGACAGACGCGGCCGGAACCAACCAGCCCAAGATTGGTAAAATTGTCTCGACAAACAGGATAGGATTGTTTTTGCTGCTAAACTTATATCGCCAACGGCCACCAACACGTTCCATGACAAGTCACATGAGAAAACGCCCCCTGCCAACGCGCAGGTTCATCAAGCCCTCGTTCAGCTATCTGATCGAGAAGAAGCGCGATGGGGGGGAGTTTAGCCAGGAGGAGATACGTTATATCATTGATTCCACGCTGGATGGCGAGATGCCTCAGCACCAGCTGGCGGCCCTCCTGATGGCAGTCTACTTCGCCAACATGTCCGCCCAGGAGACGGCGATCCTCACCGAGGAAATGATGCTATCGGGCGAGGTCATCGATCTTTCGCATATTGCCAAGCCAAAGATCGACAAATATTCCACGGGCGGGGTGGGTGACAAAACCTCGCTCGTCCTGGTGCCCCTCGCGATGGCGAGTGGCGTAGTTGTGCCCATGATGTGCGGTACGGACCAGGAATATGTGATCAATACACTCGACCAGCTGGGCTCCATTCCGGGGTTCAAGGGCATCCAATCCATTCCGCATTTCACCGAGCAGCTCGGCCGGATCGGCGGCGCCGTGGTGGCGCAGGTGCCGGATCTCGCCCCGGCCGATGCCAAATTCTACGAGTTGCGCAAAGACACCGGCACGATCCCGAGCCTGCCATTGATCACCGGCAGCGTGCTTTCGCGCAAGCTGGCTGAGGGTTCCGAGGGCCTGGTGATCGACGTCAAGTGGGGCAACGGCTCGTTTATCCGGGATCTTGAGCAGGCCAAGCAGCTCGCGCGCTCCATGACGCGGGTCGGCCGTTCGATGAAGCGCCGCTGCGTCGCGTTGGTAACGGATATGAACCAGCCGCTGGGCGACACCGTTGGCACGTCCCTCGAAGTCAAGGAGGCCATCATGCTCCTGAAGGGCGGCGGGCCGGAGGACATGAAGGAACTCGTGCTCAANNACCGTGCAGCGCCACCTCACCGACGGCTCGGCGCTCGAGAAGTTCAAGGAGCTGATCCGGGCGCAGGGCGGCGACACCTCCTACGTGGATCACCCGGAAAAATTCCCGCAGGCGAAGCACATTCGCAAATTGCCCGCCCCGAAACGCGGCTATGTGCACACCATCAACGCGGCCATGATCGCCCGGGGCGTGCACCTGCTTGGCGCCGGTCGGGAGTCACCGCACGACAAGATCGACTACGCCGTCGGGGTCTCGGAGATCAAGAAGGTCGGCACGCAGGTGAAGCAGGNNCCCAAGCGCCCGACGCCCCCGCCGCTCATCGTCGAGCGCGTGGCGTAGATCGAATTCAGGCTATCGGATGTAGGGAGGGATCGCCGCGCCGCCATGCCGGGCGCGGAGCCGGACTGTGTAGGAAGCCCGCTCGCGGGCGATATCCCCTCTGCATCCTCCTCCGCCGGGCCTTCCTCCGCCGCCAAGCCTATGGCGGACAGGACGGAGGACAGGTCGCGAGCACCTGTCGGCCGTAGCTTCATGCGAAGGCCGAAGCGCGCTTCCTACACCTGCACGAACCTGACCGTGCATGGTCGGCGGCAATTCTCCATCGCCTCCGGGTGACTTTGCGTCTTTGTTCTTCCGAACCATGCCGAACCCGATTTCCGACTCCACCCTTGACCGCTCCGCGTGGTCGCAGCCCTGGGTGCAGCTCAAGTTCGTCACTTTCCAGCCGCACATCTTTCCGCGCATGATGGGCCGGGTGTCGGCCGACGCGAAGAACGGCGACCTGGTTGCCGTTTACGACAAGAACGGCCAGCGGGTCGGCGCGGGGCTGTTCAATCCGCGCGCGAAGATCCCGCTGCGGGTGGTCAGCCATTCCACCGAGCCGGTGGGCGAGGACTATTTCGAGGAGGCGCTCCGACGCGCGGTCGCGCTGCGGCGCGACTGGCTCAAGCTCGACGCGCAGTCCGACGCCTGGCGGGTCGTCAACTCCGATGGCGACGGACTCAGCGGGCTGACCGTCGACCGCTACGGCGACGTGCTATTCTGCGACGTCACCAGCTATGGCATCTTCCAGCGCCTGCCGCGCTGGCTGCCGCTCCTGCACGAACTCTGCGGCACCAAGCACACCCATGTCCACGTCGACCACGATTTCGGCAGCCTCGAGGGCATCAAGCCGTCGTTGATGAAGGAAGTGACCGCCACGGCGCCGGCGAGGGTGCGGATCCGGGAGCACAACGTGCGTTACGAGATTGATTTTGCCGAGGGTCACAAGACGGGCTTTTTTTGCGACCAGCGCGACAACCGCCTGCGGTTCTCCCAGCTCGTGAAGGGCGCGCGCGTGCTCGACCTCTGCTGCTACACCGGCGGTTTCTCGCTCGCGGCCATGGTGCTCGGCACTGCGGCGGATGCCACCGGCGTCGATCTCGACGAGACGGCCGTCGCGCAGGCGCGGCGCAACCAGAACCTCAACCAGGTGCCGCCGGCGCGACTGCACTGGGTGCATGCCGACGCGTTCGCCTACGCGCGGCAGATGCAGCAAAACGGGGAGCAATGGGACGCGGTGGTGGTGGACCCGCCGAAATTCGTGCTCACGCGCGAAGGCGAGGGGCACTGGGAGGGCCGCCGCAAATACGAGGATCTCAACCAGCTCGCGATCAGCCTCGTGAAGCCCGGCGGGCTGCTGGTCACCTGCTCGTGCTCCGGCCTCGTGAGCCTGGAGGAATTCGAGACCCACGTCATCAAGGCCGCGCACCGGCTGAACCGGCGGCTGCAATTCTTCGAGCAAACGGGTCCGGGGCCGGACCATCCGGTGCAGTCGAACTGCCTCGAAAGCCGCTACCTCAAGGTGCTCTGGGCGCGGGTGGTATAGCGCTGGATCGTTACTCGACGATCGCGGGGCGGGCGGGGGCGACTCCCGGGGTGATGGTGCGCGTGACGTTCTCGAAGGTGGGCTCGTCAGCGTCCTTGATGACGAGATCCGTCTCAGCGGTGATCCGGACGTCCCGGAGCGTGATGCCGGTGATGCGGCTTTCGGGGAGACCGACAATCCTGCCGGCGTTCTTCGAATTCTCGATGGTGACGTGGTCGATGAGAATGTTGTGGATGGACGGGATCTTGCCGGCGTCGCCTTTGAAGTTCGGGCGGTTGTTGTCGGTGTAGTTCAGGTCGAGCACAATCGCGTCGGCGACATTCTTCATCTGGATGTCGGTATAGCGGATGTTCTCGACCGGGCCGCCGGCGCCGCGCATGGACTTGATGCGGATGCCGTTATCGGCGCCGTCAAACGTGCAGTGGCGGACGAGCATATCATGGATGCCGACGGTGGTGCCGGAGCCGATGGAGATGCCGTGGCCGTGCTTGATCATGCAGTTCTCAATGAGAACGTTGGCGCCGCCAGACTTGATGACAATATCGTCGTCGCCGGTGTCGATGTCGCAATCGCGGATGAGGAAATTGGTGCCGGGCCCCGGGTCGATGGCGTCGGTGTTGGGGGCGTTGAACGGGGCGCGGACCTTCACGCGCTCGATGGTCAGGTCGGTGATATTGCTGGGGACAAGGTGGAACTTGGAGGAATTGATGAGCGTGATGTCGGCGACGTGGAGGCGCTCGCAGCCATTGATGGCGACCAAATTGGGCCGGAGGTACACCAGCCGTCCGGGCTGGGCGCGCGCCGCGCGTTCCGACCAGGCCCACCAGAGGGCGCCATTGCCGTCGACCGTGCCGGCGCCGGTGATGGCGACGTCATGAAGGTTCCGTCCCGTGATGAGGGGATCGGGGGTTTTGACCTTGGCACCGACTTCATCCTGGGAGTGGAGCGTGGAGGGATCGGGCAGGCCGAAGGCTGCAAAATTGTCTGGCGCTTGGATGACGGAACCTTCGTCGAGGTGAAGATCGAGATTGGAGCAGAGGGTGAAGGGCAACGTGCGGAAGGTGCCTTTGGGCACGATGAGCTTTCCGCCGCCGGCCTGGTCGATGGCGGCGATAGCCTGCTTGAAGGCATCGGTATTGAGGGTCTGGCCGTCACCGACGGCGCCAAAATCGGTGAGGATAAAAGCGCGATCGGGAATGGTGGGCAGTGCCGGTTTGACGTTCCTCACGGCAGAGACGTTGACCGCGGAGCCATGGAAGCAGGCAGAGAGGAACGCAGCGGCGAAGGCGAGGATCGCGAGGATCGTGAGGGAATGATTGGCGCGTTTCATGGGGCGCGGGTGGTTTTCCAGACCGTTCGCAACGACGATGGGGAAATCGGTTGCGCCGACGAGCCATAAGCCGCAAGGCAGGCCGTTCAGTCCGCCGACTGCTCGATGCCTGGTCGGCGGAACCACGGAGCGGACTATCAGAGGGTGCGGTGCGAACCGTCGCAGAACGGGGCGTTTTTCGAATGCTTGCAGGCGCACCAGGCAACCTTCTTGGCCTCGGTAAGCACGATCTGCTTCGGCGCGAATCCGGCGCCTTTGTGGGCGCCGTCGCAGAACGGCTGGTTCTTGGAGTTACCGCAGGCGCACCAGTAGTAGGTGCCTGCGGCCATTTCCTTCACGATGGGAGATTTCTGGGCGATGGTGGGCTGGTTCATGGGAGTACCGGGTCAGAGGTGTTTTGCCATGGGGAGATTGCATTGACCGGCCGCGATTTCAGCGACGGAGCACCTGACGAACCTACTCGTTTGCATCCGGTGTCACAAGGGGAATCCGGCCTGCCGGATCAACCCGGCCAGGCGGTTTGCATTACCGCCCGCCCGGTTGCGTTTTCGAAATCTTGCATCCTTGTTTTGATTGAAAGATGTTCACGAGACGCCAACATCCCCAAACGCAAACCATGGAGTCGAAGTCCTCACCGCCGCCCGTTCCGGTCCTTGATGTCATCGGCGCCAAGGTTGAGGCGGAATTAACGCGCCTGCTCTATCGTTCGGCGGGCTTCAGTGTCTTTTCCAACGCTGTCCTGGCGCTGGTGATGGTGGCAGGCCTCTGGACCTACTTTCCACCGGCGACAAACCTGGCCTGGCTGGCAGCCATCATGCTGGTCTCGCTGGCCCGGCTCGCACTGAATCTGTCCTTTGCCCGCGGCCGGCGCGAAGGCGCGGAGCTGGCACCCTGGCGGATGGGGTTCGGCGTCGGTGTCGCGCTGGCGGGCTGTCTCTGGGGGCTGGGCGGATGGATTTTTCTCGAGACCGCGACCTTGTTGCCGCGCAGCCTGGTGGTGTTTATCATTGCCGGGATGAACGCCGGGGCGGCGCGCTCGCTGGCGCCGGTGCGGCGGTTCTACCTGGTTTACCTGTTCGCCACGCTGACTCCGGTGGCGGTGAGATTCTTCACGCTGACGGAAACAGGCAGCTGGACCCTGCCGCTCATCACTTTCGCCTACGCGCTGTTCCTGTTCAACACCGCCCGGCTGCATCACGGGGATTTGCGCAAGCTTTATCAGCTGATCTTCGAGAACGAGGAGTTGGTGGCCAGCCTCAGCCAGGCCAAGGGGCGGGCCGAGGCGGCCAACCGGGCCAAGAGCGAATTCCTGGCCACGATGAGCCACGAGATCCGCACCCCGATGAACGGAGTGATCGGCATGCTGCAGCTGCTGGACGATTCGCCGCTGACGCTCGAGCAGAAGGAACAGGTGGAGATCGCCAATAACTCGGCGCAAACGCTCCTGCGCCTCCTCAACGATATCCTGGATCTTTCCAAGATTGAAAGCGGTAGGCTGGAGTTTGAGACCATTGCTTTTTCGCCGGCCGAGGTGGCCGACGACGTGGTCGATCTGATGGGCACGCAGGCCGCCGAAAAGCAGCTGGCCTACCGGGTCAATGCGGACCCTGATCTGCCGCCGGCGGTGCGGGGCGATCCCCTGCGCTTGAAGCAGGTGCTGGGCAACCTGGTGGGCAACGCCATCAAGTTCACCGACAAGGGCTCGGTGGAAGTGGACGTGAAAATCGTGAGGAGCGACGCCGGGTCGGTTCTGGTGCGCTTCAGCGTGCGCGACACCGGTTGCGGCATGGATCCGGCCACCCAGGCGAAGCTGTTCATGAAATTCAGCCAGGGCGACAGCTCGACCACGCGTCGTCATGGCGGATCCGGCCTGGGCCTGGCGATTTCGCAACACCTGGTAAAGCACATGGGAGGCGAGATCCGCGTGCGCAGCGAGTTGGGGAAAGGTGCGGAGTTCTGGTTCGAACTGGCGTTGCCCCTGGGTGCCGCGAGCCTCCCCCCTTGGCCGCAAGGAGTGCCTCCGGAGCGACCGGAGCCATTGCGGGGACGAGTGTTGGTGGTGGAAGACGATCTGGTGAACCAACGGGTCGCCGCCATGATGCTGGAGCGCCTCGGAGTGGAGATGGTCCTGGTTGACAACGGCCTCGAGGCGGTGGACCGGGCGGTGCGGGAACCGTGGGATGTGGTGCTGGTGGATCTGCGCCTCCCCGACATCGACGGTCTGGAAACCGCGCGGCGCATCCGCCGCCGGCTGGAGGGCCGACCGCTGGCCATCGTGGCGCTCACGGCCAACGCCCGGCCGGAGGACGAGGAGGCCTGCCGGCAGGCCGGCATGGATGGTTTTCTCGCGAAGCCGCTGCGGCAGGAGCAACTGCGGACCTGTCTGCGACGCTGGCTGGAGTCAACGGCGCCGATGCCAACGAAGAAATAGGGGAATCTCTCTTCGCACTCTTGTACTACTACGGCCTCAGATATTACAGCCCGAGCACCGGCCGGTGGCTAAGCAGGTACGCGATCGCCGAAAGCGGCGGCATCGATCTGTACGGGTATCTGAGCTGTCAGACCCCCGCCTTGGCCAGTTCTTCCTGGATGAGCCGGATCGCTTCCCTTAATCGGACCATTGTCTGCCGCACTTGGGCCTCCTTTTGCTCCAGATCGCGCAGGGTCGCCTCTCCGGCCGTGAGCTCGGATTGCAGTGTTTGAAGGCGGTGTTTAAGTTGCTGGGGATCCGTAGCGGAAACCTGCACCACGTTCGCGCTGTCTCGATTCAACCGGGATTGCCCAGCGACAGTGGAGGTTTTTTCAGCTGCATAGGCATGGGCGCCCAGCAAGGCGGCGATACATATTATTAGGATCTTGTTCATTGGGGTTATTCCTGCTCGGCGATGTTGGAGACCTGAAGGGGGACCACAACCCCGATTGCCCTTGGGTGGCAGCTCCCGCACCTTTACAGCGCTACATCGACGCCACGGCATTGGGTGCGCTCTTGGGCGCGGTTACGCCTTCCCGGAGCCCGCGCCTGATCCTCCGAAATGCAGTTCCCGGGTTCTCGCACTGCAGTATCCAGCCCAGGATATTACGGCAGGTGCTCGAAGCGGGCCTGGAAGAAGCGGAGGTATTTCGGCTCGTAGATCATCTTCAGGCCCTTGATCGCGCCGCGAACCTCGTGCACGGCCTGGATCGACTCCACGGTGACATCGCAATGGGCCTGGGTATAAACCCGGCGCGGAAAGGTGAGGCGCACAAGTTCGAGCTTGGGATAATAGTGATCACCCGTTTCCTTGCTGCGTCCAGCCGAGACGATGCCGCGTTCCATCGCCCGGATGCCGGACTCGAGATAGAGTTCGGCTGCGAGCGTCTGGGCAGGGAATTCGAGCTGCCGAAGGTGGGGCAGGAATCGCTTGGCGTCGACGAAGATCGCATGGCCGCCGATGGGCTGGACAATGGGGATGCCCAGCGCCTGCAGCCGCTCGCCGACGTAATAGATCTGCCCGATCCGGGCGCGCATGTGATCGTACTGGACGGCCTCCTCGATGCCGCGCGCCATGGCCTCCAGGTCGCGGCCGGCTAGGCCGCCGTAGGTGTGTAAGCCCTCATAGACGACCACCAGGTTGCGCGCCTCCTCAAAGACCGCATCGTCGTTTACGGCGAGAAAGCCGCCGATGTTGACGAGCAGGTCCTTCTTGCCGCTCATCGTGCAGCCGTCGGTGCAGGCGCACATCTCCTTCAGGATTTCGGCGAGCGTGCGGTCGGCATAACCCGGTTCGCGCTCCTTGATGAAGTAGGCGTTCTCGAGGGCGCGGGTCGCGTCGAGGATGACGCGGATGCCCTGGCGGGCGCAGAAGGCGCGCACCTGCCGGAGATTCTCCAAGGCAATTGGCTGACCGCCGGCCATGTTGACCGTGGCCGCGACGGAGACGTAGGGCACTTTGGCGGCGCCGACGCGCTGCACGAGGTCGGCAAGTTTCTGCAGGTTCACATTGCCCTTGAACGGGTGCGGGCTGGCGGGATCGTGCGCCTCATCGATGATGACGTCCACGAAGGTGCCGCCAGCCAGCTCCTGGTGGAGGCGCGTGGTCGTGAAGTACATGTTCCCCGGGATGAAGTCGCCCGGCTTGATGAGAATCCGGGAGATCAGATTCTCGGCGCCGCGCCCCTGGTGCGTCGGGACCAGATGCTTGTAGCCGTAATACTGCCGGACCTTCTCCTCGAGGTTGTAGAAGTTCCGGCTGCCGGCGTAGGCCTCGTCGCCGAGCATCATCCCCGCCCACTGGTTGTCGCTCATGGCGTTGGTGCCACTGTCCGTGAGGAGGTCGATGTAGACATCCTCCGAGCGCAGCAGGAAGGTGTTGAAGCCCGCCTCCGTCAAAACGCGCTCGCGATGCTCGCGCGTGGTCATTTTCAGGGGCTCGACCACCTTGATCTTGAAGGGTTCGGCCCACGAACGCCGGGACACTGTTTGCATGAGGCCACCCTAGCTGCCGGCGGGCCCCGGTCGCAAGCATCCAACCGAAGAAAACGCCGCGGTGCGCGACCGCGGTCTTTCCTCTTAGGTCTTAAGTCAGAGATCGAGGCTGCCCCCTAGGCGCGGCCGAGGTAGCTGCCATCGGCGGTGCTGACCTTGATCGTGTCGCCGTTCTTGATAAAGAGGGGCGCGGAAACGACCAGGCCGGTTTCGCAGACCACGGACTTCTGGACGTTGCTGGCGGTGTCTCCGCGGATGCCCTCGGGGGCGTCGGTGACCTTGAGGGTGACGGCGGAGGGGAGGTCGACGGTGACGGGCTGGTCGTCGACGAAGAGGACCTCGACCTTGCCGTTCGCCACGAGGTAATATTTGGCATCGCCGATCATCAGGCCGCTCAACTCGACGGATTCATAGGAGCTGGGATCCATGAACGCGAAGTTCTCGCGATCCGCATAGCTGAACTCGAGGGTGCGGCGGTCGGTGTTGAGCACCTCCATCGTCTCGGTGGAGTTGAAGCGCTGGTCAAACGAGCGGCCATTCTTGAGGTTGCGGAGCTTGGCCTGGACGAACGCGCGCAGGTTGCCCGGCGTGCGGTGCTGGGTTTCCATCACGAGGTATGGCTCGTTGTTGAACTTGATTACCTGGCCTTTGCGGAGGTCGTTAGCGGATCCCATGGGAAGATGCGAGGAGCGGGTTTGGTGTTGTGTAGAGTTGAGGAAGTAAGAAGTCGCGCCGCGCACTGTCAAGCCGGGCGCTTCAAGGATGGCGCGCCGCGCCCCCGGCCGCGGTTTCCGTATTGGGATCCGGGATCGGGGAATGCCCAGGACGCATCTCCGGGCTTGCCCTTTTGGCCCGCCTTCCGACACTGCGCCAAACCCATGAAGCAAAGGACCCTCCTGCGTGAGGTCTCGCTCAACGGCAGCGCACTCCACACCGGCGAGCAGGTCACGCTGACCATGAAACCCGCGCCGGCTGGCCACGGGATCATCTTCAAGCGGACGGACCTCGCCGATCAACCCGAGATCAGGCCGCGCGTCGACCAGATCACCGACTTGGTGCGCGCCACGACGATCCAGTCGGGCCACGCGAAGATCTCCACCGTCGAACACGTACTCAGCGCCCTGCATGGCTGCGGCATCGACAATGTGCTGGTCGAGATGAACGCGAGCGAGCCGCCCATCATGGACGGCTCCGCCAAACCGTTCGTCAACCTGATCCTGGAGGCGGAGCCGGTCGAACAGGACGCGGAGCGGCAGTATTTCGTGCTCGACCAGCCGGTCTCCGTCACGCGTGGCAACTCCTCGATCATCGCGCTGCCGTCCGACAGCCTGAAGATCTCCTGCACCTCGGCCGACGACCGCGGCATTCACACCCAGCATCTCTCCCTCACCATCGAGCCCGACACCTATATTACCCAGATAGCGGCCGCCCGCACGTTTACGATGTTCGAGGACATCGAAGAGCTCATCAAGCTCGGCAAGATCAAGGGCGGCAGCCTCGA
>PMBT01000041.1 GCA_003153035.1 Opitutia bacterium
GGAGCCTGCTTGCAGGCGATTCTGCGTCTGTAATCGCGAGCAGGCTCGCTCCTACAACTGCATGAGTCCGGCCCAGCGCCTCATTCGGTAATCCGAATGAAGGGCGGGGTGGCCTGTCCTTAAGGCGCGCTTCGCCGTGGCCATTTGGAAACTGCCGTCAGAGTGGGATGAGGGTTTGTCCCGACTACGAAGGCTCGCAGCCACCGGTGCCTGCGGCGGCAACCTTGTCTTTCACGAAGCGTAAAATGTGCGCGAATAGATGGCCGTCTTCTACATTCCAGGTTGTTCCATGATCACCCGGTTTCAAGTCGATGGGTTCAAGAACTTGGTCGAAGTGGACCTCAAATTTGGTCCCTTCACCTGCATCGCCGGCGTAAACGGTGTCGGGAAATCTAACCTTTTCGACGCAATCCGCTTTCTCGGGGCGCTCGCTTCGCGTCCGCTCATGGACGCCGCGGCGACCGTGCGTGGCGGTCAACGGGCCGCTGATGTCCGCGCCATTTTTCACCGCACTGGCGCAGATTGTGGCGAGCGGATGCGATTCGACGTGGAAATGATCGTGCCGCAGCTGGCGGTGGATGACGTCGGTCAACCCGCGAAGGCGGCGACCACATTTCTACGCTATGAATTGGAGTTGGAGTTGAGTACCGATTCCGGTGCCGGCGGGCCACAACTTGAAATCCGCCATGAAGCGTTGGTGCCGCTCAAGAAGAAGGAGGCGGTTGCCCGGCTGCCGTTTGAGAACTCGCCAAAGTGGAGAAGATCGGTCGTCCTCGGCCGCCGCGGCCCTCCGTTCGTCTCGACCGTTGAGGAGGAGGATGGCCGCCGCGTGATCAAGCGACATCAAGATGGCGGCGGCGGCAATCCGGTTCCGGCACTTGCGTCTTCGCTACGCGGCACGATCGTCTCTGTGGCGCAGGCAGATGCGCCGACCTTGCTTTGTGCACGGCGTGAGATGCAGTCTTGGCTGCAGTTGCAGTTGGAACCGACGGCATTGCGGCGGTCCTGCGCATTCAATGACGCGCCCCGCCTTCAGCCCAACGGCGAAGGATTGGCGGCTGCGTTGTTTCGAATCGCGCGCGGTTCAAAGGAGCCGAAGGCGACGTACGCTCGCATCGCCAATCGGCTCGCTGAACTGGTGAGCAACGTGAGCCGAATCGACGTGGAGCGTAATGAAAAGCTCGAGCAGCTGACTCTCATGCTGACCGACAGGGAAGGTACAGAGCATGCCGCCCGCTCGCTGTCTGATGGCACATTGCGGTTTCTGGCGCTTACGGTGCTGGAAATGGATCCGGAGGCGCATGGCGTGCTCTGCCTTGAGGAACCCGAGAACGGCATTCATCCCGATCATATCGGGTCGATGATCCGACTTCTGCAGGATATCGCGTTTGACCCCGAGACTACGCTCGGACCTGAAAACCCATTGCGGCAAGTGGTCGTGAACACCCATTCCCCGCTGGTGGTCGCCGAGTGTCCTGACGATTCACTCATCCTCGCTCACCCGGTAGAAGATGTTCGCAGCAACCGGGTTTTTAACAAGGTTGTCTTCAGCGGCCTTGACGGCACATGGCGGACAAAAACCGTCGGAGACCGGATGTCCAAAGGGGAATTAATGGCGTTTCTTTCACCTGTATCACTGCGGCCTGTAGGGCCCGAGCCGCAACCAAATGAGAAACGCCGCCGGCGAATTCGGGAGAGGCAAGATCTACGCCAGTGTTTCCTGGTCGGCTTTGAGGAGCGGAAGGTAGCGGAGGAATGAACATCCGGTTTACGCTTGTCGCCGAAGGTTCCACCGACAAGGCGTTGGTGCCGATCCTGCGCTCGGCGGTCCGGTGTGATCCGCGGATTCGAGAGATCACGCCGCAGTTCGCGGATCCTGGTAAACTCTCACCACCTCGAAGCGAGCTCGCAAAAAGAACCAGGAAGGCGCTCGATCTCTACCCGGCCGACCTACTTTTCGTCCATCGCGATTCAGATGGTCTCCCCTTGGAAACGCGCCGGAATGAAATACTGGAGGCCGTCGAATCGAGTGTGCGCGCTCAAACGACAGTTCCAGTTGTACCAGTGCGGATGACCGAGGCATGGTTGTTGATCGATGAAGCGGCGATCCGCTCTGCTGCGGGTAATCCCCGTGGTACAACGATTCTTGACCTACCGAGACTCGGTGCAATCGAGGACAAGGCCAACCCAAAGAATGTGCTGTACACTGCACTGCGCCAGGCGTGCGAATTAAAGGGGCGTAGGCTCGCGAGATTCAGTCCACAAGACGCGGCCGGATTGGTTGCCGAACGGATCTCGGATTTCAGACCCTTGCAGTACCTTTCAGCGTTCAAGGAATTCCAAGGCGAACTGAAGCGAGCGCTCGATCTACTGGCTCGCACGATCGGCACGTGATCTGCACTGGCTTCTTGCATAAATGCGCAGGTTCGCCTGACCCAATGAGAGTTTCAATTTGAGAGAACTGATGTCTCGACGGGGAGAATGCCTCAAGGTGGCACTTGGCGGAAGGTAGTTGGAGCCGTCGCTCGGCGAAGATGCACAAACGGGATCCGAATTGCGGTAACGCCCTCCGAGCGGCGGCGATTTGTCCCCTCCCGTGCCCTTGAGTTCGTGACGGTCGGCAGAACGCAAGAGGACATTGAGCCCAGACCGGCAAAGCGGTTGTGCAGGCACGCTCTTGATCGGCCAAGAAGCCAAGGTGCCGGGGCGTGGCACAATCGGATCGGCGCTCCCGCAAGCGGGATCACTGCCCCGAAGGGCAAGTCTGACGCCTCCGGACGAAGATCCTGAACCGGAAACTTGACTCAGTACTCGCACCCCGGCGCACGGACCATACACGAAGATGGTCTGCTGGCCAGCTTGGAAAACGCCGGGGTCAGGAGGTGGTGGAGAGGGCTGAAGGCGCGCGGTTCAGACATAATCGCGGTAGACGGGCTCGAACATGCGGGCGCGGATATCAGCCTCCAGGTCGGCCGGTTGCGGCCTGCGGGCCAGACCCGCACGGTGCGCCTCGTCGGCCACGGCGGCGGCGATCTTGACCGAGACCTCGCGGATTCTGGAAAGAGCCGGATAGATCCTCCCGAGTGCGAGATCCTCGTCAGCCACCTGGGCTGCGAGCGTGCGGGCCGCGGTCAGAAACATGCCGTCCGTGATCTTGGTTGCCTCACACACGAGGGCGCCCAAGCCCACCCCCGGGAAGATGTAGACGTTGTTGCCCTGGCCCGGCACGTAGGTGCGCCCGCCGAGGGACACCGGCGGAAACGGACTGCCGCTCGCGAAGATCACCCGTCCGTCCGTCCATTGGTAGGCTTCCTCCGCGGTGCATTCCGCCTTCGAAGTCGGGTTCGACAGCGCGAAAATGATCGGGCGCCGGTTCAATGCCGCCATCCGCGCGACAATCTCGCGCGTGAAGGAGCGCGCCTGGCCGGAAACGCCGATCAGCGCAGTGGGCTGGAGGGCCTCAATCGCCTCCGTCAGGGTCGCCAGCGGGGGATGCCGGTGAGCGTAGGGAGTCTTGTGCTCGGCGAGCGGGCCCGGCCGGCCCTGCACGACCAGACCCTGCGAGTCGACAAACCAGCAGCGGGCCTTGGCATCGGTCAGGCTGAGACCCTCCTGCTGCAGCGCGGCCACGACGAGATCGGCAATGCCGGTGCCCGCCTCGCCTGCGCCCAAAAAGAGCAGTTTCTGATCGGGCAGCCGGCCACCGGTCAGGCGCAGACCCGCGATGATTCCGGCCAGGGCCACGGACGCCGTGCCCTGGATGTCGTCGTTGAAACTGCAGATCTGGTCGCGATACTGGCGGAGCAGGCGGAAGGCGTTGGTGTTGCCGAAATCCTCCCATTGCAGTAGCGCCCGGGGGTAGGCGGACTGGACGGCGGCGACAAACTCGGCGATGAAGGCGTCATACTCGGCGCCGCGCACGCGCTTCTGGTTGATTCCGATGTACAGGGGGTCCTCGTGCAGCTTGGTGTTGTCGGTGCCGACATCGAGCGTGATCGGCAGGCAGTAATAGGGATGCAGGCCGGCGCAGGCCGTATAAAGCGAGAGTTTGCCGACGGGGATGCCCATGCCGAGCGCGCCCAGGTCACCGAGCCCAAGGATGCGTTCGCCATCGGTCACGACAATCATGCGCACATCGGGATGCGGCCAGTGACGGAGGATCTCGGCCACGCGGCCGCGTTCGCGAATGCTGAGGAAAAGCCCGCGCGGCCGGCGGAAGATGGCGCCGTATTCAAGGCAGGCCTGACCGACCGTGGGCGTATAGATGATGGGGATCATCTCTTCCGCATGCTCCTGCACCAGCTTGTAAAAAAGCGTCTCGTTGCGGTTCTGTAGGGTGGTGAGAAAAATGTATTTCTCGAGGGGATCCGGCTTGCGCAGGAAATTGCCATACACGCGCCCCAACTGTTCCTTGATCGTAAACACCCGCGGCGGCAGCAGGCCGCGCAGCCCCAGCACATCCCGTTCGCGTTCAGTGAAAGCCGTGCCTTTGTTGAGCAGGGAGCTCGTCAGCAGGTTGGATCCCCAGGGGAACAGCGGGCCTCCCTGCGCATGCAGGCCCTCATCGGCGGATTGGGCGGTCATAACGGATAAAGAAGCCGTTTTTTCGATCGGGGCGAACGAAAAGAATCCGTCCTAGCCAGGTGGCAAGGAAATCCCCGGCCGCGCGATTGCCGAGAACGGGGATGCACGGCGCCGCCCGGCCCGGGACTTTTCACTTGGAACCACCGGCGTTTGACTTCGGAATCCGGTCAACGTGAAGGTCAATTGCGAGATTCGGCCGGATGGAACCTGGTGGCCTGCCGGCGTGCGGTGCGCGGCCGGCTGGAATTATGCATCTGTAGGAAGCGCGCTTGCGCGCGACCCGTCCTGCGAAGCCTCGGCGAAGGAGGAGGGCAGGGGGAAGATCGCCCGCGAGCGGGCTTCCTACATTCGAATGCATCCGTTGGCTCATCCGCCCGGGCGGCTGGCGCTGAATCCATGTCGTCCCCCATGAGCCCCTCCCCGCCGCGATCGCTGGGCGCCCCGCAGTCCAACTGGGCGGTCATCCGCCGTCTTTTCGGTCTGGTCTGGCTCTACCGGCGCCGCTGCCTGGAGGTGCTCGCGATTCAGCTCTTGCTGCTCACGATGGGCCTGGCGGGTCTCAACTTCACCGGCCAGGCGATCGACTTCATCCGTCACCAGGTCTCGGGTACGCCCCTGCCGTCCGCCGGCTTCCGGATCGCTTTTCCAGCTCACTGGCCGCCGGTCGCTCCGGTGGCGGTTTTCGCCGGCCTGATCCTTGGGCTCGCGCTCTGCCGCGCCGGGCTGAACTACGTCTACAGCATCCTGATCAACCGGCTGACCCAGCTGGAGATTGTCCCGCACCTGCGCGGGCGGGTCTACGACCAGCTGCAGCGCCTGAGTTTTCGTTTTTTCGACGCCAATTCCACCGGCTCCATCATCAACCGGGTGACCGGCGACGTGCAGGCGGTGCGCATGTTCCTCGACCAGGTGCTCATCCAGAGCTTCATCATGGTCATTTCGCTGACGGTCTACGTCATCTACATGACCAGCCTGCACGCGGGCCTCACCCTGGCGTGCCTGGCGACCACGCCGCTGCTGTGGATCTCGGCGGCGGTGTTTTCGCGCCGCATCCAGCCGGAATACTCGCGGAACCGCGACCTGGCCGACATCATGGTGCGCAATCTCGCCGAGAGCATCCAGGGCATGCCCGTGACCAAGGGCTTTGGCCGGGAAGCCGAGGACCGGGCGAAGTTTGTCCGCAGCAACGACGCCGTGCTCGCGCAACAGCAGAGCATCTTCTGGCGCGTGAGCCTATTCAGTCCGGCGGTCGGTTTCCTCACCCGGGTCAACATGATGGTGCTGCTTGGGTACGGCGGCTGGCTGGTCGCGCACGACCGCCTGCCGCTCGGCGCGGGCCTGGTGGTTTTTGCCGGCCTGCTCGAACAGTTCTCCGGGCAGGTCAACAATGTCGTCAACGTCGTCAACAGCGCCCAGCAGGCCCTGATCGGCGCGCGCCGCGTGTTCGAGATCCTCGACGCGCCAGTCGAGGTGGCAAGCCGGCCCGGCGCCCTCCGCCGCGAGCGGCTAGCCGGCGCGGTGCGGTTCGAGGGGGTTTCGTTCGCCTACGAGGCCGCCGAGCCCGTCCTCCGCGGCATCGATCTGGACGTGCCGGCCGGCCGGTGCATCGCCATCATCGGCGCCACCGGCGCCGGCAAGAGCGTGCTGATGAGCCTGATTCCGCGGTTCTTCGATCCGACCGCCGGCCGGGTGCTCGTGGACGGCGTCGATGTGCGTGAGCTCGAACTCGACGATCTCCGCCGGCATATCGGGCTGGTCTTCCAGGAGAGTTTTCTGTTCAGCCACACGGTCGCCGCCAACATCGCGTTCGGCCATCCGCAGGCGACAAGGGAGCAGATCCAGAAGGCGGCGAAGATCGCGGCCGCGCATGATTTCATCCTTCAGCTGGCGAACGGCTACGAGACGGTGCTCGGCGAAAGCGGGGTGACCCTCTCCGGCGGCCAGCGCCAGCGCCTCGCCCTGGCCCGGGCCATCCTGCTCGAGCCGGCCATCCTGCTGCTCGACGACCCGACCGCCGCGATCGATTCGCAGACCGAGCACGAGATCTTCGAGGCGCTCGACCGGGCGATCGCCGGCCGCACCACCTTCATCGTGGCGCACCGCCTGAGCACGCTGCGGCGGGCCGACTTCATCATCGTCATGGACGACGGCCGGATCGTGCAGCGCGGCACCCACGCGGAGCTGATGAAGGTGCCGGGCCCCTATCTGCACGTGGCGAGCCTGCAGCTGGTCGACAGCCGTGAACTGCAGGCGCTTGAGCTGAAGGGAGGCGCCGCATGAGCCGGCCTTCCCCGGAGCTCAACCTGCTGACGTTGGTCAACCGGCCGGCGGACGACGAGGATGAGGCGCAGTTCAAGCCGCTGGAGTGGAATCTGATCCGGCGGCTGGTGGATTACGCGCGGCCGCACCGCCGGAAATTCTGGGTGATGATCGGGCTCTCCACCGTGCGGGCGGTCCAGCTGCCGGCGCTCGTCTGGGTGATGGGCGCGACCATCGCGGGTCCGATCGCGCGGCATGATCTGCGGGTCCTGGCCGGGGCGCTGCTCGGCTACGCGCTGCTGGCGGTCTGGACCGACTTCATGTTCCACTTCCGGCAGCGCTTCGCCCTGGAACTCGGCGAATTCGCCGTCAACGCGCTGCGGGCCGACATCTTCGCGCACCTGCAGCGCATGCCGATGAGTTTCTTTCACCGCATGAAGCTCGGCCGCATCATCAGCCGCGTGACCTCCGACGTGGAGGCGGTGCGGGTGGGGGTACAGGACGTGTTTTTTGTGAGCATCATCCAGTTTGGCCAGATGGTGTTTTCGGCGGTGGCGATGCTGTTCTGCGACTGGTCGCTGTTTCTCGTCGTGCTCGCGATGGCCCCGGTCCTGTGGACGGTCAACCGCCGTTTCCGTTTCCGGCTCAGCCGGCTCAGCCGGGCCTCGCAGGAGAGCTTCAGCCGGGTCACCGCCACGCTGGCCGAGTCGGTCGGCGGCATCCGCGTGACCCAGGGATTCGTCCGGCAGGCCACCAACGCCGGTCTCTTCCGCTCGCTGCTGGCCGACCATGCGCGGTACAATGTCGCGCTCGCCCGCACCTCGGCGATCCTCCTGCCGATCCTGGAGCTGAACAGCCAGTTCTTCATTTCCGTGCTCCTGCTGCTCGGCGGCTGGCGCGCCTTTCACCACGAGATGGAGGTCGCCAGCCTGATCCAGTTCTTCTTTCTCGCGAATCTGTTCTTCTCGCCCATCGCGGTCATCGGCAACCAGTACAACCAGGCGCTGCTGGCGATGGCCGGCGCCGAGCGGATCTTCCGGCTGCTCGACACACGGCCCGACTGGGAGGACGCGCCGGTGGCGGTGGCGCTGCCCGACCCGCGGGCTCCCGGGCCGGCCGCGCCCCCGGCGGCGGGGATGCGGGTCGAATTCCGCCGGGTCTCGTTCGGCTACGACCCGGCGCGCCTGGTGTTGCAGGAGATCGAGTTCACCGCTGAGCCGGGCCGGATGGTGGCGCTGGTGGGCCACACCGGCAGCGGCAAGAGCTCGATCGTCAACCTGGCGGCGAAATTCTACCTGCCGACCCGCGGTGAGATTCTCGTCGACGGCCGGGAGATCCGCGCCGTAACCAGTCATTCACTACACCGGCAGACCGGCCTCGTCCAGCAGCAGAATTTCCTCTTCAGCGGCACGGTGCTGGACAATATCCGGATCGGCCGGCCGGAGACGACGGAGGCGGAGGTGCGCGCCGCGGCCGGCCGGCTCGACTGCCTCGAGGTTTTCGACGGCCTGCCGCGCGGCCTGCACACGGAGGTGGGCGAGCGGGGCAGCAGCCTGTCCGTCGGCCAGCGCCAACTGGTCTGCTTCGCCCGCGCGCTGCTGGCCGACCCGCGCCTGCTCATGCTCGACGAGGCGACAAGTTCGATCGACGCGCTGACGGAGGCGCGCATCCAGCGGGCGCTGGTCACCCTGCTGCGGGGCCGCACCAGCCTCGTCGTCGCCCACCGCCTGAGCACGATCCGCCACGCTGATCTCGTGCTCGTGCTCGAGTCGGGGCGGGTGATCGAGCGCGGCACCCACGCGGAGCTGCTGTCGCAGCGCGGCCACTACGCCGCGCTTTACCGCCAGTTCGTGCAGGTCGACGAAGCCGGAGCGGCCGGGGGCGGCCCGGGGACCGGCGCCGGTTGCGCGGGGTTTTCACTCTGAGAATCGCGCGGTTCCCCTCTAGAATTTCGTTGCATTGAGAGGGAAGGGCACTATGACGAAATGCACTATGGCAAAGAAACCCGCCCGTATTCCGAACGCTAAATTCATGGCCCCGGTCACCCCGGACGCCCTTCTCGCCGCTGTCGTTGGCAGCAAGCCGCTGCCGCGCACCGAGCTCACCAAGAAACTCTGGGATTACATCAAGAAGAATGGTCTGCAGGACAAGAAGGTCCGGACGCAGATCAATGGCGATGACAAGCTGAAGGCCGTGTTCAATGGCAAGGCCAAGGTCAGCATGTTCGAAATGACGAAGCTCGTTTCCGGGCACGTCGCGAAATAAGACTCCCTTTTTTTGGCCAGACGCCGCCGCAGGTTGACCTGCGGCGGCGTTTTATTTTACGGCAGGGCAGGCGGCGGCGGGAGAAGCCGCAAGCGCACGCGGAATCATGGTCCGGCAAGATCGGGCTTGACTTCGGAGATATTGAAGTGATATCACTATAATATCTTCAATGAATGCTCTCTTTTTAACCTCAGTGAGCCGGAAAATCTCGGGAGGGTTTTGCGCCCGGGTGATTCTCGGATTGTCCTTGATAGGTGCGTTTCTGCTCGTCGGTGCCGGATCGGTTGAACTCATGCAACTCGAGTCCGCGCCAACCGTAGTCGGGTTTGTGAGCCCGGTTATGCCGATCTTCCCTTTCGTTACGATATTTCTCCTTAATATCCAGCCATGAATACATTAGAAAACACCGTTCATTCCCGCAATCGCGAGCGTCCCATGCGCGCAGCCAACGGTTGGCTGCTTTTGTTAATCACTCTCGTCCTTTATATTGCCACCGTCTGGGTATTCGTTTCCGGCATTTCGGTGTTTACGACGCATTACGGAACCACCGGGGGTTGGTTGCTTGCCACCGCGGGTGTCTTGATAATCCTGGCGATCACGATCAGCAACGGCTTCTTCACCCTCCAGCCCAACGAGGCAGCGGTGCTGATCCTGTTTGGGGCCTACCAGGGGACCGTGCGGGACAGCGGTTTCTTCTGGACGAACCCCTTCAACAAGAGGGTCAAGATATCACTCCGCGCCCGCAACTTCAACGGCGACAAACTCAAGGTGAATGACAAGCGCGGCAACCCGGTCGAGATCGCCGCGGTCATCGTCTGGCGGGTCCAGGATACCGCCCAAGCGTGCTTCGATGTCGACAATTATGAGCATTACGTCGCTGTCCAGAGCGAGTCCGCCGTGCGGCACCTCGCCAGCGGTTATGCCTATGACGATGGTGAGCAGGACGAGATCACCTTGCGCGGCGGCAGCGACGCCGTGTCCGCTGCGCTGCGCGACGAACTACATCAGCGCCTTGAAAAGGCCGGCGTGCAGGTCGAGGAGGCGCGGATCACCCACCTGGCGTACGCGCCGGAGATCGCGCAGGCCATGCTCCGCCGCCAGCAGGCAGAGGCGGTCATCGCGGCGCGCCAGAAGATTGTGCACGGCGCGGTCAGCATGGTCGACATGGCGCTGAAAGAGCTGGCGGAGAAGCACGTCGTCAATCTCGACGAGGAGCGCAAGGCGGCCATGGTCAGCAATCTGCTCGTCGTGCTTTGCGGCGAGGCGGAGGTCCACCCGGTCGTGAACACCGGCACGCTCTACAACTGAGCGGCCTCAACGGCTGCCTCCCGGGCCCAGCCCAATTCTCATCATGCAATACAAGATCATTTCGGTTGTCTCCGTTTTCTCGCCGGCCAAGGCGCTCGAGAAACTCACCAGGGAAGTGAATGAGGCCATCATGCTCGGGTGGGAGCCGATCGGCGGTCTCACCACGGTCGGCGGGCAACGTTTCTTCCAAGCGATGATCAAGCGCCGCTAGGAATGTGCTGAAATGAACGACGGTCGTTACGTTCCCGCGGCTGAATTTGCCCCCGCCGCCCTCGGCACGCGCGGGCGGATCACGACGTCGATCGCCGCCGCGACGGTCCTCATTGCGCTGGCGGTGGCCACAGTGCTGTTGCTGGCGAAACGCCCCGCGCCACCCTGGCAGGTGTTTATCGCCCTCGGAATCGCCCTGCCCGTGCAAGCCGTGATCTGGTACGGAACGCGGGTGCGCTGCTATCGGCTCGCGGAGGACGAGTTGATGGTGGAACGGGCTTTCCGGACGGTGCGCCTTCCGCTGGCGGGGCTGAAGGATGCGACGCATGATCGCGACGCCATGCGAGGCGCCTGGAAGATCCGGGGCAACAAGGGCCTCGGCACCATTTCCGGCCGCTTTCGCAGCAAACGGCTGGGCCGGTTCGACGCCTACCTGAGCGATGCGGAGCACGCGGTCGTGCTGCGCTGGCCGGACCACTGTGTTGTCATCTCGCCGGAGCAGCACTCCTTCTTCATCGAAACCGTGCGCAAGCGCGCCGGGCTCTCCCGTTGACTCCGATGCCATCCGAAGACCGCAAAGCTTTTCTGTTGCGCATTGACGCCCGGCTTTGGACCGAGCTTGAGGCGTGGGCTGGCGATGAACTGCGCAGCGTGAACGGTCAGATCGAGTTTCTTCTCCGCCAGGCGCTGCAACAACGCCGCCGGCGGCGGCAGGTGGCAGACACGGCGGAGCCTTCGGATCCGACCACCTGAAGAACCGTTTCGCATCGCGGCGGCCAGCGCAGCCGGTATAGGCTGGGCCGTCTTTTCACCATGCCTGCAGCACGCGCCACCCCCACGCACATCCGGGCCGTCCTCATGCTGGTGCTCGCCAACGTTTTTTGGGGGCTGAGTTTTCCGTTGATCAAGGCGATCGCGTTTGAGCATCAGCAACTGCTTCCCGCGAGCAGCAGCTGGTTCATCACCGCCTGCATGCTGGCGCCGCGTTTTCTGCTGGCGACGGCGATCCTGCTGGTGTGGCGCCGCAGGGCGCTGCGCGGCCTGAGCCGGCCGGAGATCCGGCAAGGGGTGGGGCTGGCGCTGTTCGCAATCGTCGGCATGGTGTTTCAAAACGACGGCCTGCAATACACCTCCGCGTCGACCTCCGCGTTCCTGACGCAGGTTTACGCCATCCTGATCCCGCTCTGGCTGGCCCTGCGCCAGCGCCGGCTTCCGCCGGCAACTGTGTGGGTGAGTTGCGCGCTCGTGCTGGCCGGAGCGGCCGTGCTGGCGAAGGTGGATTGGCGCGAACTGCATCTTGGCCGGGGCGAGATTGAGACCCTGTTAAGCTCCCTGTTTTTCATGGGAGAGATCCTGCTGCTGGATCGCACCGATTTCGCCGGGAACCGGCCGGTCCCGGTGACGCTTCTGATGTTCATCGTAGAGGCGGCCGCGTCATTGGTCATGATCGGGGCGACGGCACCGCGCCTGGCGGATGTGCCGGTGCTGTTCACCTCGGCGCCCTGGGTCGGTTTCACGGTGGCGCTGACGCTCTTTTGCACCGTGGGAGCGTTCACCATCATGAACACCTGGCAACCGCGGATCACCGCGACGGAGGCGGGGTTGATCTACTGCCTGGAGCCGCTCTTTGCCTCGTTCATGGCGCTATTCCTGCCCGGGATTTTTTCTGTCTTCGCTGGTTTCACCTATCCCAACGAGACCCTGACCGGGAATCTACTCATCGGCGGCGGGCTCATCACCGCGGCCAACGTGCTCATCCAGTTGAAGCCGCCGGCGCGGTCTGCGGCGCCAGCGCCGCTAGCGCCGGGGAAAGATGGAGAATAAAAGACCGAAGATCGGTTGCGACGAGTCCGCACGCAGACTGTCGGCTTCTTCTTGGATCTTTCCTCTTTCGTCTTCGATCGCCGTGAGGCATCGCCGTGCGGCGACGGCCTCAGACTGTAGCGGGCGGAGGGGTCGTCATCAGGTTAGTCCGGAGACTGTGCAGCGTGCGCAGGGTCACTGCCGAGAGGACGATCACTCCGCCCAGCAGGGAGAGCGGACCGGGCCGTTCTCCGATCACCAGCAACACCCATATCGGGTTAAGGATGGGCTCGATGACCGGGATTAGCACCGCCTCGAGCGCAGTCACATGGCGGATCGCACGGGCGTAGAGGAGGTAGGAGAGTCCGAGCTGCACGACGCCCAGCAGCGCCAGCGCGATCCAGCCACGGGTGTTGGGGAGGGAATGGGCCGAGAGCATGAAAGGAATCCCGATCACACCGGCCAGCAGGTTGCCGAGGAAGATCGATTCCTCTGCCGACGTATCCTTCTGCTTGCGCAGCAGCAGGGTCATCGAGGCAAAAGCCACGCCGCTGGCCAGCGCGACCAGGTTGCCCGCGAATCCGGCGAACTGCAGGTCGTCGCAAAAAAACAGGGCCATGCCGCTGAACACGACCACGATGGTGATCCAGTCGGCGCGCGTCGCCCGCTCGCCGAGGAACCAGGCGCCAAAAAGCGCGATCCACACCGGGGCCGTGTATTGGAGGAGAATGGCATTGGCCGCGGTCGTGAGCTTGTTGGCGGTGACGAACAGGATGGTCGTGCCCGCGTAGGCCACCGCGCCCCCGATCTGCGCCGCCGACCAGGTGAAGCGAAAGCGCGGGGCGAAGACCGCGAGAAAAACCGCCGCGATAAAGCCGCGACCGCCCGCCACGGCCAGCGGAGGCCAGGCAACCGACTTGATCAGCAGGCCACCCAGGCTCCAGCAAAGCGCCGCGGCGGCCATCAGGCCGACCGCCCGCGCATGCGCCGCACTTCTCATCGTGCGCATGGATGCCGCAAGCCCCGATTCAACGCACGACAAAACCACACGGCCGGTGGCACAGCAGGCCGCGAAAAGTGATGGCACAGTGGAGCGGCCGGGCGCTGCTGTGGCTTGCTTCCTGCTATGGGGAGGCTAGATTAGCCGGGAACTATGACTTTTCGATCCATCAGCCTTTTCCTGATCGTGCTGCTCGGCATCGCTCGGGCGACCGCCGAGCCAGTAACCCGCCGCGAAGTCCTCGCCGCCATCGCGGTGCTCGAAAAGGATGTCACCAGCGCCGACGCCCTCAAGGCAGCGGAAACCGTCACGCGTTTCGGCAAGGAGAGCGAGACGGTGCTCATCACGATCGGGACGGAAACAATGCCGTGGGTGCAGCTCGATGCGCCCGAACCCGAAGCCCCGGTCCGCGCCTTGTTGATGGCGGCCTATTTCGCGGGGGACATCAAATCGCAGCTGGAAAAACGGCGGGCCGTGGACGATCCGTACAGCGGCTGGCTGGCCACCATCACGGCCTATCGTCAGATTCGCAGAAAGCAGCCGGAAATGGTGATTCCCGAGGTCGAGGAGTTGATCAAGAAGGAGCGGGCGGGCACGCTCAAACAGGAGGCGGAGGACCTGCGCCAGCAGCAGGAACAGGAGCAGCAGCGGGAACAGCGGCCGACCAACATGGTTTAGAGCGGTTTCACGAAAACTGTAGCCGTAGACGGCGGCCAAATGGAGGGCGAGGCTCCCGCCGAGCCGCGGCGGCGACGAGTGCGATAGCCTCGGCGGACACGGAGGTCCGCCCTCCACCCAAGCGCGGCTGCAGGTTTATTTAAACTGCTCTAGCCTGGGGTTTCCCAGCGCGGAAGGGCTAAAACCGAACCGTTTCACAGGAACAACCGAGGAAACGGAGAAGAAGATACTCTCAGTTTCCTCCGTTCTCTCCTGTAAAAAGTCCGGGGTTTGAAACCGCCGGGCGCCGGTCACTGCGCGAGGCGGGTACGCAGATCGTCTGGCAATAAATCCAGCGCAAGTTGGTGCAACCGTTGGTCGGCAATCCCCAGGCCATATGCTTTGCCCAGTACTTGCAGGCGATAAAGCGCACCGGTGTTCAGTGAACGCACTTTTGCCTCATCAATCTCCGCCAGGCAGCGCTTCACATGCTCGCGAGCCAGATCAGCACGCTTGTTTCGCGCGAGCACGACAGCCAGGCTGACCCGCCGGTCCCACGGCAGGCCGCGATCAGCTCCTCCGGTAAGGCGCCGCAGCAGCGATTCGAAGGTACGTTCCAAACTGGCCCGATCATCACGGGCAATCTCAACCTGGGCTCGGGCCACCAAAGCGCCGAGATCTGCCGGAAAACGCCGGAGTGCCTGTCCCGTGTACGCTGCCTGATCAAGCAATCCCATCTCGACGAAATACTCCGCGCTCCGGCTGAGAGCCGCCGCATCTTCCTGGTCTTCTACCACTTCTAGAATCGTAACCGACTGTCCTTCAAACCCGGTTATGGTCGGAAGCTGATACGGCACCGGCTTGAGCCAGGGTGGCAGCCGCCAGTAGGTCAGTCGTTCATAGAACGTACCCTCAATCTTTCCCATCCCCATGCGCGTGTAAGCGTCGAGATAGGAGTCCCACGAGGGGATGACGATGTGGGTGACCCCGCGCTGGTCGATCAACTCCTTCGCTTCTTCCGGGGTGGACGCACTTACAATCCGGATTGCGGCTCCCAGACCATCCAGGTTGTCCCTGCTGAGCGTCGCTAGTCCCCGCAACCCGGCGTAATAATGCAGGGTGATGGTTTGACTGTGGGGCGCCAGAATCACCGCATTGCCCGTCCCGATATGCTTCGCCAGCCAGCGGGCCAGGTCCCGCTCCACCAACCCCCCGATCTGGGCCTCATCGAGCGCGTTCTTTATCCCGGAGTCAATTTCCGGGACCATCTGAACTGCCCCGGTCAAAAAAACCGCTGCCAGGAAACCGGACCAGACCCAGCGGATGAACCGATGGTTGACTGCCCCGCCAATCGCCGCCGTGGTCGCGACCAGCAGGGCGAGCAGAACCACATCGACCTGATTCCACCAGCTAAGTCGCGAGTGGGCGAAGCCGACCGCGATGCATACCGGACCGAGCGCGACCGCAATGGACACCCGGGATGCCATTCCCGTGGCGCGGCGCAGAACCAACCATCCCGCCGGCAGCACCAGCAACACCGGCAACAGCGTGGCCCAAACCCTCAGGGTAATGCCCTCATGGACCATCCAGGTCCACAAGCTGGTCGCCGCCATTTCGCCTGACAGTCTGGTGAGCTGGAGTGAGGACAGGTTTGTTTCCAGGAATCCGAGGCTATGGGTCCGCCACATTCCAATGGGCAGCGACACCACAGCGGCGCCAGCAAGCACCCAGATGCCAATCTCGCGAAGACCCCGCCCGGGGCTGGCCCCCTGGATCCGGGCGGTCGTCCGCGCCAGAAGCGCACCTCCGCCCAGCCATGCGAGTGCGTAAAGCGGGTGAACGGCCCTCAGTTGCCACGAACCCAGGTGAGCGGGAAAATACTCGATCAAATATCCCGCAAAACTGGCGGCCGCCCCCCCGAGAGCCCAGGTCAGCCACGGCAGTGTTTTCGTTGCCGCCCCCGGCTTTTCCGGCGCGTTGTCCCGGGCAACCCAGGCGGCGATGAATCCACCCAAGGCGATCCCGGCGAGGACCGGCACCTGGCTGGCCACGCCAATCCACAGCCCAAGGCCGCCCATGACCCCGGCGACGAAAAACCAGCGCCCCGCCCGTTTCCCCGTGTCCGCCGCCATCGAATGCGCCGCCCGGATCCCGGCGAGCAACAGCAGCACACTCCAGAACACGCACGCCAGCACCAGACCCTGATCATTGGGCGCTCCGGGGAGAAATCCCGCGGCGAATGGGAAAACGGCGGCCAATCCCATCGAGAGCAAGGCGGCCGGTAAAACGCCGAACTGCCACGCCACGAAAACGGTGGCCGCCCCCAGGAGCAGCAGATGGAGCAACGGGTCGGCAAACAAGGCCGCCCGCTCCACGGACCAATCAACCGGCCGGCCGGAAACCGTGTGGTCGAGCCAGGCGAGCGTTCCGAGCCACCAACGATAGGGCGAGGCGGCGGAGACTTCCCGACCGAACGGCGCATTCTCATAATCGATGTGACGCACCCGCCATTCCCGCCGGGCGAACATCTGCCGCGTTTGGTCGAGCCACTCGTAGCTCGTATTGTCGTGTTCAGGCACAATCAGCCGCGGTTGCCAGCCGCGGCGACCGGCGGGAGTGGATGTATCGATGGCCGGCGCTGTCCCGGACAGTTCGCTAATTCCCGACACATTTTCAACCCGCTGCACCCGAAGCACGTTGGTCCAGATCAGGAAACCAAACGCCCCGAGCGGAATGGCCACCCAGGCGAGGGAAGAAGGTCGGAATGGGTTGCTCACTGCATGTGCCGCGAGTTTCGAATGACGCATGCAATCGGAGCAAAAAGTATCGGGCAAGCAAAGTTCGCATTCCCCCCTCAGGCAAAACCCGGCTTGACTCCCCCCGGGAGGGTTAGTCCCATCCCCGCCCAACAATGGTAGTCGCCGAGATCTTCGAGCACCCCGGAATGAGGGCCGCCGCCGGAGAGGTCATCCGCTGTGGAATGCTGGCGGGGGCCCTGTTCGCCGGCAGGGCCGTCGGGGCCGCGGATTCCGCGGGCAGCATCACCGAAAGACCGCTCGCACCGCACCTCTTCCCGCGCGGACCAACCATGTTCGTGCAGCTTCCGCCGGAGCAGACCGGCGTGGTGACGACGAATAACTTTGCCGACCCCCGGATGTTTGGAGATCTCTATCAGGAATTCGAGGGCGGATCGATCGGCACCGGGGTGGCCATCGGGGACTATGACGGGGACGGCCGCCCCGACATCTTTGTCGTCAGCAAGACCGAGAGCTGCCGGCTGTTTCGCAATCTCGGGGGCTTCAAATTCGAGGATGTGACCGAAAAAGCCGGGGTAGGCGACAAAGGCGCGGCGGCCGGCGTCTGGAAGCACGGGGTCACCTTCGTGGACGTGAACAACGACGGCCGGCTTGACATCTATGTCTGCCGGTGGAATGCCCCGAATCTCCTCTATATCAACCAGGGGGACGGCACCTTCAAGGAAATGGCCCACGCCTATGGGTTGGACGTGAAGGATGCGTCCGTCATGGCGGCCTTCTGCGACTACGACCGGGACGGATGGCTCGATGTGTATATTACGACCAACTCGCTGGACTACGCCAGGCACCCGAACGGCCAGCGCGGCTACCTTCTCCACAACAACCGCGATGGCACGTTCTCGAACGTGACGGAGCGGGGGGGCATCACCGGCGAGACGCAGAGCCATTCCGCCACCTGGTGGGACTACGACAACGACGGCTGGCCCGATCTCTACGTGGCGAACGACTACGGCCTTCCCGACAGGCTTTACCACAACAACCGGGATGGGACGTTCACAGACGTCATCGACCGCGTCCTGCCGCACACCTCGTTCTACTCAATGGGATCGGACCTCGGGGATCTGAACAACGACGGGCTGATCGACTTCCTCGTCGCCGACATGGCGATGACAACCCACGAAAAGGACCAGAACTCAATTGCGGAAGCGCGTGAGAAAGCTGGGGAACCAGAAAGCCCGTCCACCGCGCCAAAGTATCCCCGCAGCGCCCTGTTTTTGAACACGGGCATGGGCCGGTGCCTTGAAGCCGCGTACCTCACCGGAATTGCCGCCACTGACTGGACCTGGTCGCCGCGCTTTGAGGATCTGGATAACGACGGGCGTCTCGACTATTACGTGGCCAATGGTTTCAACCGGGATCCCAACCCTGATGTGTACGCACATATGATGCGAGAGGACACCCCAGCGGCACGCATCCGGGTCATGCGCGACGCCCCCCTCCTGATCAACACCCATCTTGCGTTTCGCAATCTCGGTGACCTCAAGTTCGAAAACGTCAGCACCGCCTGGGGCCTGGATCAGAAGGGCGTGAGTTTTGGCGCCGCCTTTGGCGACCTCGGCGGCGACGGCAATCTCGACCTCGTTTACTCCAACTATCATGATGGCGTCACCTTTCTGCGCAACGACAACGAAACGGGCCATCGCGTGATCATCGACCTGCACGGGACCGTCTCCAACCGCTTCGGCGTGGGCGCAACAGTGCGGATCGAAAGCACCTCGGGTGTGCAGGTGCGGCAGCTCTGGCTGGCGCGCGGATATTCCTCCAGCAGCGAGCCGGCGATCCATTTCGGCCTCGGAAACGACACGGCGATCAACCGCCTGACCGTGACCTGGCCCAGCGGACACGTGCAGACGTTCGAAAACCTGGCCGTCGACCGCCGTTTCACGGTCACGGAACCGTCGGGTGCCGCTCCGGCATTATCGACCGGAGTGAATCCCCCGCCAGTCGGACAATTCGCCGATGTGAGCCAGGCGATCGGCCTGGCGCTGCTTTCGCGCGAGGAGGCCGTTGACGAGGCCGGGCCCCAGCGGCTGATCCCGGTTCGCCTAAACCGCCGCGGCCCGGCTCTGGCGGTTGGGGATATTGACGGCGATGGAAAAGACGCTCTGGTTATCGGCGGCACGACCCTGGATCCCCGGCGCATCCTGCGCGGTGCGGCCTCGGGACAATTCACCAGCGTCGAAGTCTCTGCGCTCACGACCGGCGCCGAGGTTAATGACGGACCCCTGCTCCTTTTCGACGCCGATGGCGACGGCAGAAACGATCTGCTCGTGACCAAAGGCGGCAATGCCCTGCCGGCGGGCGCGCCGGAGTACCAGCCGAGATTGTTCCTGAATGATGGCCATGGCAATTTCCGGCCGGCGCCGGACGATGCGCTGCCACCAGTTCCGATCAGCGCGGGAGCCGCCGCCGCCGCGGACTTTGACCGCGACGGCCGGCTTGACGTGTTCATCGGCGGGCGCGTCCAGCCCGGCCAGTATCCGCTGCCGCCCTCGAGCGCGCTGCTCGCCAACCGCGGAGGCAGATTCGAGGATGTGACCGACACCCTCGCACCCGGGTTGCGCAAGGTCGGCATGGTGACCTCCGCCTTGTGGAGCGATGTCGACGGCGACGGCTGGCTTGATCTGTTGCTCACGCTCGAATGGGGCCACGTGAAGTATTTCCACAACAACCAGGGCCGGGGTTTCGAGGACTGGACGGAGCGGGCGGGCTTTGCCGCGGCCGGCACCGGCTGGTGGACGTCGATCGCCGCGGCGGATTTCAACGGCGACGGCCGGATTGACTACGTGGTTGGCAACCTCGGTCTTAACACCCAGTACCATGCCGACACCGCACACCCGGCGTTGCTTTTCGCGGGTGACTTCAAGGGCGACGGTTCGACGCAGCTCGTCGAAGGTTACTACGAGGGTGACAAGCTTTACCCATGGCGCAGCCGCAAAGGCCTTGCCTCCGGAATCCCCTCGATTCTGAAGCGCTTTCCCACTTGGCGTGCTTACGCCCGCGCCACCTTAGGCGAGATTTTTGGGGAGGAGAAGCTGGCCCAAGCCTGGCGTTTTGCGGCGACGGAATTTCGTAGCGGCGTGTTCCTCAGCCAGCCCAACGGCACCTTCCGGTTCGAGCCGTTGCCGCGCATCGCGCAGATCTCGCCGTTGCAGGGCATCGTGGCCGGGGATTTCGACGGTGACGGCCACGCCGACATCTATGTCGTGCAGAATTCCTACGCACCAATTCCGGCGGTCGGCCGCTTCGACGGCGGGCTCAGCCAGTTGCTGCGCGGCGATGGCCACGGGCACTTCACACCGGTCACGGTAGCCGGGAGCGGCCTGCTCGTGCCGAGCGATGCCAAGGCGCTGGTCGTGCTGGATCTCGACGAGGACGGCTGGCCGGATTTCCTGGTCTCGCGGAACAACGATACCACGCGGGCCTTCCGCAACAACGGCGTGCCCGGCTGCCATCCGCTGCGCATCGTCCTGCACGGCCCCGCCGGCAATCCCACCGCGGTAGGGGCGCGCATCACCGTGGAGCTTGCCGACGGTTCGGCGCAGACCAGCGAAGTTTATGCCGGCTCGGGCTACTATAGCCAGTCCACGGCCGCCTGCTTCTTCGGCTACCCGGATGCCAATCCCCCAAAGCACATCCGCGTGCGCTGGCCGTCGGGGGTCAGCACGGCGCATGAGGTTCCGGCACGGGCGACCTCGCTCAGCTTCACTGCTCCGCCTCCCACCGGGCCGCCATGACCATGATCGCTTACCATAATGTCATCGGTCCTTGCCTATGGCCTGGAGGGCGAGGCTCCAGCCGAGCCGTGTATCCAGGTCCCCGACGCGGCTCGGCTGGAGCCTCGCCCTCCAACCGTCCGCGATGCGCGATTGAGGTAGGGTCGCCGCTCGTCGGCGGACCGTTTCTCGATCGAATGGTGGCCCGGCGACAAGCGCCGGCCGTACGCACTTTAGTTGGATGTAGGGCGGGATCTCCGGATCCCGCCGATCGACCCGGCGAGGCGGGGTACGGTGACCCCGCCCTACAACGCCGCACCGGACAGCGCGCGGATCTGGACGCGAGCGTCGCAGCAATTGCCCGGATCTGGTCTCGCGCGCGCTGCGCAATTCTGGCGGCGGCGCTTTTCGCCGGTGGTGCCACCCGGGCCGCCGACCCTGCGCGCAGCATCACTGAAAAACCGCTCGCCCCGCATCTCTTCCCGCGCGGGAAGACGATGTTCACCCTGCTTCCGCCAGAGCAGACCGGCGTGGTGACGACGAACAATTTCGCCGACCCCAAGATGCGGGCGGAACTCTATCAGGAATTCGAGACCAGTTCGGTTGGCACCGGGGTGGCGATCGGGGACTATGACGGGGACGGTCGGCCCGACATCTTTGTCGTGAGCAAGACCGAGAGCTGCCGGCTCTTCCGCAATCTCGGCAACTTCAAGTTCGAGGATGTGACGGAAAAGGCCGGCGTCAGCGACCACGGGGCGGCCGCGATGATCTGGAAGCAGGGGGCGACCTTCGTCGACGTGAACAATGATGGCCTGCTGGACATCTACGTTTGCCGCACCCGTGCGCCAAATCTGCTCTATATTAATCAGGGGGACGGGGCTTTCAAGGAGATGGCCCACGCCTACGGGCTCGATGTCAACGATTCGAGCGTCATGGCGTGCTTCTGCGATTACGACCGCGATGGCTGGCTCGATGTTTATATCGCGACCAGCATCTTGGACATTGTCACGCACCCCAACGGCCAGCGCGGCTACCTCTTTCACAACAACCGTGACGGCACCTTCACCAATGTGACCGACCACGCCGGCATCCGCGGTGAATCGCAGAGTCACTCCGCCACTTGGTGGGATTATGACAACGACGGCTGGCCGGATCTTTACGTGGCGAACGACTTCGGCGTCCCCGACAAACTCTATCACAACAACCGGGATGGCACGTTCACCGATACGCTTGATCAGGTCCTGCCGCACACGGCCTTTTCGTCGATGGGCTCGGACCTGGGCGACGTGAACAACGACGGCCGCATCGATTTCCTCGTCGCCGACATGGCCGCGACCAGCCACCGGGCCGACCAGCATATGATGGCGGACGCCCGCGGCAGAACCCAGGAGGCCCCGAACGATTCCACCGCGGCGCCGAAATACCACCGCAGCGCGCTGCTGCTCAACACGGGCACGGGCCGTTGTCTCGAGGCGGCGTTCCTCGCGGGAATTTCCGCCACCGACTGGACGTGGTCGCCGCGCTTCGAGGACCTGGACAACGACGGACGCCTCGACTTCTTCGTGACCAACGGCTTTCCCCGGGACCCGGGCGAGGACGCGGTCCGGCGCATGATGAAGGCGGAAACCCCCGCCGAGCGGATCCGGATCATGTACGCCAGCCCCCCGCAGGCGGAAGTCCATCTGGCTTTTCGCAATCGCGGCGACCTGCAATTCGAGAACGTCAGCGCCGCCTGGGGGCTCGGCTACAAGGGGGTGAGTTTTGGCGCGGCCTTTGGCGACCTGGGCGGGGACGGCAACCTCGACCTGGTGTATTCCAATTACCATGACACCGCCTTCGTGTTGCGCAACGACAACGACACCGGCCACCGCGTGATGATCGATCTGCGCGGGACCGTCTCCAACCGGTTCGGCATCGGCGCGATGGTGAGGATCGAAAGCGCCCTGGGCGTGCAGGCGAGCCAGCTCTGGCTGGCCCACGGCTACATGTCCAGCAGCGAGCCGGCGGTTCATTTCGGCCTCGGGAGCGACACCCTCATCCAACGCCTCACGGTGACCTGGCCCAGTGGACACGTGCAGACCTTTGAGAACCTGCCGGTCGACCGGCGTTTCACGATCACGGAACCGGCGGGCCCGGCCCCGGCGCTGCCGGCGAAAGCGCCGCCGCCACCGGCCGGACAATTCGTCGAGGTCAGCCAGGCCGCCGGCCTGGCCTGGCGTTCGCGCGAGGAGGTCGTCAACGAGACCGCGCAGCAGCGGTTGCTTCCGATCAAGCTCAACCGGCGCGGTCCTGCTCTGGCGGTCGGCGAGACGGATGGCACCGGCCGGGACACGGTGGTCGTGGGTGGCACGACCGTGGATCCCCTGCGCATCCTGAGGGAAGGGGTCGCCGGACATTTCACGGTGGCGGATGCCCCGGCGCTGGCGGGCGGCGCGGAGGTCGATGACGGGCCGGTGCTCCTGTTCGATGCCGATGGCGACGGGAAGAACGACCTGCTCGTGACCAAAGGCGGCAATAGTCTGCCGGCCGGCGAACCGGAGTACCAACCCCGGCTGTTTCTGAACGACGGACACGGCGGGTTCCGACCAGCCCCCAAGGATGCCCTGCCGCCGCTGCTGAACAGCGTGGGTGCCGTCGTCGCCGGCGACTTCGATCACGACGGCCGGCTCGACCTGTTTATCGGCGGGCGCGTGCTGTCCGGTCAGTATCCGTTGCCGCCGCAGAGTGCGCTACTCGCCAATCGCGGAGGCCGCTTTGAAGACGTTACCGACAAGGTGGCGCCGGGCTTGCGCGAGGTCGGCATGGTGACGGCCGCGCTGTGGAGCGATGTGGACGGCGACGGCTGGCTTGATCTGTTGCTCACGCTCGAATGGGGCGGCGTGAAGTACTTCCACAACAATCAGGGCCAGGGCTTCGAGGACTGGTCCGAGCGGGCGGGCTTCGCCGCGGCTGGCACCGGTTGGTGGACGTCGATCGCCGCGGCGGATTTCAACGGCGACGGCCGGATGGACTACGTGGTCGGCAACCTCGGTCTGAATACCCAGTACCATGCCGACCCCACACATCCCGCCGTGCTATTCTCCGGTGACTTCAAGGGCGACGGTTCGACACAGCTCATCGAGGGTTACTACGAAGGTGACAAGCTCTATCCCTGGCGCACGCGCCGGGACATGACGGCCGTGTTCCCGGATTTTCAGAAACGCTTCCCGTGGTCCGACAACTATGCTCCCCTCACGCTGGCCCAGATTTTCGGAGAGGATAAACTGGCCGCCGCCCGGCGCTTTGCCGCCACGGAGTTTCGCAACGGTGTGTTTCTCAGCCAGCCCGACGGCACCTATCGTTTCGAGCCGCTGCCGCGCCTGGCACAGATCGCGCCGTTCCAGGGCCTGGCCGCCGGGGACTTCGATGGCGACGGCTACGCGGACATCTACGCGGTGCAGAATTCCTTCGCACCAATTCCCTACGTGGGCCGCTTCGACGGCGGGCTCAGCCAGTTGCTGCGCGGCGACGGCCATGGGCATTTTTCGCCGGTGCCGCCAGCCGAAAGCGGCCTGGTCGCTCCCGGCGATGCCAAGGCGCTGGCTGTCCTCGACCTCGATCAGGATGGCTGGCCCGATTTCATCGTCACCCAGAACCACGGCACGACCCTGACCTTCCGCAACCGTGGCGTGGCCGGCCGGCATTCGGTGCGCATCCAGCTGCGGGGGCCGGCCGGCAATCCGACCGCCGTCGGCGCGCGCATCACCGTCGAACTGACGGATGGTTCAACCCAAACCAGCGAGGTTTACGCCGGTTCGGGTTATTACAGCCAGTCCACTGCGGCTGGTTTCTTCGGGTTTCCCGAAGGCAATCCGCCGAAGAGAATCCGGGTCCGCTGGCCGGCGGGCACCACCACGGAATACGACTGCCCGCCCGGAACGACCACGCTTACCCTCTCCGCGCCGGCAGGGTGAGTCGCGAGAAACAACCGTGAAAACAGTCTAGAGCCTATTAATTAAACCGCTCTAGAGGGGATGGAATAGAGTCAACTTTGTGGGCGTGTTGCCCAAATCATGCTCTTGGTTTGGCCTGCTGTAGGGGCCTGCTCGCAGGCGATCCCCTGTGATAGGCATCATGGAATTTGCCTGCGGCCAGGCTCCTGAATTCGCAGCGCCACGGCCGCTTGGTTTCGGCAACAAGCTTTAAGACCTGACCTTTTTAGTTGTCCCCGCACCGCTGGCTTTCTCCGGGTCCGGCGCCGAGAATATACCGAAGATCATCAAGATGGTGTGGCCGGATGGCATGCCGGAATCCTACGGATTCACCGCCGGGGTTCCGCGGATCACTCTGGACAAAGTCCGATAGACGCAAGACCGTCTTGCCTGCGGATCCGGCGGTTCCCGACGACACGGTGAACGGGAACCGGAGGATGACCGTGCCAACGACTGAGACTATGAAGCCTGCAGGTCAAGGCCTGCGCACCTGCCAGAGATCATGGAGGAACCGCTGATCGCCACCACGGCCAGCCCGTCAAAGCCACGCGAGATGCGGGCGATGTTCCTGACGGTCGCGGGACTCCTGCTCGCGGGCCTCGTCGCCTACCATTATTCCTTTTCCGCCCCGTTGCTGTTCGACGATGATCCGTCAATCACGGACAATCTGACGATCCGGAAGCTCTGGCCGCCCGGGGACGCCTTGTCGCCGCCTGCCATGGGCGAGGGCGTGACCAATCGACCGGTCATCAATTTTTCCTTTGCGATCAACTACGCCCTCGGCGGGTTCGACGTGCGCGGCTACCACGCGGGCAATCTGGCCATTCACCTCTGCGCGGCGCTGGCCCTGTTCGGAATCGTGCGGCGCACCTTGCGGCAGTCGGTGCTTCGTCCGCGTTTCGGCGACCAGGCCCGACCGATTGCGTTCGTAGCCGCACTCTGGTGGATGTTGCACCCGCTGCAAACCGAGTCGGTCATCTGTGTGGTGCAGCGAACCGAATCGCTCATGGGGTTGTTTTATCTGCTGACGCTGTATGCCGCGATCCGCGCGATGGAGTCGCTGCGGCCGTTGAGGTGGCAGATTCTGGCGTTCGCCGCGTGCCTGGCGGGGATGGCCAGCAAGGAGGTCATGGTGAGCGCGCCGCTCATTGTACTGCTCTACGACCGGACGTTTGTGGCCGGAACCTTCCGCGCGGCGTGGGATCGCCGGAAGTGGAGCTATCTTTCGCTCGGAGCAACCTGGATTTTGCTCGCCTGGCTTGTTTTCGGGATGGGGCGGGGCAATCGCGGTGGAACCTGCGGCTTCACCGCGGAGCTAACCTGGTGGACCTATCTGTGCACTCAGGCCGAAGGCATTGTCCGGTATCTGAAGCTCTCCATTTGGCCCCATCCTCTGGTGCTTGATTATGGCACGTACATCGCACGCAATCCGGCGGTCATCGCTTCGTGCTTTCTTTTCCTTGGTGCCCTTGGCGTCGCGACTGTCGTGGCGCTCTGGCGTCGGCCAGTCTGGGGATTTGTCGGGGTCTGGTTCTTTGCGATTCTCGCCCCGAGTTCGAGCGTGTTGCCGCTGGTGACCCAGACCCTCGCCGAGCACCGGATGTACCTGCCGCTTGCCGCGGTAGTCACGCTGGTCGTCCTAGGATTGTTCCGCTTGAGCGGCCGGCACGGTCTTTATGTCGGCACTGCTTTTGCCGTCGCACTTGGCGGATTGACGGTTCGCCGGAATGCCGATTACCGCAGCGCCGTTGCCATCTGGACCGACACGGTGGCCAAGTGCCCTGACAACGCCCGCGCCCAAGCTGGCCTGGGAGGTGCCCTGCTGCAGGCCGGCCGCGCCGCTGAAGCCGTTCCGTTCTATCAGCAGGCGCTGCGGCTCGATCCCAGACTCTCCGGCTATGGCTTGGGCAGCGCGCTGCTGCAGGCCGGCCGCGCCAACGAGGCCGTTCCGTTCTACGAGCAGGCGCTGCGGCGCAACTCCAAACTGACCGATTTTTGCCTGGGATACGCGCTGCTGCAGGCCGGCCGCATCGCCGAGGCCATCCCAATCTATGAGCGGACGGTGCAACTCAACCCCGAGCGCGCCGATCTCTGCAACGACCTGGGTAATGCGCTCGCCGATATCGGCCGGGTGACGGAGGCGATCGGGTATTATGAGCGGGCGCTGCTGCTCAGCCCCGGCTTCCCGGAGGCCCACAATGGTCTCGGTGCCGTCCTGTATTCCTCGGGTCGGATGCAGGAGGCGATCGAGCAGTACCAGCGCGCACTGCAGAACCGACCGGACTATCTTGAAGCCGAGTACAATCTCGGGCTCGCGTTGCTGGATACCGGGCGGCTTGACGAGGCGGTCGCCGAGTTCCGCGTCGTGGTGCAGCGCAGTCCCGGGCTCGCGGCGGCGTGGTGCAGCTTGGGCCGCGCATTGGAGCGGTCCGGCCGGAGGAGGGAAGCGGCGGCCAGCTTCGAAGAGGCCCTCCGCCGCGCGCCCGCTTCAGCCGAGGCGCGCGACGGCCTTGCCCGCCTCCGTCTTGCGCCGCAGTAGCTGTCACTCGGACTGATTTTTGCGACTGGACGATGGCCTCGTTCGCGAATGATTTGGCCAATTGGCGGACCGTGCGGGAGCCTGCTTGCGGGCGATTTCAGAGGGAGGAATCACCTGCTAGTAGGCTCCTACAATTGCACGGACTCGGCGCAAACGCGGACCTAGAGCGGTTTAAATAGACTCGTAGCCGCGCTTGGATGGAGGGCGGACCTCCGTGTCCGCCGAGGCTATCGCACTCGTCGCCGCCGCGGCTCGGCGGGAGCCTCGCCCTCCATTTGGTAGCAGTCTACGGCTACAGTTTTCGTGAAACCGCTCTAGCGGCCGGGCTAGAGGCGGCCGCTCAATTCGGCCGGCAGCAGTGCCACGGCCAGCTTGCGCAATCTCGGATCGGCGATCGGAAGTTCCAGTGCGCGACTCAACACCTGCAGATTGTACAGCGAGCCGGCGGTGAGGAAACGCAGTCTTTTCTCATCGAGCTCCGTCAGACAGCGGCGCAGCTGCTCACGGGCCGGCTCGATCTGGGCGCCCTGCGCAAGCACAATGGCCAGGCTGACCCGCCGGTCCCACGGCAGGAAGCGATCCGCGCCGTTGGCCAGACGCGACCGCACGAGATCAACGGTCTGCGCCAGCCCCGCCGCGTCGCCCCGGGCGCCCTGCACCTGCGCCCGTGCCGCCAACGCGCCGATGTCTCCCGGAAAACGCCGCAGTTCCTCCCCGACGGCGGCCGCCTGGTCAAGTCTCCCTGTTTCAACGAGGTATTCCGCCAGCCGGCTCGTCGCCACCGCGGGGCTCTGGTCATCGACCACCTCGAAAACCAAGGCCGACTGCCCTTCAAACCCACTGATTTCCGGCATTTGATAGGGCAGCGGGCGCAACCAGACGGGCAGATTCCAGCGCCGCAGTCCGGCGATTAGAAAACTCGTCCGGCCGGCGAATCGCTTGTCGAGATAGAGATTGGCAAATTCGTCAAAGAAAGGGTCCCACGAGGGCACGATGATGTACCGGATCCCGCGTATCTGGATCAACGCCTGCACTTCCCCCATCGTATTCATGCCGGCAATCATCAGGGTCGCCCCGAACCCCGCCCGGTTCTCGGCGGCGAAGGTCCCGACCCCGCGCAGTCCGCCGTAAAAGCACAGCGTCGTGGTCTCATGCGGAGGCGCATAGACCACCGCCCCGGCCTCTTCCGCATGCCTGGCCAGCCAGTGCGCCAGATGCCGCTCGATCAACTCCTCGGCCTCCGATGTCGTGAGGATCATCCGCACGTTGGCTGGCTTCCCCGGCAGAAGCTGAACCAGTCCGGGCAAAACAACGAGAGCCATGACCACCGACCACCGCCACCGGGTTGATCGGGAAACCACCAGCTCTTCTCCGGCAACGGCGGCGACCATCAGCACCAGCAGCGTACCATCAAGCAGATGCCACCAGCTCAGTTGCCAGCAGGCAAAGCCAAGCGCGACCAGCACCGGCCCCAACGCGACCGCCGGCAGAAGCCGGGATTCCAGATTTGACTGACGGCGCAATGTCCGCCATCCCACCGGCGCCAATACCAACAGCGGCGCGAAGGTGGCCAGAACCGTTGCGCTGATCCCATCGCGGGCCAACCAGGCTCGAAGGCTTGCGGAGACAATTCCGTCGGGCTGACTGGTCAGGCGCACGGACAGCAGATCCCGGGCAAGAAATCCCCGGTTCCCCGTCTTCCAAATGACAACGGGCACCGCCACGACCGCCGCGGCGGCGAGGACGCCCACCATGATGCTGCGGAAGCTCGCGGAGACCTTTTCCCGGTAGATCCAGACCACGGCTCGGTCCAGCAACTCGCCCCCGCCAATCCAGGCGAGACCGTAGAGCGGATGGACCGACTCCAGGTTCCAGGATCCCAGGTGCGCAGGAGAATACTCCAGCAAATACGCTGCCAGGACTGTCGCCCCGCCACCAAGCGCCCAGGCCCGCCAGGGCGGAACCGGTGCGTCGCCGGCCGGACTTCCCGCGGCTGTCGGCCGCGCGATCCAGGCGGCCATCAACGCGCCCGCGAGAATCCCTGCAATGATCGGCACCAGCGAGGGAACGTCGACCCACATGCCCAAACCACCCAGAATTCCCGCCAGGGTAAACCAGCGACTGCCCCGCCGGCGATCACGCATTCCTGCCAGCAGCGCGAGCAGGCTCCCCAGGGCGCAGATGCGCGCCAGCCCGTGATGATCTGGCACGCCCGGAAGGAATCCCGCCGCGAACGGAAAAGCGGCCGCCAGTCCAAGCGAAAGCAACCCGGCAGCGAAGGCCCCGAACCGCCACGCAACAAAAGCCGTCGCCCCGATCAGCGCCAGCCCGTGCAGCAGCGGATCCGCAAAAAGCGCGGCCCGTTCCACCGAGAGGCCGATCGGCCGGCGCGAAACGGTGTGATCGACCCACGCGACGAGCCCCAGCCACCAGCGGTAAGGCGAGGTTGCCAGCACTTCGCGGCCGAAGGGTGCATTGTCACTGTCGATGTGACGAACCCGCCATTCCTTACGTGCGAACATCTGCTGGGTCTGCGCCAGCCAGCCAAAGCTGGTTTCATTGCGCTCCGGCACGATCAACTCCCGCTGCCCGTTCGCATAACCGGTCGGGGAGGCCGCATCGATAACATCCACGGGCCCGGCCCGGCCGGCCAGGCCGGAGACATACTCGACCCGCTGCAGTCTTCCTTGGCTGGACCAGACGACCAAGCCGCAGGCACAGACCGGTGCAATCAGCCAGACCAGCGAGGAAATCCGGGGAAACACGCTCATTCTATTCAGGGCAGAGTCCTAGCGCGGCGGAGCCGCAGGCCAATAGTGAAAAGACTTTTCCGCGGATTGTGCGGATGAAACGGATAAGAACCAACCAATCCGCGCCCATCCGTGAAATCCGCGGAGAACGGGTTGCATTGGAGTCTGGGAATTCCTCCTAGACCGAGAGGATCATGGATTATTGTGATTCAGTTATTGCGCAGCCTCCAGTGAATCGTCCGGAGGAGTGGGAGCAAGGAAAGTCCGGTCGCTGGCGAAACCAACGCAATCTTGACTCGCCGGTTGGTGCCGCGCTCCATGGTCGCGCCCCATGCACTCTTCGGCAAACCCAGTTCGACGGGCGGCACGGAGTCCCGCGGAACTGCTCATCGTCTGTGGACTGCTGGCGGGGTTCTGGTTTCCGCGAGTGCCGGCCGGGGCGGCGGAGCCGGCGGAGGGAATCGTCGGGCGACCCCTGGCGCCGCGTTCCGGTCCGCGCGGGGCGACGATGTTCACGGAGCTGTCCTCCCAGCAAACCGGCATCGTGACCACCAACGACTATGCGGACTCCAAAATGTGGGGGGAGCTCAATCACGAGTTCGAAAGCGGCGCCATGGGCACCGGGGTGGCCATCGGAGATTATGACGGCGACGGCCGGCCTGATGTTTTTGTCGTGAGCAAGACCGAGAGTTGCCGGCTTTTTCGCAATCTCGGCGGCTGGAAATTCGCGGACGTCACGGACCAGGCTGGAGTGGGGGATCACGGGGCGGCCGCGCTGATCTGGAAGCAGGGGGCCACCTTCGTCGACGTGAACAACGACGGGCGGCTGGATATCTATGTTTGCCGGTTCAACGCCCCCAACCTCCTCTATATCAACCAGGGCGACGGGACCTTCAAAGAGATGGCCCATGCCTACGGACTGGATGTCAAGGATGCGTCGGTCATGGCCGCCTTCTGCGACTACGATCGCGACGGCTGGCTGGATGTCTTCATTCTGACCAATCTACTGGACACCAACGCGCATCCGAACGGCCAGAAGAACTACCTGTTTCACAACAACCGCGACGGCACGTTTACGAATGTAACCGAACGGGCGGGAATCTTCGGGGAAGGGCAGGGGCACTCCGCTATCTGGTGGGATTACGACAACGACGGCTGGCCCGACCTCTACGTGGGCAGCGATTTCGCACCGCCCGACAAGCTCTACCACAACAACCGCGACGGTACCTTCACCAATGTCCTCGACCAGGTGGTGCCGCACACGACCTACTCCTCGATGGGCGCGGATCTGGGCGATGTGAACAATGACGGGCTCATCGATTTCCTGATCACCGACATGGCCGCGACCACGCATGAAAAGGACCAGCGCGGCATGGCCGATTCGCGCGGCCGCACCCGGGAGGACGACCGGAATCCCCAGGTGGCGCCGCAATACGAGCACAGTGCGCTCTTCCTCAACACCGGAACCGGTCGCTGCCTCGAAGCCGTGTATCTCGCCGGCCTCGCCGCCACCGACTGGACGTGGGGGCCGCGCTTTGAAGACCTGGACAATGACGGCCGGCTCGACCTTTTCGTGACCAACGGCATGCACCGGGAGGCGACCAACGTCGACCTCCTCACGCGGCAGATGAGTGCGGAGGCCCCGCCGGAACGGCTGCGGATCATGCGCGACAGCCCTATCCTGGCCGAGGCCAAGCTGGCCTTTCGCAATCTGGGCAACCTGAAGTTTGAAAACGTCAGCGCCGCTTGGGGGCTCAACCAGCGGAGCGTGGGCTTCGGGGCGGCGTTTGGCGACCTGGATGGTGACGGCGACCTCGATCTGGTGTATTCCAACTTTCAAAAGGGAGTCACGGTTCTCCGCAATGACTGCGACACCGGCCACCGGGTGATCATTGAACTTCGCGGGACCATCTCCAACCATTTTGGCGTCGGCGCCACCGTCCGGATCGAGAGCGCCGCGGGCGTGCAGGTGCGCCAGTTGATCCTGGCGCGCGGCGTTCTTTCCAGCAGCGAACCGATCCTGCATTTCGGGCTCGGGGACGATCCGGTCATCAAGCATCTGGCCGTGACTTGGCCGAGCGGACTGGCCCAGGAGTTCACCGACCTGGCGGTCGACCGACATTATACGATCACCGAGCCGCCGGGCCCAGCGCCGGCGCTGCGGACCGAGGCGAGCGCGCCTCCGGGCGGCCAGTTCGCCGAGGTGAGCCGGGCCGCCGGCCTGGCGCTGCAGTCGCGGGAGGAGCCCGTCGACGAAACCGCGCAACAGCGGCTGTTGCCCGCCCGGCTCAACCGCCGGGGTCCCGCTTTGGCGGTGGGGGAGGTGAATGGAGACGGGGTGGACGATGTGGTTCTGGGCGGAACCACCCGGAGCCCGGTTCGCGTGCAGCTGGGCTCGCCGGCGGGACCGTTCGCCAATCTCGAAACGTCGGTGCTGCTGCCGGCCGGTCCAGTCGACGACGGTCCGGTGTTGTTGTTTGACGCCGACGGCAGCGGAAGGAACGCCCTGCTGGTGACCAAGGGCGGCAACAGCCTGCCGGCCGGCGCCGAGGAGTTTCAACCCAGGTTGTATCTGAACGATGGACACGGCGGCTTCCGACCCGCGCCCGCCGACGCCCTGCCGCCGCTGCCGATCAGCGCGGGCGCGGTGGTCGCGGCTGACTTCGACCGCGACGGCCGGCTCGACGTTTTCATTGGCGGGCGCGTGCTGCCCGGCGAGTATCCGCTGGCTCCGCGCAGCGCGCTACTCGCCAACCGGGGCGGCCGCTTCGAAGACGTCACCGACCGGATCGCGCCGGGTCTGCGCGAGGTCGGCATGGTGACGGCCGCCCTCTGGAGTGATGTCGACGGCGACGGCTGGCCCGATTTGCTGGTCACACTGGAGTGGGGCCCAGTGAAGTATTTCCATAACAACCAAGGCCGGGGTTTCGAGGACTGGACCGAGCGGGCCGGCTTTGCCGCCGCCGGCACCGGCTGGTGGACGTCGATCGCCGCGGCGGATTTCAACGGCGACGGCCGGATCGACTACGTGGTCGGCAACGTTGGGCTCAACACCCAATACCACGCGAGCCCGGAGCATCCCGCGCTGCTGTTCTTTGGTGATTTCAACGACAACGGGGAGGAACCCCAGATTGTAGAAGCCTATTATGAAGGAGACCGTCTGTTCCCCTGGCGCAACCGCCGGGATCTCGGCGCCGCCATTCCTTCCGTGCTCAGACGCTTTCCCCAGAACAATGCCTATGCCCGGGCGACCCTGGGCGAGATCCTTGGCGAGAACAAACTGGCGGCAGCCCGGCGCTTGGCCGCCACGGAATTGCGCAGCGGGGTGTTCCTCAGCCAGCCCGACGGCACCTATCGTTTCGAGCCGCTGCCCCGCCTGGCGCAAATCGCGCCGATTCAGGGCCTGGCCGCCGGAGATTTCGATGGCGACGGTCGCGCGGACATCTACGCCGTGCAGAATTCCTACGCACCGATTCCAGCCGTCGGCCGGTTCGACGGCGGGCTCAGCCAGTTGCTGCGCGGCGACGGGCACGGTCATTTCACGCCAGTGCCGCCAGCCGAGAGCGGACTGATCGTGCCCGGCGATGCCAAGGCGCTGGCCGTGCTCGACCTTGATCAGGATGGCTGGCCGGACTTTCTTGTCACCCGGAACAACCAGACCACGCTGGCCTTTCGCAACCGCGGCATGGCCGGCCGGCATTTTTTGCGCATCCAGCTACAGGGAGCCAACGGAAATCCGACCGCCGTGGGCGCGCGCCTCACGGTCGAACTCATGGATGGATTGACCCAGACCAGCGAGGTCTATGCCGGCTCCGGCTACTACAGCCAGTCCACCGCGGTTGGTTTCTTTGGGTTTCCCGACGCCAGCCCGCCGAGGGCGGTCCGCGTACGCTGGCCATCGGGCCTGACCACGGAGCACCGCGTTCCCGCAGGGTCCAACACACTGGTCCTTACCCCGCAGCCTTAGCCCAGATCGTGCGGTCGAACCGTGGTCGTCCTCAGAGGAACACAAACCTTCGATGAATGATGTAGATGCCATGAAAAAGCGGACAAGCGGGCAACCAACGCCCAACTTGTCCGCTGCTATGAATCTAAATAGACTCGTAGCCGCGCTTGGATGGAGGGCGGACCTCCGTGTCCGCCGCGGCTCGGCGGGAGCCTCGCCCTCCATTTGGTAGCAGTCTACGGCTACAGTTTTCGTGAAACCGCTCTAGAGCGTTTTCTAGTTAGGTAGTC